>JALOTF010000001.1 GCA_025458025.1 Beijerinckiaceae bacterium | reverse complement strand
GTCACGCCCTGTTTCAGCAGCTTGCGGGGGATGGGGAGCATGCCCCATTCCGGCATGCCCGGCCCGCCGAGCGGACCCGCATTGCGCAGGATGAGCACGGTATTCGCCGTCACATCGAGGTCGTCACGGTCGATATTGGCTTTCAGGCTCGCATAATCATCGAAAACAAGCGCGGGTCCCGCATGCTTCAACAAGTGCTGCGCGGCGGCGGATGGCTTCATCACGCAGCCCTTCGGCGCGAGATTGCCCTTGAGCACGGCCAGCGCGCCCTCGCGATAGATCGGGTTGTCGAGCGGGCGGATCACGTCGTCATTGAAGACCTTAGCGCCCTGAAGGCTCTCGGCCCAGGTCTCCCCCGCGACATTGCGCTGGGTCAGGTCGAGATGCTCCGTCATCCGGCTCATCAGGCCGAGAAGCCCGCCCGCATAGTAGAAATCCTCCATGAGGTAGGTCGAACCGGAAGGGCGGATATTCGCGAGCACGGGCACCTTGCGGCTCGCGGCGTCGAAATCGTCAAGCGTAATCATCTGCCCCGCGCGCCGCGCCATGGCGATAATGTGGATGATCGTGTTCGTGGAGCACCCGAGCGCCATCGCGACATTGATCACGTTGAGATAGGCCTCGCGAGTCTGGATTTTAGCAGGCGTCAAATCCTCCCAGACCATCTCGACAATGCGCCGCCCGCATTCCGAGGCCATGCGGATATGGTTCGCATCCGCCGCGGGAATAGAGGATGTGCCGGGCAGGCAGAGGCCGAGAACATCGGCCAGCGCGGTCATCGTGGCCGCTGTGCCCATGGTCATGCAGACGCCATAGGAGCGCGCGATACCGGTCTGCGCGGCGCTCCATTCCTTCTCCGAGAGGCGACCTGCGCGGCGCTCCTCCCACATCTTCCACATATCCGAGCCGGAACCCAGCGCCTTGCCCTGAAAATTGCCGCGCAGCATCGGCCCGGCGGGCATGAAGATGGCGGGCAGGCCTGCGCTCGTGGCGCCAAGGATGAGGCCCGGCGTAGTCTTGTCGCAGCCGCCCATCAGCACCACGCCATCGACCGGCTGCGAGCGGATGAGTTCTTCCGTCTCCATCGCGAGAAAGTTGCGATAGAGCATCGTAGTGGGCTTCACGGTGCTCTCGGAAAGCGAGATGGCGGGAAGCTCCACGGGGAAGCCGCCGGCCATCAGCACGCCGCGCTTCACATCCTCCACGCGCGTCTTGAAATGGGCGTGGCACTGGGCGAAATCCGACCAGGTGTTGATGATGCCGATGATCGGGCGGCCCTTAAACTCCGCGTCGTCATAGCCCATCTGGTTCATGCGGCTGCGATGGCCGAAGGAACGCTGGTCATCGGGTGCGAACCAGCGGGCGGAACGCAGGGTTTCAGGCGTTTTGCGGGTCATCGGGGCTCTCGGCAGTTATTCGGCGGCGGCGCGCAGGGCGTTCCAGCCCGCGACGATCGCCGCAAGCTCGGCCTTCTCGGCGGCATTGAGTTCAGGCAGGCCGGGCAGGCGCACGGGGCCGACCGGGCGGCCCATGAGGCCGAGCGCCTCCTTCACCACGGTGACATTCGCGCCGTTGCCGTATTTCGTGCGCATCGCCTCGAAGCCGGCAATGCCATCGACGAGACGGCGCGCGCGCTCGTAATCGCCCGCTTCCAGCGCTTTCCAGATCGCGAGCGAGGTCTCCGGCACGACATTGACGAGGCCGGAGGTGAAGCCCCTCGCGCCCAGCGCGTAGAACGGCGCGGCCCAGCCCTCGGCGAGGCCGCAGATCCACACCGCCTTGCTGCCGGCACTCGCGCGGATGCATTCCGCGAGGAGCATCAGGTTCGTGGAGGCGAATTTCACGCCCGCGACATTCGCATGGGTCGCCACGCGAACGAGGTCCTTCACGCCCATCGCATCCGAGCGGATATAGGCGATGATCGGGCGTTCCAGCGCATCGGCGATGCCCAGGATGTAATCTGCCTGCGATTGGGGCGCGGCGAAGGGATCGAGCGGATGATGCACCATCACAGCATCGCAACCCGCCCTCGCCGCCGCCTTGCCCAGCGCGATGGCCTCGCGCTGCGCGCGGCCGATGCCCGCAGTCACCAGCGATTGTCCTGCCGCTGCTTCCGCCGCAACCGCGTGGCTCTTTTCGATCTCCGCCATCGTCATCGGGTAGAACTCGCCGGTGTTTCCGGCGGAGACGATGTTGTGGATGCCCGCGCGGGCAATGGCGCGCACGATATCGGCCATGCCGGCCCAATCCGGTTCGCCCGAGGCGAGATAGGGCGTGACATGCACGCCCGAAATGCCGCGCAGCGCCGGGGTGATGCGATCCAACATCGTCACGAGAGATAATCCTGTTCGTTCAGGCCGGTGCCGAAGACATGGTGGAGGAAGTTGCGGGCCGAGCGCAGGATATGTGCGCGCATGCGGCTCTCCGCGAGATCGGGCTGGTGGCTGGCAATCGCCTCGAAAATCGCGCTGTGCTCGTCGTAACCGGCCTGCCGCTCCTCGGCATCGCCGAGAACGGCAATGCGCCGCGCATGGTCATACATCCGCTGGCTGTCGAGCCGGGTCTGGAGGTAATCGCAGCGCGCGACCGCGCCAATCGCGTTGTGGAAGCGCTCATTAAGGCTCACGATCTCTTCAAGGATGCCATCCGCCGTAGCGCGCTCCATCTCGACCAAAAGGCAGGTGATCTCTGCTTTCTGCTCCGGTGTGATGCGCCGCGCCGCGATGGCCGCGATGAGCCCTTCGATAGCTGCGCGGGCCAAAGCCATCTCATAGGCCCGACGTGGGCCGAACAGCACGAACACGCCGCGCC
This sequence comes from Beijerinckiaceae bacterium, assembly GCA_025458025.1. Classification (GTDB taxonomy): domain Bacteria; phylum Pseudomonadota; class Alphaproteobacteria; order Rhizobiales; family Beijerinckiaceae; genus Rhabdaerophilum. The sequence continues at coordinate 103,429 of JALOTF010000001.1, read as the reverse complement.
GTGCCTCGATGCGCACCAACCCCTCGCCTTCGAGCATGCGCAGGGCATCCTTCACGGGCGTGACGCTGATGCCGAGCATCTCCGCGAGGTCGCGCTCCTGCAGGCGCTCGCCTTCCTTGAAGCGACCCGCGACGATGATCGTGCGCAGCCGCTCGTGCACATGCTCGCGCAGGCTGCGCAGTAGGATGGGATCGACGGGACCGATGGCGGGCTCTGCCGAAACCGGGCTTTGCTCATCCATGGGGTTGTTCCTTTGTGCTTGCGGCGATGATGCACCGCGGACGGTTTCGTTTCACCATGAATTCTCCATATCTGCAATCTGAAATTTCAGATTTCAATTTCGAAAATCTCGTGCTAGTCGATCTCCAAGCCTGGGCCGGACAAGCCACGGGGACAAGAACGATCGGGAGGAATGCATGAAGACGCTCACAGGCCTTTTGCTGGGCTACCTCGCAGCTATGGTGCCCTTGGCTGCCACGGCACAGGATTATCCAACAAAAACGGTGACCATCGTGGTGCCCTTCGCGGCAGGTGGCACCACCGATCTGCTTGGGCGCATCCTCGCGGAGCGGCTGGCACAGCGGATGAAGGGCACCTTCATCATCGAGAACAAGGCCGGCGCGGGCGGCAATATTGGTGTCGCCTCGGTCGCGAAGGCCACGCCGGATGGCTACACGCTGACCATGGGCACAGTCTCGACCCATTCGATCAATCCAAATGTCTACAAGAGCATGCCCTATGACCATGTGAAGGATTTCGCACCAATCTCGCTGGTCGCGTCGGTGCCGAACCTGCTGCTGGTCCACCCGAGCCTTCCGGCGAAGACCGTGCCGGAACTCGTGGAATTCCTGAAGAAGGAGCCGGGCAAGCACGCCTTCGCCTCCTCCGGCGCGGGCACGTCCATCCATCTCGCCGGCGAATTGTTCAAGCTCGCCTCGGGCACGGATATCGTGCATGTGCCCTACCGTTCGAGCGGGCAGGTGACGCAGGACCTGCTCTCCGGCAAGATCCTCATGACCTTCGACAACATCACCGTCGCCTGGCCCTTCGTGCAGGATGGCAAGCTTAAGGCGCTGGCCACCGCGACGCCCGAGCGCCTGCCCTTCGCGAAGGATATGCCGGCGATGAGCGAGTTCTATCCCGGTTTTGCCGCCACCTCGTGGCACGGCATTTTCGCGCCGGCCGGCACGCCGAAGCCCATCGTCGACAAGCTCTCCAGCGAGATTCAGGCCATTCTGCGCGAGCCGGAAACCGTCGAGAAGCTCAGCAAGGTCGGCGTGACCGCGATCGGCTCGACGCAGGAGGAATTCGCAAAGCACATCGCCGCCGAGACCGCGCGCTGGAAGGATGTGGCTGCCAAGGCGAAGATTTCCATCGACTGATATCCGGTCAAACTTGCCGAAACACCCGGCCCTGTCAGGCAACTGGCAGGGCCTTTTCGTTTCTACCGGCAGCGGTTCCGCTGTTGCGGGTCAGCCGTTGCCGATGTCCCGACGGAGCGTGGGCAGGCCGATACCCGCCGCATCAAAGCCGCCATCCACCGCCAGAACCTGCCCGGTGATGTAGGTCGAGGCCGGCGAGCAGAGGAAGAAGATGGCATCCGCCAGTTCCTCCGGCAAACCATAGCGGTTCAGCGGAATGGCATCGTGATAATCCTTGCGGATCTCGGGCGAATGCACCTTCTTCGCCATGGCCGTCTCCACCGGGCCCGGCGCCACCGCATTCACGCGGATGCCATAGCTCGCGAGTTCCACCGCGAGTTGCCGCGTGAGATGCGCGAGCCCCGCTTTCGAGGTGCCATAGGCGACACGCAGGGTGGAGGCGCGCAAACCGGAGATCGAGGTGATGTTCACGATCGCCCCACCCCTGTCCCGCAGCAGCGGGAAGAATGCCTGACTGAGGATGAACGGCCCGGTGAGATTCACCGCCATGATCTCGTTCCAGATCGCGAGCGGCGTTTCCATCGCGGGGCCGAAATGCGCGATCCCCGCATTGTTTACGAGCGCATCGAGACGGCCGAAGCGAGCACGCACGGCTTCGACGGCCTGCGCCCCGTCATCGGGGTTCGAGACATCAAGGGTGAGTGGCAGAACGCGCTCCGGCTGCCCGATAGCGCGCGCTGCGGCGGCGAGTTCCGCACCTTCCCGGTCGAGCATCACGACAGACCAGCCATCGCGCAGGAAGCGTTCGGTCGCCGCGAGGCCGATGCCCCGGGCCGCCCCGGTCACCAGAACGACTTTGGAATCTTGGCTCATCATCAACTCCTCAGGCTTCCGCCACAATCAGTTCAAAGGTCATCAGAACCGGGTTTGCGCCTCGTTTCAGGCGCCCCTCGGCCATTCCACCGTTGTAATCTACCAGACCGACATCGATCTCGGCGATCAGTGCGCCATCCGGGCCGGGCGCGACGATGCCCCGGGTAATGAATACTTCGGTCGCGAAAGGCTCGGTCTCGAGCCCGCCCTCGAAGGACGAGCCGATGAGCGAGCCCACCCCGCCATGAATGACCGCGCGGGCGAGGCCCTGCTCACGGCAGAAATTCTCCAGTGCCGCATGGAAGCACTGGTTGGGCCGCACGCGCAGCGCGAGAGCGCGGCTGCCGGTCATCGGTGAGGCAGGGCCATCTGGCACCGGGCCGAACAGCTTGAAATTCGTCTCGGGGTCGGGGTTCCCCTCGAAACAGGCGCCGCTGATGCCGAATGCCTCGACCGTCACGTCTTCCGCGAGCGTGGTTTCCTCCGGCAGGATATGGCCCCCCGTCAGCCGCCCATCGGCCTCGCGCCAGAGCGCATGGCAATGGAAGAAGGGCGCGCCATCGCGCCGCCCGAAGGTCAGCGCGCCCTGCTCCAGCCGGCTGATGCCGGAGGGGCGAAAAGTTTCCGAATAGAAGGCGGCGTTCTTGCCGTCGCGGCTCAGCGCCGGCATCACATAAGCGAAAGGCTCGAGCGCCAGCGGCCCGAGATTGAGCGTGCCGCTCGCGAAACCCTCCGCCGCGAAGCCCTGTCGGGTCGCTTCCAGCAAGGTGAGGCCCGCCGGAAGGCGCATCCGGAAGGCGCGCCCCCTGCCCTCCACGGCAACAAGGCGGGGCGATTGCACCGGGCCGGGCTGGGCAATGAAACCGGGACGCGGCATTTCAGACGAGCCCGTCGCCGTTGATGAGCCTGCGCGCGACAAGTTCATCCTTCACCATGCGCTTCGGCACCTTGCCGTAACCGGATTTCGGCAAGGCCTCCCAGAAGAAGAAGCGCTTCGGCATTTTGTAGCGGGGAATTTTGGCCGCGAGGAATTCGGCGAGGGCTGCTTCCTCCACCGGCTCGCGGGTCACGCAGACAGCGACGCCCACCTCGCCCCAGAGCTTGTCCGGCACGCCAAGGACCGCCACCTCCACAAGCGCGGGATGGGTGAGGATCTTCTCCTCCACCTCGCGCGGATAGATGTTCGAGCCGCCCGAGATATACATGTCGGACGCGCGGCCAGTGATGTAGACGAAGCCCTGCTCATCCATGTGGCCAAGGTCGCCCGTGCGGAACCAGCCATCGCGGAAGGCCTTCGCATTGGCCTCGGGGTTGTTGTAATAGCCCGCGAAGACCGCCGGGCCGATGACGCAGATTTCGCCCGTCTCGAAGGGCTTGAGTTCCTCGCCCTGGTCATTCTGGATCGAGACCTGCATGCCCGTGCGCTCGAAACCGCAGGTGCCGAATTTCGTGTTCGCGCGATCCTCCGGGTCATGCAGGGCAGGGGGCAGCACCGTGATGTTGCCTGTCACCTCGCCGAGCCCGAAATACTGCGTGATGACCGGGCCAAGCTTCCGCAACGCGAATTTCTGGTCCTCGCGATACATCGGCGCCCCGGCATAGATCACCGATCGCAAGGCGGAATGATCGAACCGATCCACTGCGGGATGCTCCACCAGCATCTTGAGGATGGTCGGCACCGTGAACATGTTGGTGACGCGGTGCTTTTCGATGAGCCGCCAGGCCTCCTCGATATCGAATTTCTCGGTCGGCAGAAGGATCGTCGTCGCACCCCGCGCCACGATGTTGAGCTGATGCACGCCCGCGCCATGGCTGAGCGGCGCCACGACGAGCGAGGAATCCGCTTCAGTCGCGCCCGGCAGCAGGTCGCAGAGGTGATTGGTGATCACGAAGGCCATCTGGCCATGCGTCAGCACCGCCGCTTTCGAGCGGCCTGTGGTGCCGGAGGTGAAGAAATACCAGCAGGGATCGTCATGCTCCACGGGCGCATCCGGCACCGTCTGGCCCCGGAAAGCCGCCATCCGCTCAGAAACATCCGCCTCGCCGAAGCGCGTGTCACGCGCCTGCTCGTCCAGCCGCCAGGTGAATTCCACGCCCGGGACATGCGCGGCAATGGCCGCGGCATGATCGGGAAAATCGCCGTGGCAGAGGAACCCCTTCGCGCCGGAAAAATCAGCCAGATAGATCACCTCTTCGGGCATCAGGCGGAAATTGGTGGGCACCCAGACCGCGCCGAGCTTGAAGGCAGCGAAGAGCGAGAAGAACATCTGCGCCGTGTTCTTCGAATGCACGATCAGCCGGTCGCCCTTGCCGATGCCGCGCGCCTGCAGGGCGGCGGCAAGCGCATGCACCTCCTGCTCCATCTCGCGCCAGGTCCAGCTCTTCTCGCCCCAGACAAGCGCATGCCGATCCGGAAAGCGGCGCGCATTCTGGCGCAGCACATGGGCAAGGTTCATCACGCGGTTCGAGCAGCGGGCGACGCCACCCTTCGGGCCGTCAGCGGTCATTTCAGGCGCTCCAGGATAGACACATAATTGGCGACGGCTGCGCCGCCCATATTGAATACGCCGGCGAGGTTCGCGCCGGGCAATTGCATCTCGCCGGCCTCGCCGCACAGCTGCATGGCGGCCATCACATGCTGGGAAACGCCTGTGGCGCCAATGGGATGCCCGCGCGACTTGAGGCCACCGGAGAGGTTCACCGGCAATCTGCCGCCCCGGCTTGTCACACCCTCGCGCACCACTTTCCAGCCCTCGCCGGGCTTCGCGAGGCCCATCGCCTCGTATTCGATCATCTCGGCCATGGTGAAACAGTCATGCGTCTCCACGAGATCGAGATCGTCGAGGGTAATGCCCGCCCGTTCCTTCGCCTGGCTCCACGCCCGGCGCGCGCCTTCGAAGGCGATCATGTCGCGGCGCGAGAGCGGCATGAAATCGTTCACATGCTCGCGCGCCCGGAAGGCGACCGCGCGGCGCATGGTGGCCGCAACCTCCGCATCAGCCAGAACAAGGGCGGCAGCGCCATCCGATACCAGCGAGCAATCCGTGCGGCGCAGCGGGCCGGCCACACGCGGGTTCTTCTCCGAAACGGTGTTGCAGAAGGCGAATCCGAAATCCTTCCGCATATGCGCGTAGGGGTTTGCCAGGCCGTGAACATGGTTCTTGGCCGCGATCATCGCCAGTTCCTCGGAACGGTCGCCATGGCGCTGGAAATAGCTGCTGGCGATCTGCCCGAAAATGCCGGCGAACCCCGCCTCGACCCGGTCCTCTTCCTTGCGATAGCTGCCCGCGAGGAGAATATCCCCCACCTCGGCCGTCGGCGTGGCGGTCATCTTCTCCGCGCCGATCACCAGGGCGATCCGGCCACGCCCGCTCTCGATGAAGTCCATGGCGGCATGGATGGCGGCCGAGCCGGTCGCGCAGGCATTCTCGACATGCATGGCCGGGGTATGGGCGAGTTCCGGCATCGCGACGCTCACGAGCCCCGCCTCGAAGCCCTGCTTCGAGAAGCCGCAATTCAGCACGCCCACGGTCACGAAATCGATCTCGGCGGCGCTGACGCCCGCATCATCCAGCGCACCCTGCGCCACGGCCCCGATCAGCCCCTCGATATCGGGGATATCGAGCTTGCCGAAGGGCGAATGGCACCAGCCGACGATGGCGGCGCTCCGGTGTGAGGTCTGGGTCATGGCTGCGTCCTTTTGCGCGAGGCAATGGCGATGGGAGGTTGCGGCATGGCATCACCCGCCAGCCGCTGCTCCACGAGCTGCACCTCGCGGCTTAGAAGGGCGACGAGTTCGGGCTCGCGATCCGGCTGCATGCGGCTCTCGACCGCCGCAAGCGACAGGCACGCGATCACCCGGCCCGATGGCTCGCGGATCGCCATGCCCATGCCCCAGGAGCCGGGGAAGAGCACACCACGATTGAGCGCATAACCCCGCGCGCGGCTCTCCTTCACGAGCGCCGGCAGAACAGGCGAGAGCATGGGATAGCGCTTTGCGAGCGCGGGACCATAAGCCGTGAGATACGCCTCGGCCTCGGCCTCCGGCACCGCACCGAGAATAGCGAGCGGCCCGGCCCCCGCGCCAAGCAGGTGACGATCTCCCGCCTTCAGCACATGCGAGCGAAGAGGGTAGCTCCCATCCTCGCGCGTGAGGCACACCACTTCCTGCCCATGGCGCACCTGCAGGAAGGCGGCATCGCCCGTTTCCTGTGCCAGCCGCGCGACGCTATCGAGCGCCATACGATGGATGCCGTAGCGCTCCGCCGCGAGCATGCCGAGCAGGTAGATCTCGCGTCCGAGGAAATAGGTGCGGGTCACGGGGTCCTGCACCACCATCCCCTCATCCATCAGCGCGATGAGCATGCGGCGGCAGGTGGGCTTCGACAGGCCCGAGGCGCGCACCAGTTCACCTAGCGCAGCGCCACCCACGCCGGCTTCGCCCAGATGCCTGAGCAGGCGCAGGGTCCGGACCGGGCTTTGCGCCCCGAGGCGCTCTACAGGAGATGGCTCGATCATGGGACCCGTTGCAGCAGTCCATATCATGGAACAATAGAATGCAGAAAATGCGTTGACTTCGATGATTATTGGAGAAACTACAAAGGAACAATCAGATTTTGAAAAATTATGATCCATATTATGGACCATACGCCAAGAAGTCTGTCGGCCCACTTCACGTCGCCTCCGAGGGAGAGATGGCATGCTCCACACACCCCCCAATCCCATGCCGCCCTTCCGCGCCGGCACGCGCATGGCGGAGAAGGTCGTTCTTGTCCTCGGCGCAGGCTCATCCGGTCCCGGCTGGGGCAATGGCAAGGCTGCGGCGGTTCTGTATGCCCGTGAGGGGGCACAGGTCGCTTGCATCGACATCCAGCCTGAGGCTGCCGAGGAAACCGCCGGGATCATCCGCAGCGAGGGCGGAACGTCGCTGGCCATCGCCGCGGATGTGACGCAACTCGGCTCGCTCGAGAGCGCGGTTGAGGCCACCATCGCCCGGTTCGGCCGGATTGATGTCGTGCACAACAATGTCGGCGTGGTTGTCCCCGGCGGGCCAACCGACCTGACGGAAGACAGCTTCCAGCGCGGCCTCGATCTCAATCTCGGGCCGGTCTGGCGCAGCGCGAAGGTGCTGCTTCCCCGATTTCTGGAACAAGGCGGCGGCGTTTTCGTCAACATTGCCTCGATTGCCGGCATTCGCTGGACCGGCTACCCCTATTTTGCCTATTCCGCGGCCAAGGCCGCTGTGGTGCAGGCCACCAAGTCGATTGCGCTGCAATATGCGGGGCAGAACATTCGCGCGAATGCCGTGCTGCCCGGCCTCATCGATACCCCGCTCATCTATCGGCAGATCGCGGGCGCGTTCGGCGATGTCGAGACGGTGATTGCCAAGCGCAACAACGCGGTGCCGACCGGACGGATGGGCACAGCCTATGATGTCGCGGCCGCAGCCTTGTTTCTCGCCTCGGATGAGGCGCGTTTCGTCACCGGAGTCGCCCTGCCCGTGGATGGCGGGCAGAGCGAAACCATGCGCGGCTGATCGCGATCAGCCGAGGCTGCCGCCCGTCGCGCGCTGCAGGATGGCCCAGGCCTCATCACCGTATTTCTTCTGCCATTCGGCATAAAAGCCGGCCTTGCGCAGCGCATCACGGAACGGCCCGGCCTGCGTGTCGTTGAAGACCATACCCTTCGCCGTAAGCTCGGTGCGCAGATTGGCGTTGAGCTTCTCGACATCCGCACGCTGGAGAACCGCCGCCGCATTGAGGTTGCGGGCGACAATCCCGCGGAGATCCTCCGGCAGGCGCTCCCAGGCGCGGCGATTGGCGAGGAACCAGAACCCATCCCACATATGGTTAGTGACGGAGCAGAACTTCTGCACCTCATAGAGCTTCGCGGTGGCGATAATCGCGAGCGGGTTTTCCTGCCCGTCCACCACCTTGGTCTGCAGGGAGGTGTAGACATCGGCGAAGTTGATGCTCGCCGGCGCCGACTGGAAAGCGTTGAACATCGAGGTCCAGAGCGGGCTCACCGGCACGCGGATCTTGAAGCCCTTGAGGTCATCGGGGGTGTTGATCGGCCCCTTCGAGCTGGTCATCTGGCGGAAGCCGTTATCCCAGATCTTGTCCATGACGACGAGATTGGCCTTGCCGATCTGCCCGCGCACATAGGCACCGAGTTCGCCATCCATCGCCTTCCACACCGCTTCGTAGCTCGGGAAGGCGAAGCCGATGCCGTTGAGCGAGGCATTCGGCACAAGCGTCGAGAGGATCAGCGGCGAGAGCGTGAAGAAATCAACGCCGCCAGAGCGCACCTGGCTCAGCATATCGGTATCCGAACCCAGCTGGCTCGCCGGGAAAATCTGGATCACGAGCCGGCCATTGGTCTCCTGCTTGATCTTCTCCGCCGCTTCGCTGGCGCGGATATGCACCGGATGCGTGACCTGCAGGTTATGCGCATATTTGTAGGTGAATTCGGCAGTCTGGGCCTCGCCCCGGCCGATATGGAAGGTGCCGAGGGCTGCGCCGGCGGCGCTGGCCTGAAGCAGGGTGCGACGGGAAAGGGTCATGGTTTCCTCCTTGAGATGGTCTTTTGGGGGCCGTTTTTTGTGGTTGAACGTCAGTCTGGTGTGCGGTGCGGCTCCATCACTCAGAGCAGCACGGTGGAAATGGTCGGCACAGCGGCGATCACAAGCAGGCCGATGATCAGCGCCAGCAGGTAGGGCCAGATCGCGCCCATCGCCTCATCCGGTGAGACGTTGCCGATCTTGCAGGCGATATAGAAGCCGATGCCAATGGGCGGTGCCATGAGGCCGATATTCATCGAGGTGACGACGACCATCGCATAGTGCACATCATGGATGCCGAGCTTCTTCGCGATCGGGAACATCAACGGCGCCATCAGCACGATGGCCGGCAGGCCCTCGAGGAAGCAGCCGAGGATCACGAACACCACGATCGTAATGGCCATGAAGCTGATCCAGCCACCGGGGAGGCTCTGCATCCAGATCGCGAGCTGATTGGCGAAGCCGGTCTGGGTCAGCGCCCAGGCCATGGCGAGCGCCGTGCCGAGGATCATCAGGATCGCGCCGGAAAGCGCCGCCGTTTCCACCAGCATGCCGTAGAAGGTGCGCCAGCCAATCCCGCCATAGAGCACGATGCCCACGACCATCGCATAGAGCACCGCAATGGTCGAAACTTCGGTCGCGGTCGCGACACCCCCGCCCACCGCGCTGCGGATGATGAAGGGCAGCACAAGCGCGGGTGCCGCCACCAGCGCTGTCTTGCCGATCACCGAGAGCGGCGCGCGCTGCACGGCTTCCAGCAACTCGCCGCGGGCCCGCCAGCGCGCGAGGATCGCCAGCACCAGCAGCAGCACCATCGCCACCAGAAAACCGCTGGTGAACAACCCGGCAATGGAGACGCCCGCCACCGAGCCCAGCACGATGAGCACGATGCTCGGCGGCACAGTCTCGGCCATGGCCGCGCCTGTCGCCAGCAACGCGATGAGTTCCTTCGGCTTGTAGCCGCGCCGCTTCATTTCCGGGAAAAGCGCCGGCGCGACCGTCGCCATATCCGACACCTTCGAGCCGGAAATACCGGACACCAGAAAGAGCGAGCCTAGCAGCACATAGGACATGCCCGCCCGGATATGCCCGAGCAGCGAGGCCAGAAACTCGACAATCGCTTTCCCCATGCCGGTCGCATCTAGAATGCACCCGAGCAGTACGAAAACCGGCACGGAAAGCAGGATGAGGCTCGACATCCCCTCATCCATGCGGCCGATCATCACGAGGGTCGGCACGCTCGTGCTGAAGGTGAGAAAGCACAGGGTTCCAAGGCCGAAACAAAACGCGATGGGCACGCCGGCGATGAGGCAGACCACCACCACGCCCACGAGGAACACCGCGATATTGCCGTAGCCCAGCCCCTTGAAGAACGGGATCAGGAACCAGAAAGCGGCACCGATCGCGGCAATCATCAGCGCGGCCAGCACGACATCCCGCAGGGCGCAGCTGCGCCAAGCATAGCGCAGGGTGAGCAACAGCATGATCGAGATGCCGAAGGGAATGGCCGAGACGCGCCAGCTGTTCGCGATGTTCAGCGCCGGCGTCGAAACGTAGGATTCCTCCATCGTGTAATCGATGGCCGGATAGACCATGGCCGCAAGGAACGTGGCGGCTGCCAGCAGCGCAAAGGCCTCCACGAGCGCACGCAGGCGCGAGGGGAAAAGGCCGATAAATAGCGTCAGACGCAAATGCTCGTTCCGGTCAATCGCAAGCGCGGCGCCCAGCATGGCAAGCCACAGGAAGGACGTGGAGGTCGCCTCGTCGATCCAGACAATCGGCAGCGAGAACACATAACGCGAGGTCACGCCCGTCAGCAGAAGCACGACAATCGTCACCAGCAGGGCCGCCGCGACGATCTCCAGCGGCCAGATGAAGCGCGTGCGATGCCGGGGTGCGTCTGCCGGCTCGGCCACCGAAGCAGCCACCGCTTGGGACAGGTCTGTCATGCTTCCACCCTGGCTGACCTCGCATTCACCGGATTGAGATGCCGCGTCGAGCACGATTCCAGCCTGCAACGCAGCACGCCGGTCTCTCACTGACGGAATGTATCCACCCGGGATCTACAGAGAGGTTCATATTATGGAATGATTGAACTGCAGATATCTCTACCCTAAGGAAAATTTCCTCCGTTGCAACCCAGCAAACAAAAATTCGCGGGTTTTACCTAGAGATGTGGTCCACATTGTAGATCTCTCTGAAGCAGGGAACATCAGACAGCCCCGGTGAGGGCCTTTTTCTGCACAGCACCCAAATCCGGACAGCACAAAACTCCGGCAATATCGAGCCGGGGTTTGGGCCCGCGAAACTTGCGACATCAAGGCCCGTTCTGACATCCCGTCTCGGCCGAACGGTTGTCTGGGGATCCGGCTAAGATTCCATGCCGGCACACGATGCACGCCGTCAGATCTCGACGCAAAACCAAGGAAAGAAGTAAAAACTGCTCAAAAAATCGGCACATCTAGTCATGCTTAATCATTTCTTAGAGTCTCCGGATATGTTGTTGGCTAAAGTGTTCCCGAACGCATGGTCACCAGAATGATCTCCAAGTTCTTCGGTGGCAAATCCGCCGCCGCACAGGCCGCCGCCGCCCTTCCTCATGTGACGCCGGATGAAACTCCCGTCGCCCAAGAAGTGGCTGCCAAGGGTATTCGTGTGCGCGAGACTCACGAAAACCTCGCGGGTATCAGCGCTGAGGATTTCCGTTTTGACGGGCAACCGGCGGCACTAGCCGTCGCCTTCATCTCGCCGCATCTCGATTTCGCGGCCATGGTACGCCGCCTGCAGGCCATGGCAGGCGCGACGAAGCTGATCTGCGTCTCCACCGCCGGCGAACTCTGCTCGACTGCGGGCGGCCCGCTCTACCGGCCCACCGGCGACAGCTGGGCAACGCTGACCGTGCAGATTTTCCCCGATGATCTGTTCGGGGCGCTTTCGATCCATGCGATCCCGCTATTCAACGAGGATATCCGCAAGGGCCAGGCCACGATGTCCCATACCGACCGCGTGGCCCGCATTCGCGGCGCGCTGGATTCGGTGCGACCGCCGTTCGCCATCGAGGCGCGGGATGTCTTTGCCCTGACCTTCGTGGACGGGCTTTCGGCCAGCGAGAACTACCTGATGGAGGCGGTCTATACTTCCGGTCGGTTCCCCTGCCTGTTCATCGGTTCCTCGGCGGGCGGCACCTTCGCCTTCAAGGATACCTGGCTGTTCGATGGCAGCCGCATCCTGCAGAACCATGCGATCGTGATCTTCGCGAAAATGGCGCCGGGCCGCTCCTACGGCGTGTTCAAGAGCGAAAATTTCCGCCGCACCACGAAGAAATTCTTCGTCGCAGAGGCTGATCCGAACCGACGCTTCGTCGCCTCCGTCATCGATGATGCAACGGGCGAGATGGCCTCCTTCCTGCCCACGCTCGCGAAACATCTCGGCTGCCGGCCGGATGAGGTGCAGGCCCGCATGAAAGGCCACACCTTCGGCGTGGAGATGGACGGCGAATTGTTCGTCCGCTCGATTGCGACAGTGGACGTGAATGCCGGCACGGTGTCGTTCTTCTGCGATCTCAGCGCAGGTGACGAACTGATCCTGCTGGAAGCAACGCCATTCGTCGATCAGACCCGGGCGGATATCGCGCGCTTCCTTTCGGGCAAGCCGAAACCCATCGGCGCCTTGCTGAATGATTGTATCCTGCGGCGGCTGAACAATGGTCCGGTTCTCGCGCAGACCGGCGATCTCTGGCCCATCCCGACGGCGGGCTTCTCGACCTTCGGCGAGCTGTTCGGCATCAATGTCAACGAGACGCTGAGTGCCCTCGTCTTCTTCGAGGGCGACAACAGCAATGACAGCTTCATTCAGTCCTTCCCTGTGCATTACGCGCGTTTCGCGGGCTATTTCACCCGCCGCTCGCTGAAGCGCATGGAACTGCTGAATCGCTTCCGCTCCGGCATCATCGCCTCGCTCGCCGAACAGATGAATGTGGTCGCGGATCTCGAAGCGGTGATGCAGCGCACCGCCGAGATGAACCAAGCGCTTGAATCCGTTCGCGATGCAATTTTTGCCGTGAACAATGTCGAGCAGAACGAGCAAGATGACAGCGAGGCTCTGGCGGAGGAATTCAGCAAGCTCTCCCAATCCATGGGAGGCCTGCGCGGCATTCTCTCAACGATCGACGGCATCACCTCGCAGACCAACCTGCTGGCCCTGAACGCCACCATCGAGGCGGCGCGCGCTGGCGCCGTGGGCGCGGGCTTCGCGGTCGTGGCCTCCGAGGTCAAGAAGCTCGCGAACGACACTAAATCCACGCTTCAGCACACGCAGGAATCCATCGGGCTGATGGAAAATTCGCTGTCGATGCTGGGTAACATCGTCTCCGCCACGCGTGAGCGCTTCCGGCGAGATGATGCGCGTTCCCGCGCCACTCTGGAGCAGGTGGAGGGGCTTTTCGCCCGATCAGGCGTCATCGACCGCTCCCTGGGCGGGCTCACAACCCTTGTCGAGACCCAACGCGCGGCGGTGGCACAGCTCGACAGCCAGATCCATCGCCTGCGGCAATTCGATTGAGCGCCGCTCTCCCGGCCCGACCAACCCTGTCGTGAGATCATTGCCCGGCTGAGGCTTGCGGCGCTGTCGGCAACCATGTTTGCCGACAGCGGGCAGGCCCGAACTTGTCATTTCCGGCATTTGGCGGCATTTTAGGCCTCAGGATGGATCATCCGCGAGTCTGTGCCGGAGTTTTCTCTGGTCTGCGAGAGGACGGGGGAACTTCAGCATCATGCAGAACAACAATGGAAAATCCGGCGCGCAATTCACGCGGCGCTCGCTGCTGATCGGTGCAGGCGTAAGCGTCGGCGCGATGGGGCTGGCCGGCTGCGTCACCGATGATGGCGGCATGAGCCTCGCCGAAGCCGAGAAGCATTATGGTGCCGTGGCCGACAAGAAATTCCCGATCGCCGCGGTGGATATCAGCTCGGTTGACCGGAAATATTTCCGCCGCACAGTGAATTACGAATCCAGCGAAGCGCCGGGAACGATCATCGTCGATTCCGCGAATTACTTCGTCTACCGCATCGAAGGCGACGGCAAGGCAACCCGCTACGGCGCGAATGTCGGCCGCCAGGGCTTCCTCTGGCACGGCGAGGCCTATATCGGCCGCAAGGCCGAGTGGCCGACCTGGACTCCCCCGCCGGAGATGATCAAACGCCAGCCTGAAGTAGCGAAATACGCACGCGGCATGCCCGGCGGGCCGGAAAATCCGCTCGGCGCACGCACGCTCTACCTCTATCAAAACAACCGCTACACGCTCTACACGATCTACTCGACGAGCGAGCCGGACACGATCGGCACCAACCTCACCAGCGGCTGCACCGGCCTGCTCACGCAGGACATGATCGACCTCTACGATCGCACAACGGTGAAGACCAAGGTGATCGTGATGCAGGCCTGAGGCCAAAAGGACGACTGGGCCGCGCAAGGCTGCTTCGGAGCATTTGTCATCAGGGCGTCATCGCAGGGCGGCAGATCGAGCGCATGTTCGATTCACGCTCCTCCTTCGCAGCTTCGCCCGATCCCGATCGCGGCATCATGCAGCGCGCCTATCGGGCGTGGGCTCCGGCCTATGATCTGATCTGCGGCGGGCTTTTCGCAAGCTCCCGGCGCCGGGTCGTCGCGCTCGCATCCACCGCCGGGCGTCGCGTGCTGGAAATCGGTGTCGGCACAGGCCTAAGTCTCGGCGATTACGAGGCCGATATGGAGGTGACCGGCATTGATGCCTCCGAGGCGATGATCGCCAGGGCGCATCGCAGGGCGCAATTGATCGCCAGCGCCGAGATCCGCTCGCTCTCCGTGATGGATGCCGAGAACCTGAGCTTCCCGGATGGCCGGTTCGACGCCGTCGTGGCGCAATTCCTGATCACACTTGTCGAGAAGCCGGAGCGCGTGCTGGATGAGGCGTGGCGCGTGGTGCGCCCCGGCGGCGCCCTTTTCCTGCTCAACCATTTCCGCTCGAAAAACCCGCATGTCGCGGGCTTCGAGACGCGCATCGCGCCCCTGCTGCACCATGTCGGGCTAAGGCCGGATTTTCCCTTCGACCGCATCGAGGATTGGGCCGCTGATCAGACCGGCATCACGTCCATCTCGCGCATCCCTTCCGGGCCGATGGGCTGCTTCTCCATCGTGAGGATCGGCAAGGCCGCAGGCTGAAGCGCCGTGCACCAACCAACGAGGAAAGCCCGCGGCAAACGGGTTTTCACAGCTTGTCGATGTAAACGAGACCCGCTTTGGCGAGCGTCTCGCGCATCTTGTACATGTCGAGCCCTAGTTCGCCGGCCGCGAGGCGAGCGCGCTTTTCTTCCTCGTTGTCTCGCCGTTTCTCGCCCGCCTCGACCACGTTGGCAGCCTCCGGGCGCGGCACCACACAGACACCATCATCATCCGCGACTATGACATCACCGGGATTCACGAGGGCACCGGCGCAGACCACCGGCACATTCACGCTGCCGAGCGTGGCCTTCACCGTGCCCTTGGCGGAAATCGCCTTGGACCAGACCGGAAAGCCCATTTCCGTCAGCGTTTTCACATCGCGCACGCCGGCATCGATGATGAGCCCCTGCACCCCGCGCGCCTTGAGAGACGTGGCGAGCAGGTCGCCGAAATAACCATCGGTGGAAGGCGCGGTAATCGCCACGACGAGCACATCGCCGGGGCGGCATTGCTCCACCGCGACATGCAGCATCCAGTTATCGCCGGGCTGGGCGAGAACCGTCACGGCGCTGCCCGCGATGGAAGCCCCGGCATAGATCGGCCGCATATAGGGCTGCATCAGGCCGGAGCGGCCCATCCCCTCATGCGTGGTGGAAACGCCGAGTTCCGCGAGCCGCGCGCAGATCGCAGCATCTGTGCGTTCGATGTTAGTGACGCAGACCGGCTTCATGCGAGGCTCTCCACGGCTTCGGGGAAGAGGCGCTGATAGGCCTCGCCATAAGTCATTGCCTTGCCGGAATTGCGCCCGCCCTGCATGCCGCGATTGAGCGCGACGCGGGTGTAGTATTCCCAGAGGTGCTTCTGCGCCGCGAGGATCTCGAAGGCCGCACGCTTCTTCTCCCAGACCTCATCGATATTGAGGATCACATTCGGCTTGAAATCGCATTGCTCGGGCTGGTGCGGCTCGAAGAGAAACACTGGCGGCGCGGAATAGGCGCGATCCGGGTCGGGCTTGTGGCCCGCGGCCTGCGCGATGATCCGCGCCTCCTGCGCAAGGCGCGTCGCCTCGGGGTGGTCGATGTTGTAGGGATCACGGAGGGAATGCGTGAGGATGAAGCTCGGCTTCAGCGCGTGGTTGATATCCACGAGCCGGTCGAGAATGGCCTCCGTGCCGCGCAAGGGATAATCCCCGGCATCGAAAAACTCGATCTCCGCGCCGAGAATGGCGGCGGCCCGCTCGGCTTCATCCCGGCGCTGGGCCTTCACGTCCTCCATCTTCACGCCCGCCTTCTTCCAGGCGAACTGGCTCTCGCCGCGCTCGCCATAGGAGAGGCAGGCGATGACCACGCGGAAGCCTTTCGCCGCGTGAAGTGCGATGGCACCGCCTGCCCGCCAGACGAAATCGCCGGGATGGGCCGTGACAACGAAGGCGGTTTTCTGAGTTTCGGACATCATCTTTCCGTCATTCTCAGGCCTTGCCGAGGGCGACGGTTGCCGCCTCACTGGCGAAGGCGGTTCCATCGAAAAGCTTGCGGGCCGTGCGCAGCAGGCCGGCACGGGTGACAACCGGCGCTTCCACCGGTCCCTCCACCTCGATCCGCACGGAGAACTCACCCGTGGGGTGTTCCACCGAGAGTGTCTTCACGCGGCCCTCGAGCACGCGCGCCACGGCAGCCGCCGGCGAGCCAGGGAGAACGGCGGCCGTAGCCACCGTGACGGCAGCGAACACGCCAATGGAGGCGTGGCATTCATGCGGAATGAAGCTGCGCGTCGCGATATGTCCGCCCGCACGCGGCTCGGCCACCAGCGCGATCTTCGGCACGACCTTGCCGCTGACATCGCCGAGATTCATCATTGGCCCGGCGGCGAGGCGGATGCGCTCGATTGCCGACTTGAGTTCTGTATCCTTGTCCAGCTGGTCACGCGGCTCATGGCCGGTGCGGCCAAAATCAGCGGCGCGCATCACGATCACGGGCATGCCATTGTCGATCAGCGTGCAGGCGACGCCGTGAATCACATCCACCGCGCGCCCCGTGGGCAGCAGCGAACCACACACCGAGCCGGCGGCATCGAGAAAATCCACCGCGATGGGCGCGGAGGTGCCGGGCGCGCCATCGATCCGGGCCTCACCGAGATAGTTCACCTCGCCATGCGGCGTCTCGACCAGCAATTCGGCAATCGTGCCCGTATTCAGCGTGCGCACCTTCACGCGCGTCGCGGGGTGCTTCGCCAGCACGAGCCCGCGCTCCAGCGCGAAAGGCGCGACGCCCGCGAGGATATTGCCGCAATTCGGTGTGGTATCGACCGTATCCTTGTCCACGGCGACTTGCGCGAACAGGAAATCGATATCGCATCCCGGCAGGCTGGAGCGCGAGACAATCGCCACCTTGCTGGTGAGCGGATGCGCACCACCCAGGCCATCGACCTGTCGCGGATCGGGCGAACCCATGAGGCTGAGAAGCAGAGCGTCTCGAGCGGCGGGCTCGGTCGGCAAATCCTCGGCGAGGAAATAGGCCCCTTTCGAGGTTCCCCCGCGCATCATCATGCAGCGAACACCACGCAGCATGCTCCAGCCTCCCGCTTCCTTCGGTACAACAGGAATGACGGGCGATGCCTCTTAGATCAATTGACGGTTTTGCACAGATTATTCGATTTTATGGAAGAGTAGGAGATCACGCCTCCGCCTTCTTGCCCTCGGCCTTGAGGCTCTTCGCTACGAGTTTCAGCAGCAATTCGCCGGGCTCAGAGAGGGGAATGCCCCGCTTGGTCACGACGCCCACGGTGCGCGCGACACTGGGGTTGATGATCGGCACAGCCACGAGGCCGGGCGATCCCGCTACATCGATCGCGAGACGCGGAACCACGGTCAGCGCCACGCCGGCAATCACCATGCTCGCAGCGGTCGCGACATGCTGCACCTCATAGCGCCAGGCCATGAATTCACGGCGCGAGCCGAGAGCGTCATCGATGATCATGCGGTTCGCAGCCTGCGCGCTGATGCGGATCAGGGGCACGCCCTCGAAATCCGCCCAGCCCACCTGCGGGCGCACCGCGAGCGGATGGCTCCTCGGGCAGAGCAGCACATAGGGCTCGCGCAAAAGGGGCTTCGAATCGAGGTCCCAGCGATGCGCGGAAACGATGGTGATGCCGAATTCCGCCTCGCCTTTCTGCACCATATCCGCGATCTGACTGGCCGAAGTATCGCGCACATGCACCGAAAGATCAGGAAAATCGCGCGAAAACCGCTTTAGGATCGGCGGCAGGTAGTAGGTCGCGATGGTCGGCAGGCAGCCGATAGTAAGCGTGGTGCGCTTCTCGCGGCCCTGCCGGCGCAGGCTCTCGTAGGACCCCGACAAGGCTTCCATAATGCTGCGCACCTTGGGCAAGAGTTCCAGCCCCGCCGGCGTCAGCGCCACCTGCCGCGTGGTGCGCGTGAAGAGCTTCACGCCGAGATCATCCTCCAGCCGCTTCATGCGATGGCTGAGGGCGGCTTGCGAGAGGTTCAGCCGCTCCGCCGCACCATGAAAGCTGCCGCGCTCGGCGACGCTGAGAAAGGCCTCGATGCCAAGAAAATCGATGCGCATGACGCCCGCCTTCTGACTGTTGCATGAAATCGAATAATCAGAACAAAATTTCAATTTGTTTTGCAAGCTTTGTCGCTGTCACATGCAGCGACATTCTTCTGGAAGGTGGCGCCTGCCTTGCCCGAGCCCTGTTTCGATCTCGCCCATCTCGCGCATGTCGAGGTCTATACCGACCGCTATGCCGAGAGCCTCGATTTCTTCACGCGCGTCTACGGGCTCACGCTCTCTGGCGAGGACGAGCATTCCGCCTATCTCCGCGCCTTCGACGATTACGAGCTCCATTCGCTGAAGCTCACGCGCCACTACACCACCGGCGTGGGGCACATCGCCTATCGCGCCACCTCGCCCGAAGCGCTGGCGCGGCGCGTGGCCGCGATTGAGGCCAGCGATTTCAAGGTGTTGGGCTGGGTGGAGGGCGATCTCGGCCATGGCCGCGCCTTCCGCTTTGAAGACCCCTTCGGCCATGTCTTCGAGATCTACTACGACACCAGGCGCTATAACGCGCCGGAGGGTGAGCGCGCCGCGCTGAAGAACATCGCGCAGCGCTATCACGGTCGCGGAGCTTGCCCGCGCCGGCTCGATCACCTCAACCTGCTGTCATCGGATGTGCGCGAATTCCGCCGCTTCATGGAGACGTGCCTCGGCTCGCGTGTGACCGAGATGATCCAGCTCGACAATGGCCGCATCGGCGGATGCTGGTTCACCATCAACAACAAGACCTATGATCTCGCCTGCACCGAGGAGCATGGCGGGGGCGGGGGGGCGCCTGCACCATGTCACCTACGCCACAGACCAGCGCGAGGACATTCTGCGCGCAGCGGATATCTTCCTCGAGAACGACGTGCATATCGAAACCGGCCCCCACAAGCATGCGATACAGGGCACTTTCTTCCTCTATGTCTGGGAGCCGGCGGGCAACCGCGTGGAACTCGCCAATGCAGGCGCGCGGCTCATTCTCGCGCCGGATTGGGAGCCGATCGTCTGGACCGAGACCGATCGCAAGAAAGGCCAGGCCTGGGGCCTCAAGACAATCGAGACCTTCCACACCCATGGCACACCACCGGTGACACGATGAGCAGCACACGCCGCAATGTTCTCCGCTCGGGCCTTGCCCTGCTCACCGCACCGTCGATCTCGCGCAGCTTCGCCCAGGGCTACCCCACGAAGCCCGTCACGCTGGTCGTGCCCTTCGCGCCGGGCGGCACGACGGATATCCTCGCGCGGCTCATTGGCCAGAAGCTGGAGGCAGCGCTCGGGCAATCGGTCGTGATCGAGAACAAGGCAGGTGCCGGTGGTTCGGTTGGGGCGGCCTCGGTAGCGAATGCCCCGCCGGATGGGCATACATTGCTGCTCGCGCATATCGGAACGCTTGCGGTCAATCCCGGGCTTTATCCGTCGCTGCCCTATGATCCGCTGAAGAGCTTCGCCTTCATCTCCATGCTCGCGCGGGTGCACAATGTATTCGCGATCTCGCCCGATTTGCCAGTGGGCTCGCTGGCGGAATTCATCGCCTATGCGAAAGCGCGTCCCGGCGCGCTGAACTACGCCTCGGGCGGCAACGGCAGTGCAGCGCATATCGCGACCGAAGCCTTCGCGGATGCCGCCGGTCTGAAGTTGCAGCATGTGCCCTATCGCGGCACCGCCCCCGCCGTGCAGGATTTGCTCGGGGGTCGCGTGCAGATGGCCTTCACCGGCGCGCCGGTGCTGCTGCCGCTGGTGCGCGATGGAAAGCTGAAGGGCCTCGGCGTTTCGGGGCTTCAGCGCATCGCAGATGCCCTGAACATCCCGACCATCGCGGAAGCCGGCCCCCTGCCCGGCTTCGAGGCCTCGCAATGGTATGGGCTCGTCGCTACCGCCGGCACCCCGCGCGCCGTAGCGGAGCGGCTGACGCAAGAGACCCGGAAGGCCTTCGCCGATCCCGAGATCGCGAGTCGCCTGGCGCCGCAGGGGGCGGATGTCTGGACCGCCGGACCGGATGAGTTCCGCCAGCATGTCGAGCGGGAAATCCCGCGCTGGAAGGCGCTGATCGATCGCGCCGGCATCCGCCTCTGATCCCGCAAGGCGCGGTGCAATGTCTGGGCTGGTCCGGTGGCGGGGGCGAGCCGTATGCCAGGCATGACCGCTCCCTTCTCCTCCCGCACTTTCATTCCCACCCGTCAGGCTGGCCTCGCGCGCCTTGCGAGCTTCGTGCCCGCCGCCGGTCGCGCCTATGCCAATCGCCGCAACACCGATTATGGGCCGGACGACCGGGGCAATGTCTCGGTGCTCTCACCCTATCTGCGGCATCGGCTGATCACCGAACGCGAGGTGCTGGAAGCGGTGCTCGCCCGCCATGCGCTCGGCACAGCCGAGAAATTCGTGCAGGAAGTGTTCTGGCGCGGCTATTTCAAGGGCCATCTCGAAACGCGCCCGGCCATCTGGCAGCGTTATCGCGAGGCGCTCGGTGGCCAGCAGGCGGCGGTGGAAGGCGGCGGCGGCTTCGCCCGCGCCTATCATCGCGCGGTGGAGGGCAAGACCGGCATCGATTGCTTCGATGCCTGGGTGGAGGAACTGCTGGAGACCGGCTACCTCCACAATCACACCCGCATGTGGTTCGCCTCGATCTGGATCTTCACGCTGGAATTGCCGTGGGAACTCGGCGCGGATTTCACGTACCGGCATTTCGTGGATGGCGACCCCGCCTCGAACACGCTCTCCTGGCGCTGGGTGGGCGGATTGCACACGCGCGGCAAGACCTATCTGGCCCGCCCCGACAACATCGCCGAGCATACAGGCGGACGTTTCAAGCCGAAGGGTTTGGCGCGCGAGGCCATCGCGCTCGATGAGCCCCTGCCCGCGCCAGCGCGGCCCCTCCGCCCCGCGCTCGCCGAAGCGCCGGAAGGCCCGGCCCTGCTGCTGCTGACCGAGGAAGACCTCCACCCCGAGAGCCTGCCGCTGGCGCGCGCGGAGATTCGCGGCATTCTCGGCAGCCACGCCACGCGCGAGCGCTCGGATTTCGAAGTGTCGGATCATGCCCTTCGCTTCGCCGATGGCGGGCTGGCGGATGGCCTTGCACGCGCTTCCGTGCATTTCGGCATAGCAGGCGAGAGCGTGGAGCGCCTCACGGGCGAGCTTCTCGTGCAGAAATGTCGCGCGCTGGGCGTGGATCGCATCGTCACGGGCTACCTGCCAGTCGGGCCTATGGCCGAGCAGATCGCCAAGGCGCGGCCCGCGCTGGAAAAGGCCGGGATTTCGCTCATGGAAATCCGCCGCGAGGAAGACAGCCTCACCTGGCCGCATGCCACGAAGGGCTTCTTCGGCCTGCGCGAGCGCATCCCGGATCTCCTTGGCAAGATGGGCATATCAGGCGGGAGCGAGCCTCAGGCAGACCTTTTCGCCACCAATCACAGGGCGGTCGCTCACCGATGAGCCACCCCGCCATCACCGTCTGGTTCGACAGCGCCTGCCCGCTTTGCAGCCGGGAGATCCGGCTGATGCGCGCGCTGGATTGGCGGAAGCGGATCGATTTCGTGGATATCTACAGCCCGGATGCCGCCTGCCCGATTGATCCCGCTGTGTTACTCGCGCGTTTTCATGCGCGAGACAAGGCCGGGCATCTCGTTTCCGGCGCGGAAGCTTTCGCGCTGATGTGGCGGCATATCCCCCTGTTTTGGCCGCTGGGGCAGATCGCTCGCATCCCGCTGGTTTTATCCCTGCTGGAGCGCGCTTACTTGCGGTTTCTGGTCTGGCGAAACCGGCGTCAGTCGTAGCGCAAATCGCGCGCCTTCCCCCGAAACACGTAGTAGCTGAAAGCCGTGTAGCCCGCGATGAAGGGCAGCACGAAGACCGCACCAAGCAAGATGATCCAGAGGCTCTCCGGAGCGCTGGCGGCGGCAGTGATCGTCAGCCGCTCGGGCACGATATAGGGGTAGAAGGAATAGGCGAGCCCCAGAAAGCCAAGCGTGAACAGAGCCATAGCTCCGAGGAACGGCACGATATCAAGGCTATGATCCGCGCGCGGCATGCGCTTCAGAAAAACCCAGAGGGCAAGAAAGAACGCGCCGGTCATGATCGGGATGGGCAAGAGCCCGATGATGTTCGGGAAGCTGAACCAGCGCTCGAAGATGCGCGGCGAGACCAGCGGCGTCGCAATCGACACCGCTAGCATGCTCACCAAAGTGAGTAGCAAAGTCGCCTGCGCCCAGCCCACGGCACGAGCCTGCAACGGCCCCTCGGTCTTCGCCAGAAGCCATGTCGAGCCCACAAAGGCGTAGGAAGCGGCGAGGCCAAACCCGGCAGCAATCGCGAAGATTTCCGGCCAGAAACCGGGCTGAAATCCCATGATATAGCGCCCGAGCATGTAGCCCTGCGTCAGAGCGGTGAGCAGCGAGCCGCCCACGAAGGCCCAGTCCCACGCGCCCTGATAGCGCGTTTGCGCCTTCACGCGGAATTCGAAGGCGACACCGCGCAGCGTGAGACCCAGCAGCATCAGCGCCACGGGCAGGTAAAGCTCCGTGAGGATCAGCCCATGCGCCGCCGGGAAGGCCACGAGCAGGAGCCCGATGCCGAGCACCAGCCACGTCTCGTTCGCATCCCAGAACGGTCCGATGGTCGAGATCATGCGGTCGCGCTCGGCGCGGTTGCCTTGCGCCATGAGCATGCCGACGCCGAGATCGTAGCCGTCGAGGATGACATAGGCGAGGATCGACACCGCCATCAGGGCGGCGAAGATCAGCGGGAGATTGTCCGTAATAAGCGCCATCGCCATCACTCCGCCGGTTGCAGGCGCATCGGCGCGGGGGCCGGCGCTGCGGGCGGGTTGCCACCCTTCTTCGCGAGGTGGAAGAGCACCGAGACATAGGCGACGAGCAGCACGGCATAGATCGCGAGATACATCGCAAGCGTGGTGCCGATCATCGCAGCGGGCACGGCGGAAGCGGCCTGCGCGGTGGTGAGCACGCCCGTCACCAGCCAGGGCTGGCGACCGATCTCGGTGACATACCAGCCGGCGAGTGTCGCGATCCAGCCGGAGAAGGTCATCGCGACGAGGCCCCAGAGGACCAGTTTCGGCAGGGCCCCGCGCCGCCAGAGATAGAAGCTACCGAGCCAGCTGATCGCGAGCATGGCCATGCCCATACCCACCATGATGCGGAAGGCATAGAAGACCGGCGCGACAGGCGGATGCTGGCCCTTGAACTCGTTCAGGCCCGGAACCACACCAGCGGGATCATGCTTCAGGATGAGGCTCGCGCCATTGGGGATCTCGATCGCGTAGTCGTTGCGGCGCTCGCGCTCGTTGGGGATGGCAAAGAGCACGAGCGGCACGTTTCCGCGCGTTTCCCAATTGCCCTCCATCGCAGCCACTTTCGCGGGCTGGTGCTCCAGCGTGTTGAGGCCGTGAAGATCGCCCACGAGGATCTGCACCGGGATCAGCACCGCGCCGAGCGTCACGCCGAGGCGCAGGGCGATCGCCACATCACGCCCCTGATCGCCACGCAACCAGCGCCAGGCGGAGAGGCCGGCGATCAGGAAGGCGCAGGTGAGGCCCGAAGCCAGCAGCATATGCGCGAGGCGATAGGGCATGGAGGGGTTGAAGATGATCGCCCACCAATCCGTGGCATGGGCCACGCCATCGCGCAGTTCGAAGCCGGCGGGCGTGTGCATCCACGAATTCAGCACAAGAATCCAGAAGGCGGACATCGTAGTGCCGAAGGCGACGAGGAAGGTCGCCATGGTGTGCACCCAGTTCGGCACACGGCGGAAGCCGAAAAGCATGATGCCAAGGAAAGTCGCCTCGAGGAAGAACGCCGTCAGCACCTCATAGGCCAGCAGCGGGCCGGCAATATTGCCCACGCGCTCCATGAAGCCCGGCCAGTTCGTGCCGAACTGGAAACTCATGGTGATGCCCGAAACCACACCCAGCGCAAACGAGAGCGCGAAGACCTTCACCAAGAAGCGGTAGGCGTTCATCCACGCGTCGTCCTTCGTCGCGTTGAAACGCAGCTTGATGAAAAGCAGCACCCAGCCCAGCGCGATGGTGATCGTCGGGAAGAGGATGTGAAACGAGATATTCGCGCCGAACTGGATGCGGGCGAGCAGGATCGGGTCCATGGCGTCAGCCTTCCTTGCCGGCCGGGTTGCGCTTGCCGCCGGGCAGCGCGAAGAGCCGGTCTTTCATGTCGAGCACTTTGACGATCTTCGAACCGAGGCTCAGGAGCTGGATCAGCCGCTCGGTTTCGAGCTTCTGGACGTCGGCATACCAGCTGGTGAGAAGCTCAATGAGTTCATGCATCTCGCGAATGCGCGCCTGCGCGTGCCGCTCGCTCTCGCTTTCCGGCGAGCGCATCAGGAGTTCACGCAGCACGGAAAGGGTGGGGTCGATCTCGCGCTTCTTGCGCTCATCCACCAGCGTGCGGACGATGGCGTAGATATCCTCCGGCGTATGGAAGAATTCGCGCCGGTCGCCGGGCATGGAGCGCTGCCGCAGCAGGTTCCAGCTCTGCAATTCCTTGATGCCCATGGAGACATTGGAGCGCGAGATGCCCAGACGCTCCACGATATCATCCGCGCAAAGGGGGCGCTCGGCAATGAAGAGCACGGCATAGATCTGCCCCACCGTGCGGTTGATGCCCCATCGGCTGCCCATCTCGCCGAAGTGGAGGACGAAGGCTTCGCAGAGCGGCGGAAGGGTCATAAATCAAATCCTGAATTTTCATATTTTTCTGAAAATGGAGAATATTTGATCTATGTCAATAGGCAGCATGTCGCGGCAAGCCGGACGATGACGAACGGCTGCCCGCACAAAGTGTTGCACGCACCAGAATTCTTGTCGTCTTGACGGGATCAGAGCCCGGCGAGGCTCGCCTGATCCTCGAAGAAGGCGGGATGCGCGGCGGCGAGCCGCGGCAGGGCCGAGAGAATCTCCCGCACGTGCCGGCGCATCGCCTCTTCCCCCGCGCGGGCATCGCCCTGCCGCAGAGCGCTCACGATATCGCGATGCTGCTGGATGAGCACCGGAAACGGCGAGGCCTCGGGCAGGCTGAGATGGCGCACGCGATCGGTCTGGGCGCGCGCGGCTTCCACCACTCGCACTGCGTAATCGCAATCGACGCAATCCGCGATGGCCCGGTGGAAGGCCTCGTCGAGTTCGGTGAAAGCCACGTTGTCGAGTTCGGCTGCCGCGCGCTCTTGCGCCTCGATGAAACCTTCGAGCCGCGCGAGCCCGGCCTTGTCGATCCGGCCTGCCGCCTCGCGCACAACCGCGCATTCGATTGCCTCACGCACGAAGCGGGCGTTGAGAACCTCCTTCACGGAGATTTTCGTCACATAGGTGCCACGGCTCGGCAGAACCTGCACCAATCCGGCTTCCGCGAGCTTGATGAAGGCTTCCCGCACGGGCTGTCGGCTCACGCCATAGAGCAGCGCGATTTCCTTCTCCGAAAGCGGCTGGCCGGGCTCAAGGCGCAACTCGATGATCGCCTGCCGTAGCCGGTTGATGATCTGCGGCACGATGGGCTCGGCCAAGCGAAGCGCGGCGTTGTCGATCACTCCCGGCATATCCACTCCCCTGCCTTCTGGCCGAACTGTTCTCATTCCAGAGCCTCTTGCAGCCCGTCTCCAGATGTGCACTATACCGGTATGGTGCCATACCTCAAGCGAGAAGGTTGGGATTGAGACACCGAAAAGGGGAAGGAAAACATCATGGCGAAGGTTCGAGAATCGTCCGTGACGCGGCGTTGTGCTGTTGCATTCGCGGCATTGGTCGCCCTTGCCGGCACGACTGGCATCGCAGCCGCGCAACACCAGCTGAACATCAACACCGCGCTGACTCGTGACGACCCGATCTACAAGGGTCTGGAGCGCATGCGGGATCGCGTGCTCCAGCGCAGCGAAGGCAAGCTCACCATCCGCATCTTCCCGGGCTCCCAGCTCGGCAAGGACGAGGATGTTCTGGAGCAGGCCCGCGCCGGCGCGAATGTCGCCGTGGTGGTCGATGGCGGTCGTCTCGCGGTTTTCGTGAAGGAATTCGGCATTCTCAGCGCGCCCTATCTCGCCGATGGCTTCGACGGCATCCGCAAGGTCGTGACCTCGCCGATGTTCGAGGAATGGAACCAGAAGCTGAAAGGCGCCTCGGGCCATTACGCCCTCTCCTTCAACTGGTGGCAAGGCGACCGCCACCTCCTCACCAACAAGCCGATCAAGGTTCCGGGCGATCTCGCAGGCATCCGTATGCGCACGCCGGGCGCGCCGGTCTGGATGGAGACGATCCGCGCGATGGGTGCGACGCCCACCCCGATGGGCTGGGGCGAAGTCTACCCCGCGCTCCAGCAGGGCGTGATTGACGCCGTGGAAGCCCAGCACCCGGCAAGCTATGGCTCGCGCCTCTATGAAGTGACGAAGCACATCACGAAGACGAGCCACTTCAACCTCATCACCGGCGTTGTCGTTTCGGCAGCCTGGTTCGACAAGCTTCCGGCGGATCTGCAGAAAATCCTGCGCGAGGAATCGCTTGCCGCAGGTGATTTCGCCTCGAAGCTCACGCAGGAATCGCTCGCAGGCATCGAAGCGCAATTCAAGTCGCGCGGCGTGACGATCGCGGAAGTCGACAAGACGCCGTTCATAAAGGCGACCGAGGGCGTCTACGAGAAGCTCGGCTATTCGGAACTGCGCAGCAAGGTCAACGCGCTGCTGAAGTGATGCCATCGGGCCGGGCAGCGGGGGCTGCCCGGTCTTTTTTCATGTTCTGGCGGGGAGCAGGGCTTTCCCGAACACAATGGGGGGCACCATGCCGGGCTGGTATGTGTGGTTGGAAGACTACGTCTCGAAGTTCCTGCTGGCGGCCATCACGGTGCTGGTGCTCATTGCGGCCGTAACCCGTTCCGTTGGTCACCCGGTCATCTGGTCGGATGACATGGCGCAGTTGCTTTTCGTGTGGCTCTGCGTGTTCGGTGCTGTCCGCGCGATGCGCCTGAAAGCGCATATGGCCGTGGATTACGCCGTAAAATGGATGCCGCGCACGCCGCGCTGGCTGCTGGAACTCTTCAACGCAGCGATCATCCTCGCCTTCCTGCTGACCCTCGCCTTCTCCGGTTACAAGCTGACCATGCTCAACTGGCAGCGCATCTACGGCGATAGCGGCATCTCCTATGCGTGGGTGACCATCGCAATCCCCGCCGGCTGCTTCCTGATGAGCCTCGAGATCATCATCCACACCTTCCGTTCCTTCCGCGACCGGTCCTTCATCTTCTTCCCGGAGAAGCCGAACGAGCTTGAGCGCGCGCACAGCCAGCTCGGTTGAACTCCCATGTTGCTCATCACCTTCCTCTTCTTCCTGCTGATGTTCCTGGGTATGCCGGTATCGCTCGCGATCGGCATCTCGGGATTCTCCTTCTTCATCCTCAGCGACAGCGTGCCGGTGGGCATCGCCGTGCAGCAGATCGCGACCCAATCGCAGAGTTTCCCGCTGCTCGCGGTGCCGTTCTTCGTGCTCGCCGGCCACATGATGAACAAGACCGGCATCACGCATCGCCTTATCGCCTGTTCCAACGTGCTCGTGAGCTGGATGGTCGGCGGGCTCGGGCAGGTCTGCATCCTGCTCTCCACCATGATGGGCGGTATTTCCGGCTCGGCCGTGGCGGATGCCGCCATGGAAGCGCGTATGCTCGGCCCCGAAATGATCCGCCGCGGCTATTCCAAGGGCTTCACCTGCTCGGTGATTGCCGTTGGATCCCTCATCACCGCGACCATCCCGCCGAGCCTCGGGCTGATTCTCTACGGCTATGTCGGGAATGTCTCGATCGGTCGGCTGTTCCTTGCGGGCGTGATCCCCGGCCTGATGATGATGATCGGGCTGATGGCTGTCGTCTGGTACATCTCGAAGAAGCGCGGCTATCAGCCCGCCGCCGCCGAGCGCCCCAAGGGCCGTGAGATCTGGCGTGCGGTGGTCGATGCGAAATGGGCCCTGCTCTTCCCGGTGGCCTTGCTCGTGGGCATTCGCGCAGGCGTATTCACACCAACGGAAATTGGCGCCTTCGCGGTGTTCTATGCCGTCATGGTCGGGGCGTTCCTGCACAAGGAACTCACCTGGAGCGGCATCAATGAAGCCCTGTCCGAGGGCGTTCTCGATGTCGGCATCATCATGTTCGTCATCCTGATGTCCGGCCCCCTGGGCTATGCGATCATCTTCGAGCAGACCCCGCAGGCCATGGCCGAATGGATGCTCGGCCTTTCAAGCAACCCCACCGTGATTGTGCTGCTGATCCTCCTGCTGCTGCTCATCCTCGGCACGGCACTGGAAAGCACCGTGATGGTGCTACTTCTCACGCCGATCTTCGTGCCGATCATCACGCAGCTCGGGGTGGACCCCGTGCATTTCGGCATCGTGATGATGTCCGTCGTAACCCTCGGCTCGATGACACCACCAGTGGGGCCCTGCATGTTCGCCTGCTGCTCGATCCTCGATACCTCGATGGAGGAATACACGGTCGAAAGCCTGCCCTTCCTCGCGATGGTCTGCTTCGTGATCATGCTGCTGGTCTTCCTGCCGGGCGTGGTGCTGTTCCTGCCCAACCTGCTGATGTGAGGAGCACTGACCATGCTTCAGAGCTGGCGCTGGTTCGGTCCCACAGATACGGTCACGCTCGCCGCCGCACGGCAGGCTGGCGCGACGGGGATCGTCACCTCCCTCCATCATGTGCCCTATGGCGAGGTGTGGACTCCGGAGCAGATTGCGCTCCGGCAGGCGGAAATCCTGACATCGGGCCATGGAATGCACTGGGCAGTGGTGGAAAGCCTGCCGGTGCATGAGCGCATCCGCATGGGCGAAGGACCGCTCGAACCGCTTTTCCAGAATTACCGCCTCTCGATGAAGAACCTCGCCGAGGCCGGCATCCGGACGATCTGCTATAACTTCATGCCGGTTCTCGATTGGACGCGCACCGAGATGGATGCGCCCCTGCCCGGCGGCGCGCGCGCCCTGCGCTTCAACATGCATGAATATGTCGCCTTCGACTGGCTGATGCTCCAGCGCCCAGGCGCCGACGAGGGGGTCGAACCCGCGACGCTCGATCGTGCCCGGCAATGGCATGCCAAGGCCAGCGAGAGCGACAAGGCGCGGCTGCTCGCGAACATCATGGCCGGCCTGCCCGGCGCCTATGATCGCTTCGACATTCCCGGCCTGCGCCGCATGCTCGATCGCTACAAGGGCATCGGCCCGGCGGAGTTGCGCGCGAATATCCGCCGCTTCCTCGAAGCGGTGATCCCGACGGCGGAGGAACTCGGCTTGCGCCTCTGCATCCACCCGGATGATCCGCCCCGCCCGGTCTTCGGCTTGCCGCGCGTCGTCTCGACGGAGGCGGATATCGCGGACATCCTCGCGATGGTCGATTCCCCCGCGAATGGCCTCACCCTCTGCTCGGGCTCGCTGGGTGCTAATCCCGCGAATGACGTGCCCGCCATCACGCGCCGCTTCGCCGCGCGTATCTGGTTCACACATCTCAGGAACGTCACGAAAGAGCCCGATGGCTCCTTCATGGAGGCCGAGCATCTCGGTGGCGACACCGATATGGTCGCCGTAATCTCCGCCCTTCTGGCCGAAGAAGCCCGCCGGCATCAAGCGGGCGAGGATTTCGCGGAAATCCCCATGCGGCCCGACCATGGCCATGAAATCCTTGATGATCTCGGCCGTGGGAGCTTCCCCGGCTATCCCTTCATCGGACGGCTGCGCGGGCTCGCGGAACTGCGCGGGGTCATCACCGCGCTCTCGCATCCGGGCACGCGCCACGCCTGACAGCACCCTGCGGAGCCTTGCCGCAGTTGACGACGGCGCATGTCTTCAATAAGAACAAAAAAGGAACATATGCGCGTGCCATGCCCCAGCTCGATCTTTCCGCCAAACTTGCCGTTCTCGCCGATGCCGCGAAATACGATGCTTCCTGCGCGTCATCCGCCGCCCCGCGCCGTTCATCGCTGGGTTCCGATGGCAAGTCGAAAGGCGGACTCGGTTCCACCGAAGGCAGCGGCATCTGCCACGCTTATGCACCGGATGGCCGCTGCATCTCGCTGCTGAAAATCCTACTCACCAATTCCTGCCTGTTCGATTGCGCCTATTGCATCAACCGCGCCTCTTCAAATGTGCAGCGCGCGCGCTTCACCGTGGAGGAGGTCGTGGCGCTCACGCTCGATTTCTATCGTCGCAACTATATCGAGGGTTTGTTCCTCTCCTCCGGCATCATCCGCTCGCCGGATTACACGATGGAGCAGTTGGCGCGCGTGGCCCGAGAGTTGCGCGTCACGCATGGCTTTCGCGGCTATATCCACCTCAAATCCATCCCCGATGCCGATCCCCTCCTGTTGGAGGAGGCCGGGCGCTATGCCGACCGCCTCTCGATCAACATCGAGATGCCGACCGAGCGCGGCCTCACGAAACTCGCGCCGGAGAAGCGCCTGCCATCCATCCGCCGCTCCATGGGCGGCCTGCGCGTAAAGATCGAGGACGCCGCCGCTGAACGGAAGTTGAGCCCGCGCGCGCCGCGCTTCGCCCCGGCCGGGCAATCCACGCAGATGATCATCGGCGCGGATGAGGCAAGCGATGTCGATATCCTGCAAACAAGCGTCAGCCTCTATTCGGGCTACAAGCTCCGGCGCGTCTATTATTCCGCCTTCTCGCCCATCCCCGATGCGTCGAGCGTGTTGCCGCTGAAGCCGCCGCCGCTGCTGCGCGAGCACCGGCTCTATCAGGCCGATTGGCTGTTCCGCTTCTATGGTTTCTCGCTGGAGGATATTGCCGGGGCGACCGATGGCGGCATGTTCGACACGGCCATCGATCCCAAACTCGCCTGGGCCTTGCGAAACCGCGCGCATTTTCCGGTCTGCATCAATAGCGGCTCGCGCGAGTGGCTGCTGCGCGTGCCAGGCCTCGGCGCTAAGGTGGTGGATCGCATTCTCGTCGCGCGCCGTCACGGGCGGCTCACCATCGAGGGGCTCAAGCGGCTGGGCGCGCAGGCGCGCAAGGCCATGCCCTTCATCGAGGCCGCGGATTGGCAACCCGGCGCGACACTCGACGGCGAGAGGCTCGCCGCACGCTTCCGGCACCAGCCGTCGCAACTGGAACTCTTCGGATGAGCTTCGCGATCGCGCTCTCCGCACCGGATGATTTCGAGGGCTGGCGGGATGCTGCCGCGCGCCTCGCGGCGGCCGGCATTCCACCCGAAGCGGTTGAATGGAATGCGGGCGATGGCGCGGATAGCCTGTTCGGTTCGGCCCCCTCCCCGCTTCCGGACGTTCCACCACAGCCGATCCCCGAAAGCTTCCGCGACCTCGCGCGGTTTGCCATCTGCCATGCCGATTCCCAACGTTTCGCCCTGCTCTACCGCCTGTTGTTCCGGCTGACATCCGCACCCGGCCTGCTCTCGAACCGTGCGGATGCAGATGTCTCGCGCACCCATGCGCTGGCGAAGAACGTCTCCCGTGACCGGCACAAGATGACCGCTTTCGTGCGCTTCCGCGAGGTGGCGCGCGAGGACCAAAGCCCTGCCTTCGTGTCGTGGTTTGAGCCGGAGCATCACATTCTCCGGCTCACGGCACCCTTCTTCGTGCGGCGCTTCGCAAGCCAAGTCTTCTCGATCCTCACACCTAAGGCGAGCGCCCATTGGGACGGCGAAAGCCTACGCTTTGGCCCCGGTGCCTCGCGCCGCGATGCACCCGATGGTGACCGGTTCGAAGCGCTCTGGCTCACCTATTATGCCAGCATCTTCAACCCCGCGCGGCTTAAGGTGGACATGATGAAATCCGAAATGCCGGTGAAATACTGGAAAAACCTGCCGGAAGCCGCGCTCATCGCCCCGCTCATCCGCGATGCCCGCGCCCGAATGCAGGGGATGATCGCAGCCCCCACTGCCTCGCGTGCCGCGCGCGGGCCGGGCTATCTACCACAGGTCGAACCGGCGGGCGGACTCACGGCCTGCCGCGCCTGCCCGCTTCATGCCATGGCGACGCAGGTCGTGCCCGGTGCGGGACCGGAAAATGCACGGATGATGATCGTCGGCGAACAGCCCGGCGACCGGGAGGATCTCGAAGGCCAGCCCTTCGTGGGTCCATCGGGCCAATTACTGGATGAAGCGCTGCGGCGCTCGGAAATTGATCGCAGCACGATCTACCTCACCAATGCTGTGAAGCATTTCCATTTCGAGCCACGCGGCAAGCATCGCCTGCACAAGACGCCGACGCGAGCGCATGTCGAAGCCTGTTCGCCCTGGCTTCGGGCAGAAATCCGGCGGGTCGAGCCGGAAATCATCCTCGCGATGGGCGCCACGGCGGCGCGAGCCGTGCTGAAACAGGAGGTGGCCGTGAAGGCCATGCGCGGCCGCGTGCTGTCGGATTTCGAAGGCCGGAAGGTGCTGATCACATGGCACCCCGCAGCACTTCTGCGGCTGACAACAAGGGAGGAAAAACGCGCGGCCTGGGCAGAGTTTCTCGCCGATCTGCGATTGGCCCGGGACATCGCACAAATCCCGCTCCACTTGCCTTTTGACGGGCAAGCACCTGAGAAGCCGCCCGAAGCGGCAGCGCTGAGCCTCAGCTTGCAGAGCGACGCCCGAAGGCCACAATCGCCGCGCCACACATGATGACCCCCATCAGCACGAGCGTGGTCGCATCCAGCATCTCCGAAAAGACGAGATAGGCCATGATCGCAACGGCGGGAATACGAAGGGTATCAAGCGCGCTCAGTTGCACATCGGTGCCGTGGCGGCTGGCATTGGCCAGAGCGGTCTGCGTGATAATGCCGCTGGCGATCACCCCGAGGATGGCGAAGGCCTGCCACAACCCGATCTCGTGCGATGCACTGCCCGTGCCGAACAGGGGAATGCAAATCGCATAAAGCGGAAGCTGGATCGCGCTCATCACCAGCAGGATGGTCGTGGTGCGATGCCGCGCAGCGAGCCGGGCGAGCATCATGTTCGTACCAGTGAGGATGACCGTTCCGAGCAATGGCAGCAGCACGGCCGGGCCGAGATGCTCGAAATGCCGTGAAAGCAAGGCGAAGGCTCCGGCGGCGATTGCCGCAAGCCCGAGCGCCGAAAACCAGCTTGGGCCAAGGCGATAGAACAGGAGCACGAAGCCGGCAGCGAAGATGGGTCCGGTGAATTCCAGCGCGGAAACGATGCCCAGCGGCACCATCAGAATGCTGCCGACAATGGCCAGAGTACCCAGTGCATGCAGTAGGCTGCGCAGCGCATGAACCGGCAGATTGATGCTGCGCAGATCGGAAATCAGCGCAGGCTTCTGCGATACCACGAGCATGCAGAACAGGAGCCCGCCCAGTGCACGAAGCGCCACCAGCTCGAAAAGGGAGAGTTCCTCGCGCAGGGAGCGCACCGAACCTGCAAAGATGAGATAGCCGCCAAGGGCGACCATCATCCAGAGTGTCAGGCGCGAGCGAGAGCCGCTGCGCCCGTCCACGGGATGCCCGACAACATCCGTTCCAGCACCGCCATCCGAACGTAGGTCGAGAGCTTCACCTGTTCGAAGTAACGGGCGTTTGGCAAGGAATCGCATGAAGAATCGAGTTCGCCCTGGCGAGGCAGTGGATTGAGGATAATGATATCGGACTTTGCTTTCAAAATCTTGTCAGCGGTGATCACGAAAGGATCTTTTTCCGCATAGCTCGGAAGATCACCACCATCCAGCGTAGATTTCACCTTGCTGGTGAGATCCTGAGTCTGGATATTCAGAACATCGTGGTCGAGGCATTCTTCAAGGTCGTGCACGATAGAGATTTGCGTGCCAAGATCGGCCAACACATCCAGAGCCGATTGCGTTTTTTCAGAGAAGTGAACCTCGGGGTCCACGCAGAAAGTCAGTCGCCTCGGCGGCATATGCTTCAGCAGCAGCAGCAGCGAATAAGCATAGCGAGCGCGCGAGTCACAGGAGATGGCGAGGCTCAGATTGTCGATCGAGCCCTTCATCTCCAGCATGCAGAAGAGATCGATCAGCGCCTGTGTCGGGTGTTCATCCGAGCCATTGCCGCCATTGATCACCGGCACCGGCGCGAGGCGCGCCACCTCCTGGCATTTCCCCTCTTCGCTGTGGCGGATGACCAGAAGATCGGCGAGCTGGGCAATGGTGCGGATATGGTCGGGGAAATTGTCCCCATTGCTGGAGCCGACGCGGTTGCGATCAGGATCATAGGCATCGATCGAACGATGTCCGAGGCGCAGGGCTGCCACCTCGAAACCCAGTTTCGTGCGTGTGGAGCGCTGGAAGAACAGGTTTGCGACGATCTTGCGGCTGTTTGAGGTTGTTCCTCCCTGCCCGTCCGCCTGAAGCATACGGCGGCTGCGAGCCATAACATCAATAAGGTCCGGCGCACTGAGATCGGCAGCCGACAAAAGGTCTTTTCCGAGAGGATGATTGGGGGCCATGGCTGAACTCTTGGATCGCAATACCCCCGCTTCTTAACAGTTTATTAACTAGACGACGCCTGTTTCCGTCTCGCTTGGTTAATGTTGGTCAGGACGCCGTTTGTCTTCACCTTGTGGACGAGATAGGGCAGCAACGAGATGCCATCCATCGGGCGGGCAAACACATAGCCCTGCACGCCATCGATGCCGAAGGCACTCAGTGCTGCAAGCTGTTCCTCGGTTTCAATTCCCTCCACGATCACCTCCAGCGACAGATCGCGGGCGATGCCGATGATGCCGCGCATCATCGAGGCACTGCGTTCGGAGGTATCGATTGTGGTGGTGAAGGACCGGTCGATCTTGATCTTGTCGAGCGGCAGCTTCTCCAGATAGCTCAGCGACGAGTAGCCCGTGCCGAAATCATCGAGGGCTGTGCGCACACCCATCGCGCGCAAGCGTTCGAGGGTCTCTATCACAAGGCCGGAATCGTCGATCAGGATGGATTCCGTGATTTCCAGCGTCAGTCGGCTGGGATCGATGCCGGAGGATTGCAGGCACGAGCGGACAATCGACACAAGATCGAGATCCCGCCGGAACTGCTTGGCGGAAAGGTTGACGCTCACGCCCACATCCTTAGGCCAGCTCGCTGCGGCATGGCAGGCAGTCTGCATCGCCCAGGTCCCCATCAGCGTGATGAGGCCGGAGGCTTCCGCGATGGGAATGAACACACCCGGGGAGATGAAGCCGTGCTCCGGGTGCTTCCAGCGCATCAGCGCTTCCACAAGGGTCACGCGGCGGCTCTTGGGGTTCACGATCGGCTGATAGGCAAGCGAGAGTTCGCCGTTCTCGATTGCACGGCGCAGATCCTGCTCAAGCTGGATGCGCTCGTCGTATTTCGCGCCGAGCTCGGGCGTGTAGACGCACACCTGGTTCTTGCCCAGATCCTTCGCCTGATAGAGCGCAAGATCGACATGCTTGAGCGCCATTTCCGCCGCCACTCCCTCGCCCGTGGCGATGCCGATGCTGGCGCCGGCGCGCAGGCGCACATTGCGCACCACGAAAGGCAAGGTGAGATCATTCACGACATCGGTCGCCACCGCCATGGCCATCACGGCATCGGTGCGCGGAGTGAGAATCAGGAACTCATCGCCACCCACGCGGGCCACAACATCATCTTCGGTAAAATGGCGGGTAATGCGCTGCGCGGCCTCACGCAGCATGTCATCGCCCATCGTGTGCCCGAACATGTCGTTCACATGCTTGAAATTGTCGAGGTCGATGGAGATCAGCAGGTAGGGTTTGCCGGCCGCATGCCAAGCTTCCATCTGCTCCATCAGGGCATAGCGGTTGGCGAAGCCCGTAAGGGCATCCCGCTTCGCCATGAGTTCGAGCTTGCGCATCGTCTGCACGCGCGAGGCCACGACATCGTATATCGTCTGCACACTCGAAACAGTTGCCAGCAGGGTGAAACCGACCGCGATGCCGATAAGGATATAGGCAAGCTGACCCGTGGCGATAAGCCCGACGATGAAGGTGATCGACACCAGTGCCATCTGGATCTGCGTGATGTACGGTCGCGAAGTGTTCCGGCCCGCAACGCCCGCGAGATACCCCATGGTCTGCGCCACACCGAGAATCGAGGCGGCCTGATAGGGATAGGCCACAGCCGTATAGGCACCGAAAACACCCACGATCGATGCGGTGCTCCAGGCGCCGATCAGTGCCAGATACTCAAACTGACGTTGTACAGCGCGGTCAGTCTTGCCCCGCGCCTTTTGGTTGTAGAGATGGTGGCTGACCCAGCGGAATGTGTTGATCGCCGCCAGCAGGCAAGCAAGAACGAGAATAAACGTATCACCACTCAGGAAATAGGCACTGAGCACGATGCCATTGATGATCATCATGCCGTAAATGATCGCCGAGGGCGTGCCGTAAAGCGCCTCGATCATGCTCGCATAGAAGGAATCGTCGTCCCTGGGGGAGGGATTCGACGCCATCATGGCCTGATTCATGGTGTCCGGCATCCTTGTCGGTCCTTGCTGTTCTTCCCCCACAATCATTACGGGCCTCGGGCTGTTAACAATTGGTTCCAGTTGGGGCTCAAACGAGCGATTTCGGCAAATATGACAATATCTTCCTGCTTGAATTCGATCAGCGAACGCCTGAACGCCCCCCTCGTTTCAGCAGGATCAGACCATTCTTATTTCAATTTTAAGTTGTATCTTTATGAAGATTGCAAATCTATCGCGTCGTGCGGATGCAAGGACGCCAAACGCGGGGGTTGCAGCAAGTCAGCCCTCAGCGCTGCCCCTCGGAAGCGGAGCCCGCAAGCACCCAAGGCTGTGCACGGACGCAAGCAACGGACTCGACCAATCGGCAATTCTGCCTTATGGCGACGGCGTGAAACCGGCTTTGGAATTCGCCCGCACCCTCAGGGATTGAAGCGGGTCAACGAGCCTGGGAGGGGGAAGCCGGCGGTTCTATCCGCCGGCTTTTCCATGTCGGGCAGCACTCGGCGCGGATCAGGCAACGCGCGGTTTCGTGAGCTGTTTCCTGCTGGTGGCCGGCGCAAGACGATAGAGACCATGCAGGCGCTCGCCCTCGACGGGAGCCATGAGCGGCAACACGGGGCGCCCGATCAGGAAGCCCTGAACCACAACGCATTCAAGCTCGCGCAACACGGCGAGTTCCGGCTCGGTCTCTGCACCCTCGGCAACGATCTCCAGCCCGAGGCCCTTGCCGAGCGCCACGATGCCCGCGAGCAGGTTGCGCTTGCGCGGATCGGCATTCACTGCCTGCACAAAGGCGCGATCGACCTTCAGCTCATCCAGTGGCAGGCGGTTGAGATATTCCAGCGAGGAATAGCCGGTGCCGAAGTCATCAAGGCTGAGGCGCAAGCCCAGTTCCCGCAAGGCACGGAACAGTGTCGTCACATCCGCCTCATCCTGTTTCAGGAAGACGCTTTCGGTTACCTCAAGGCAGAGCAGGCTGCCGTCGATGTTGTGGCGCGCCAGCGCTTCGCGCAATTGCGTCACGTAATTCGGCTGGCCCAATTCGATGGGCGAGACATTGATCGAGAGGCGCCCGAACTGGAAATTCGCATCGCGCCATTGCCGCGCGATGGCGCAAGCCTGATCCAGTACCCGCTGGCCGAGAGCGGGGATCAGACCGTTTGCCTCCGCCACCGGAATGAATTCGCCGGGCGAGATGGGCCCAAGAGTCGGATGCGTCCAGCGCGCCAGTGCCTCGAACCCATGCAGTTTGCCGTTGCGCAGGTCGATCTGCGGTTGGACGTGGAGAATGATCTCGTCGTTCTCAAGCGCCTGTCGCAAGAGCCGCGCGAGTTTCATCCGGCTCTGGACAGTCTCGTTCAAGGCCTCATGATAGACGACGCAGGCACCGCGCACGCGGTTCTTCGCCTCGCGCAGCGCGAGTTCCACCTTGCGATGCGCCTCCTCGGCGGAAGATCCATGCTCCGGCAGCAGCACGATGCCGATGCAGCAGCCGGAATGCACCTCGCCCTGCGGCAACTGGATCGGCTCCGCCAGTCGAAACATCAGCCGGTTCGCGAGCGCCTGTGCCTCGCTGACGCGACGCGTGAGCACCATGAAATCATCGCCGCCGAGGCGCGCGAGACGATCGCCATCCTCGAGCTCAGCAAGGATGATATCCCGCGCCCGCATCAGCAATTCATCGCCGGCGCCCTGCCCGAACGCGTCGTTCGTCTCCTTGAAGCGGTCGAGATCGAGCATCAGCAGCGCGCCGCTGCCGCCCTCAGCAAGAAGCGCCGCGACATCAGCGAAATGCCGCGTGCGATTGCCCAACCCGGTGAGCGGATCGGAAAAGGCGTGCCGTTCCAGATCCGACTGCAGCGCGATGACCCGCGCCAGCCCTTTGGCAACGTCGCCGATCTCGTCGCCACGGCCCCGACCGGGAACATCACGTTCCGGTTCGCCACTGACAAACCGGTGCGAGAACCGCGCAATCGCCCGGAGCGGCTGCAATTCGATATTCTGGATGAGCGCGCCGAGCGAAGCCACGACCAGCAGCAGCACGCCAGCCCACAGGCCGATAGCCTCACGCAGTGCATTGCGCGGGGCGATGAGATCATCCACCCAGCCGATATCCACGGACATCGCACCGACCACGCGCGTTTCATCCGCGAGAACGGGCACAAAATAAGCGAGGCGCAGGCGGCCCATCATCGGCACCTGCCCCACATGCACCGCGCCGGACAGCAAGGCCGCATGGGCGGGGTGAGATGGCCCGAAGGCGCGGTTCGGCGCAGGCGCCCCGTTCGCATCCAGCAGCGTGGACACAAAACGCTCGAAATCATGCGTTTCGGGCCGGAAACGGAAGAAATTGGCGGAGCCTTCATTCACCGAAGCGATCACGCGCAGCAATTCGATGTCGCCGGGTTGAAGCTCCAGCGTCGAACTGGCGGTAGGCTCCACGAGCTGGAAGGCGAGCGGACGCTCCTCGTTGTCATAGCGGATTGTGAAGCGATGCGGGTTCGAGGCCTTCACAAGGGCCGCCGCCGTGCGCGCCGCATGGTCGATGCGATTTTTGGCACTTTCCTCGGTCACCCGGTCCACCGTGGTGTAGCCGAGGCCAGCCATGACAAGAATGCTCATCGCCACCAACGCAACCAGCAGGAGCGTCATGCGGGTGGTGATCGAGCGGAAAGGATTAAACATCATCGGGTCCGCGAACCATGAAATCGGCGTGAGTTTCGCAAACCGGGCTTAAGGCTTCATTAAGGGTGTGGACCCACTAGGTTGGGCTTGCGAACGGCTCCCCGACCTTTCGAAACGATCAACTTGGCGTGAGCGGACGGGATCGTCGCAAACTGGCCGCAATCGGGCGGCGTAGTGGTGAGATAGAGGTGAGAAGTTCGCATGACTTTTCGCTCGCCAGAACCATCCCCGACGACGAGAGAGCATCGAAGCGGTGAAGCGCAAACTTCTCCGCCCGTTCTCCCAGAAGGAGCAGATCACAGGCCATGAGCGCCATGCCGACCCTGAAGCCCGATCGAGACCGCCGGATCGACCTGTTCCGCGGCATCGCACTTGTGATGATCTTCATCAATCACATGCCGGCGACGCCCTGGAGCCTGTTCACCTCGCGCGCCTGGGGCTTTTCGGATGCGGCCGAGGTGTTCGTGCTGCTCGCTGGCCTTGCGGCGGCCCTCGCCTACCATCGCTATTTCGCTGAAGGCACCACCAGCGTGGGCCTCGCGACGGTGTTCGCGCGGGTCTGGAAGCTCTATCGCACGCATCTGTTCCTGTTCCTGATGGTTGGCACGCTCTGCGTGATCGGCGCGGAACGCTTCAACGAAACCAGCCATCTCGAGGCTTTGGGCTTCGACACCTTCCTGCAGAACCCAGCGGCCTTTCTCGGCCATGTAGTGACGCTGCGTTTCCTGCCGGGCTATCTCGATATCCTGCCGCTTTATGTTCTGCTGCTGGCGATGGTGCCGGTGCTGTTCCTGCTGCATCGCCTGCACTGGACCGCACCGCTGGTGGTGAGTGCCGCGCTGTGGATCGCAGTGCAGACCCTCGGCTTCAACATCCCCAATAGCCGCACAGCACGCGAATGGACCTTCAATCCCTTCGCCTGGCAATTGCTCTTCACGATCGGCTTCGTGATCGGCCTGCGCATGCGCCACGGCCTCGGGCTCGGCCTGCTAGGCCGCCCGCTGGTGGCGCGGAGCATCACCATTCTGGCAGCACTCTTCACGGCTGCGGCCTTCCTGATCAGCGCCCCGTGGCGCGAAATTCCCGGCTACGAGAACGTATGGCTTGTGGACCCTCTGCGCATCGGAGCGATCTCGAAGACCGATCTCTCCATCATCCGCCTCGTGGATGTGCTCGCGAAATTCTGGCTTGTGATGGTGCTCATCCGACCCGATGCGGCCTGGCTTGGCACCGCACCGGCGCGGGCAACCGCGCTGATGGGCAAGCACTCGCTTGAAGTCTTCGCGCTGGGCACCATTGGCAGCATCGCCGGCGGCATCATCATCATCGTCAATGGCTACCATCCAGCGGTCATTGCCGCCGCCGTCATCGTCGGCACGGCGTTGATGCTGGTGATGGGCGCCTTCATGGAATGGCGCAGCGGTGCACTGGCACCGGCTCGCAAAGCAAAGGCGGAGGCGCCTGTCCCGTCCGAAACGCCGATGGCACCCACGCCGGAGCGCCGGGTCGAACCCGCCTCCTCCCGCTCGACGTTGCTTGCACTCGACCCGCGTGTGTGAGACGCTCCGGGCCTGATATGGTGAAAACACGTCGCCTGAGCCCGTCGAAACTCCTGTCCGTCTTACTTGCGGGCGGCGTGAGCCTTTTCTCCTTTTCGGCCACGCTCGCGCAGACTGCTTCGCCCAACTCATCCGCGTCAGTCGTGGTGGCAAGCACATCGAAGAAGGCTGATCCCCTTCCGGTCACCGAAATCGAATTGATGACCAACAGCCAGCCCAGCGCCCTCGCGCTCGATGCACGAGATGGTGCCATCTGGTTCGCGGCCCCGCCGCTCGGCGCGCTGGGGCGCATCGACAGCGAGACGCAGAAGATCACCTATCTCTATCTCGGCAAGCGCGCGAAACCCTTCGGCCTCGCCTTCGGACCCGATGGCGCGCTCTACGCTACGGACAAGACCTTGAATGTGCTCCATCGGATCGATGGCACCACGGGTGAACTCACGCGCATCGCCATGCCCTCCGACCTCCCGATGATGGACCTCTCCGGCCTGCGCGCCGATGGCCTCGGGCGGATCTGGTTCGCCGGCTCGGCGGGCTGGCTCGGCAAGTATGATTCACAGAGCGGCGCGGTCGAGGTCTCCTCGCATGATGACCTGCAGGGTCTCGGCCTGAACGCCCCCGGCGAGGGCGGAGCGATCTGGTTCAGCGCATGGAAGGCCGGCCGGATGATCCGCCTTGATCCGACGCGCGGGCGCTTTGATTCCACGGCCCTGCCCGAGAGTTTCCGGGGTGCGCGCGGACTTTCCACAGGGCCGCAGGGGGAAATCTGGGTTTCCTCCGCGAAATCGAACGCGATTGCTCGCTCGACCGGGCGCGGCGCATGGCGCATCATCACCCTGCCTTGGCCTGACAGCCAGCCGCAGGCCCTGCTCGCCCGCAGTGATGGCACGGTGATCGTCGCCGATGGCGGGCGGCGCATGCTGCTGCGCTATCGCCCGCAAACCAACGTGTTCGAGGAAATCGCAGCACTTGGCGAAGGCGGCCTGATCCGCGCGATGATCGAGACACGCAATGGCATCGCCTATGCCGATTCCGGTGGCGATGACATCCGCTTCGTGCCGGACCGACGCCCCGCCGAGAACTGATTTTCAGGCTTATTCGCGGGGCCGCGTGGCCGCGAGCCGCATGAGGCTCGATTTTGCGATCTGCTGGGCGAGCAACGTGCCCGTGCAGAGATGCCCGAACGCCGTCATGTGCAGGCCGTCACCCATCACGAGATCGTCCATCGCGGCGGTTTGCGTCGAAACCAGGTTCTTCATGATCTCGTAGCGGTGGAAATGCAGCACGCCCTCGGCGCGAGCCGCCTCGGCAATCGCGGCCTGCATCACCGGCGTATCCTTGTCGGAATCGACCATGGGCGCGACCTGCAGGTCCATCAGCACGACAGGAATGCGGCGATCCCGAAGGCGTTGCAGCGCGATGCGCATATCGGCGATGGCGCTTTCCACGCCATCCATCGAGAGCACATCGTTGACGCCAAGCTGCCAGATCACGAGATCCGGCTTCTCGGCGATCACGTCACGATCCAGCCGCGCGAGCATATGGGCAATGGTCTCGCCACCCTTGCCGCGATTGAGGATCTCGACCGGGTTCAACACCTCGCGGGCGAGCACACGCTCTAGCACGGCGGGGTAGATCTCTTTCTTCGAAAGGTTTGGTGTGCCCTCGGTCGAGGAAGAACCCAGCGCCACGATGCGGATGGGCTCACCCGCATCGAGACGGGTTTCCAGCGTCGGCAGCGGCTTTTCAATGCCAGCGACGTGCCGCGCCTTGTTGCAGCGCGGCTCATTGGCGAAGGCCGGAACCGAAAGCGCCAAAG
Organism: Beijerinckiaceae bacterium; assembly: GCA_025458025.1. Taxonomy (GTDB): domain Bacteria; phylum Pseudomonadota; class Alphaproteobacteria; order Rhizobiales; family Beijerinckiaceae; genus Rhabdaerophilum. The sequence goes on along the minus strand of JALOTF010000001.1, from coordinate 60,379 downwards.
CAAGGCCGAGCCCTGCCAGCGCCAAGGTTGTCACACCCGTTTTCCGCACGTTCCCCACTCCCGGTTCGCGATCAGCGGCTGCAGGTTTTCGTTGCATGCATAGCTGCTCGTCGTCCCGCGCAGAAAGGATACGACAGCGAGAACGATCATACCAGCAAAAAAGTTAAGCGGCGTTAACGCCTTTGGGCGCTTTCCACGCCCATCTCGGAAACGAGACGGAAAGCATCCTCCAGCCAGCTCGGATCGAAATCATGCCCACCTGCATGCAGGCAGAATTCGAGATAGGCCCCGCGCTCGCAGCCCGTGGCGCGACGGCAGGTGAGTGCGCCAATGGTGCTGGAGACATCCTCCTCAGCCGGGCGGCAGGCATCGAGTTTCCGCGCGAGATCAAGGGCATGCCGGATGCGCCCCTGATGGAACTTGCCGCCACGCACGGGGCGCCCCTCCAGCGGGAAGGTAACATCATTGATGCCATGGATATGCCGGATGGCGCGCGCACCGGCGGGGCAGTTTTCCGGCTCGGGCTTCCAGAAGGCACCGGAAATCGGCAGGTGGAAGCGGAAAAGGCCGGGCCGCGCGCAGGCAATCGCCCAGACTATCGAGGCCCCCTGGCTGAAACCCGAGGCCCAGAGGCGGCTCTCGTCCACCGGCAGGCGCTGGCGCAGATCGGCCAGCAGGCTCTCCGTGAAGGCGAGATCGTCGCGCAATTGCGAGGGTGAGCCGGGATGCGACCAGGTTTGCCCCTCGCCCTGCGGCACGACGAGCACGAAGCCCAGCTTGCCCGCGATCTCGCGCATATCCTCGCGCGCGATCACATCCGCCGCGACCTCACGAAACCCATGGAAATGGATCAGCACGGGCAGCCTGTCACGGCCATTCCAGTTCGCCGGCGTTTCCGCGAAATAGAAGCCATTGGCGAGGGTGCAGCGGCCGGCATCGCCTTCGCAAAGCGGTGCTGCCCCGGCAGTTCCCACCACCAGAAACAGCGCCGCCAGAAAGAGAAAAAACCGATGCCCCCGCATGCGAGGCGAAGACTGGCACATCTTCGCCCCGCCTGTCGATGCGGCTTATTCGGGCTCAGCGCATCGTGGGGATCACGAAATCCGCGCCCTGCTTGATGCCCGAAGGCCAGCGCCCGGTGACGGTCTTCGTCTTGGTGTAGAAGCGGAAGGCATCCGGCCCGTGCTGGTTGAGATCGCCGAAGCCCGAACGCTTCCAGCCGCCGAAGGTGTAATAGGCCAGCGGAACCGGGATCGGTACGTTCACGCCGACCATGCCGACATTGACGCGGCTCGCGAAATCCCGAGCCGCATCGCCATCGCGCGTGAAGATTGCGACGCCGTTGCCGTATTCATGGTCGTTCGCAAGCTTCAAGCCCGCCTCGTAATCCTGCGCGCGCACGACTGAGAGCACGGGGCCGAAGATCTCTTCCTTGTAGATGCGCATATCGGGCGTCACATGGTCGAAAAGGCAGCCGCCCATATAAAAGCCGTTCTCGTAGCCCTGCATCTTGAAGCCGCGGCCATCGACCACGAGCTTCGCGCCTTCCGTTACGCCGAGATCGACATAGCCCTTCACGCGCTCGAGATGCTGGCGCGTCACCAGCGGGCCGAAATCAGCCGTGCCATCGGTGGAAGGGCCGACCTTGAGGTTCTCGACGCGCGGAATGAGCCGCTTCACGAGTTCATCCGCCGTCTTCTGGCCCACAGGCACGGCCACCGAGATCGCCATGCATCGCTCGCCCGCCGCACCATAGCCCGCGCCGATCAGCGCATCGACCGCCTGATCCATGTCGGCATCCGGCATGATGATCATGTGGTTCTTCGCACCACCGAAGGCCTGCACGCGCTTGCCGTTCGCGCAGCCGCGCCCATAGATGTATTCGCCAATCGGGGTCGAGCCCACAAAGCCGATGGCCTTGATATCCGGATCATCGATGATCGCGTCCACGCTCTCCTTGTCGCCGTTGACGACATTGCAGATGCCCGGCGGCAGGCCGGCCTCGATGAGAATTTCCGCGAGGCGCATCGGCACGCCGGGGTCACGCTCGGAGGGTTTCAGGATGAACGCGTTGCCGCAGACAATAGCCGGGCCGAGCTTCCACATCGGGATCATTGCCGGAAAGTTGAACGGGGTGATGCCCGCGACCACGCCGAGCGGCTGGCGCATGGAATAGATGTCGATGCCCGGGCCGGCGCCATCGGTGTATTCGCCCTTGAGCATATGCGGCGCGCCGAGGCAGACCTCGATCACTTCCACACCGCGCTGGATGTCGCCCTTGGCGTCCGGGATGGTCTTGCCATGCTCGCGCGCGAGAATATCGGCGAGTTCATCGTTATACTTCGCCACCAGATCGATGAACTTCATCATCACGCGCATGCGCCGCTGCGGGTTGGTGGCGGCCCAGGCCGGCTGAGCGGCCATCGCGTTTTCCACCGCCGCGCGCAGTTCCGCCTTCGAGGCGAGCGCCACCTTGCCGCGCACCGAGCCATCCATCGGCTGGTAGACATCGGCGAAGCGGCCAGAGGTGCCGGGGACATGCTTGCCCCCGATGAAATGTCCGTAGGTGATCATGGTCTGCTCCTGTTTGAAGTTTAGGCCGGGGCCTGCTCGGCCAGCGCGCGGCGCACAGCAGGGCGCGCCTGCATGGCCTGCCAATGCGCGGCGATTTTCGGGAATTCGTTGAGCTCGATGCCATAGCGCCCGAGCCAGCCGACGATGGTGAAGAGATAGGGGTCGGCGATGGTATAATCCGCGCCCATCACCCACGGCCCGTCGAAATACTCGGCATTGATCAGCTGGCAGCAATCGCGGGCATTCTGCGGCACCTTCGCGCGCATGTCGGCGAAGGAGCTCTCCTGATCCGCCCAGCGCGAGGCGCGACGATCATGCGCAGTCGCGACATGCACGGTCGAGGAGAGATAGGCCGTGAAGGATTGCAACTCTGCGAAAGCAAAGACGTCTTCCAGCGGAGCGAGGCGCGCGGCGGGGTAGCTCTGCGCGATGAAGGCGAGAATCGCCGGCGTTTCGGTGAGAACCCCGCGATCCGTGATCAGCGCCGGGACGCGCCCCTTGGGGTTGATCGCGAGGAAAGCCTCCCCGCGCTGCTCGTGCTTGCTGAAATCCAGCGCGATCGCCTGATAATCCGCACCGGCTTCGGCCAACGCGATATGGCAGGCGAGCGCAACGGTTCCGGGGGCGTAATAAAGCTTGAGCGTCATGCTGATCCTTCTCCCGCATAGCGACGTGCTGTTTCGCGCAAGGCGTTCTGCGATTCTGCCCAGAGTTGACGCGTGATGTCCGCTGCCGCACCGGGACGCGCGAGCTTCACGCTCTGCCCCGCCCAGAGGGAGAGAGCCTGCGCATCGCCGGCTTTCGCAGCCGACGCGCGCAATTCCTGCGTCAGGGCGTTTTGAATGGGATAAGCCGGGATTTCGTCGGAGAGGTATTGCATTTCCCGCATGAAATCGTTCTCGATGCCGCGCGCATAACGCCCGGAAAACACACGCGTGAGATGCGTCGCATCATCCGCGACCTCCGCAATGGCCCGTCGCCACGGCGCGGTCGTGTTCGCCTCCTCCGAGAGGAGATAAGCCGTACCGATCTGCACGGCAGCAGCCCCCATGGCGAGGGCTGCCGCGATGGCCTTGCCATCGGTGATTCCGCCTGCCGCAATGACGGGCAAGCTCACGGCCTCGCGAACGGTCGAGAGCAGCGCGAGCGTGCCGATCTGGCTCTCGCCGACATCCTTCAGGAAGGTGCCACGATGCCCGCCAGCTTCGAAGCCCTGCGCACAGATCGCATCCGCACCAACCGATTCCCACGCTTTCGCCTCGCCCACGGTGGTCGCGGTGCCGACAACAAAAGTTCCGCGCGATTTCAACGCCGAAACCTGCTCGCGCGTGAGGATGCCGAAGGTGAAGGATGCAGCCGGCGGTGCGGCTTCCACGAGCGCCGCGAATTGCGGCTCGAACGGTTCGGCCCATTGGTTGGGGATGGTCTGCGTCGGCAGACCATAGCGCTCGCGCCACGGGGCGAGGCGCGCCATGGCATCGCGCACCTCGGCAGGGTCAGCCTCGGTGGGCGGCAGGACGAAGAGATTGATCGCGAAGGGCTTGTCGGTTTCGCTACGCAGCTTCGCGACCGTTGCGGCTAGCGTGGCGGGCGTCATCGAGGCTGCCGCCAGCGAACCAAGCCCGCCCGCGCGCGACACCGCGAGGGTCAGCGCTTCGCCGGCAGCACCCAGCATCGGCGCTTGAATGATGGGCATGGCGAGCGATTGCAAAACCATCGGCATCCCTCCCGTGGCACGTTTTTCGGCCTTATGATGAGAAGCCTACGACTTGCATCCACGCATAACAAGGCGCAGAAAGGCGCAAGCGTTCCGCATTTCTGGGCTCATCACATGGATTGGGACAATGCGCGCATCTTCCTCGCCGTAGCGCGCTCCGGCCAGTTTCTCGCAGCGGCGCGCCAATTGGGCCTCGACCATGCGACCGTGGCGCGCCGCGTGAGTGCGCTGGAAAAGGCGCTGGGCTCGCCGCTGTTCGAGCGGCGCACCACGGGTTGCGTGCCCACCCCGGCGGGCGAACGGTTCCTTGCTTCGGCTGAACGCATCGAAGCCGAGATGCTCTCGGCGCAAGCCGATCTCGCAGCAACCGGGCTCGATGTTTCCGGCACGGTGCGCATCGGCGCGCCCGATGGCTTTGGCACGCTGTTTCTTTCGCCGCGCCTCGGCAAACTCGCCAGCGCCCATCCCGGCCTCACGATCCAGCTCGTGCCGGTGCCGCGCGCGGTTTCCCTTTCGAAGCGCGAGGCGGATATCGCGATCACCATCGATCGGCCGGAAGCCGGGCGGCTCGCGATCCGCAAACTCACGGATTACACCCTCCACCTCTATGCCGCGCGTGAATATCTCGCGGAACATGGCGAACCGGAGAGCCGCGAGGCACTGAAGGCGCATCAACTCGTGACTTACGTGCAGGACCAGCTGTTTTCCCCGGCACTGAATTTCATGCCCGATCTCTTCGGGCCGGATTATCGCCGCCTCGAATGCGTCAGCGCCGTGGGGCAGGATGCGGCAGTGGAGGCCGGTGCAGGCATCGGCATCCTGCATGATTACCACGCCGCGAAGAACCCCGCTCTGAAGATGGTTCTGCCGGAATTGTCCTTCCGACGCACCTATTGGCTCGCGACGCATCTCGACACGCAGGCGAGCCTGCGGATCCGCACGGTGGCGGATTTCATCGTGGCGGAGGTGCAGGCAAGCCGGGCTTTGTTTGAATGCGAAGCTGGCGGCTGCCGGACATGAAAAACCCGCTCCGGCGAGGGAGCGGGTGCATGATGTTTGACAGGAAAACCCGATGATCAATCGTCCCGATAGATTTTCTCGCGCCGCTCATGGCGCTCCTGCGCCTCGATCGAGAGCGTGGCGATGGGGCGGGCATCGAGGCGGGCAAGCGTGATGGGCTCGCCGGTTTCCTCGCAATAGCCGTAGGAGCCGTCCTCGATTCGAGCGAGTGCCGCGTCGATCTTGGCGATGAGCTTGCGCTGACGATCCCGCGCGCGGAGTTCGATGGCGCGGTCGCCTTCCGAGGAGGCACGATCCACGAGATCGGGATGCGCATCCGTGTCGGATTGCATGGCGGTGAGCGTCAGTTCTGCGTCACGGATGATCTCGTCCTTCCAGGCGATCAGCTTGCGGCGAAAATATTCGCGCTGCCGGTCATTCATGAAAGGCTCGTCATCAGACGGGCGATAGCCATGCTCAAGCGTGACGATCTTGCCTGGCGGGATCTGGGCGCCGGTCTTCCTGATGCCTGCTTCGGTCGATTCTTCCACCCTGCGCGCCATCTCGATTGTCTCCCCTCAAGCTACGCGACGACTTGGGCCCGCACATAACGCGGCTGCCGCAACGAAACAATGACGACGCAGCCCGATATCACAGAAACATGCGAAAAGCGCTTACATGCGCGATAATCTGCGACAGCACGCCGCAACTTGTTGCAAACGGAACGATCAGCCGCGCTGCGCTTTGCGCAATTTGGCGAGTTCGACGGCAGCGCGCAGGTCGATGCTTTCAAGGATGCTGTCGAGTCGCGGGTCGCCGCTGAAGCTTTCATCGCGCATCGCGATCGCGAGACGATTCTGCAGTTCGGGGGTCAGCGAACCGGACAGCAAGGCGATCTTCAGTTCGTCGAGCAGATCAAGAAGGCTCTGCCCGCGGCGCACGCCACGCCGGCGACGCTCCTTCGTTGTGTCCTCGGACTGGATGGCGATCAGCGCTTCGAGACCGCCGAGAATTGCGGCAGGCGCAGCACCCTCCGCCTTCGTGGTGGCCGCGCCGGAATCGAGGGTGAATCGTGCGCCCACGCCCCCGCCCGCACGAGCGGAGCGCGAGGATGACACCGCGTTCACATTCCTCTGGTCGACAATGCGCATCGGCTTTCCAACCCTTTTTCGAGCCCCGATTCCCCCCGGGCCTCGTCGGTTTACGAACTGTGCGGGAAAGGTGGTTAAGCGAGGGTAACCGAGAGGGGAAAAATCTGCCGCATGGGGCGAAAAATGCCGGGCAAAGGCGGAAGAACTCCGGAAAAGTGAAAATATTTTCATGATTATTTCAAAAGACTTAGCCAATATTTTGCTTTGGCACGCCACTCGCAGGTGAGGAACCAGAACGTCTCATGTCCCGCGTGCGTTCACCCGATTTCGAGAACGAGTGACGGCCGAACCTGCAAGAAGCGGGAGTCCGCCACGACGAGGAGCAAGTGGCATGCGGATGAACTCTGGACTGATCGAGCGGCTGGGAGGCTTGCGCGACATCGTTCTGGCAGCGAGCCTTGCCGCCATCGGTATCGCCCTCGCCGCCACCCCCGATGCGAAGGCCATGTCGCGCATCAAGGATCTCGCCGCCATTGAGGGCGTGCGCGAGAACCAGCTTGTGGGATACGGTCTTGTCACCGGTCTCAATGGCACGGGCGACACGCTCAACAACTGCCCGATGACCCGCCAATCCATGCAGGCGATGATGGAGCGTTTGGGCGTCAACACGCGCGGCGCGAACATCCGCACCGCGAACATTGCGGCCGTGATGGTGACGGCGAACCTTCCCGCCTTTTCCACGCAGGGCACGCGCCTCGATGTGACGGTTTCCGCGCTCTGCGATGCGAAATCCTTGCAGGGCGCGACGCTGCTCGCGACCCCGCTTCTGGGTGCGGATGGCGAGGTCTATGCGGTCGCGCAGGGCTCGCTCGCCATTTCCGGCTTCGCTGCCGAGGGCGAGGCTGCCCGCATCACGCGCGGTGTGCCGACCGTGGGTCGCATCGCCAATGGCGCGCTGATCGAACGCGAAGTCGATTTCCAGCTCAACAAGCTGCAGAACCTGCGTCTCGCCCTACGCAATCCGGATCTCACCACGGCCCGGCGCATTGCGGCGGCGATCAATGATTTCCTCGGCGCGGATACGGCCGAGCCGACCGACCCCTCGACGGTGGTCGTGCAGGTTCCGCGCGCGTTTCCGGGCAACATGGTGCGCCTGCTGACCGAGGTCGAGCAGCTGCGCGTCGAGCCCGACCAGAAGGCTCGCGTGATGATCGACGAGCGTTCGGGCATCATCGTCATGGGCAAGGATGTGCGCGTGAGCCAGGTGGCGGTGGCGCAGGGCAACCTGACCGTGACCATCACCGAACAGCCGGAAGTCTCGCAGCCCGAGCCCTTCTCCCGCGGGCAGACCGTGGTGGTGCCGCGCACCGGCGTGCGGGTGGATACGGATGACAAGAAGAAGCTCGCGATCGTCCGGGACTCCGTCTCGCTCCGCGAACTGGTCGATGGCCTCAACGCACTCGGTGTGGGCCCGCGTGACCTGATCTCGATCCTGCAGGCCATCAAGGCGGCAGGTGCCCTCCAGGCCGATATCGAGGTGATGTGATGACCGCTCTGCGCTCGAACCCCGATTACGCCATCCAGATCCAGCAGGCCCAGTCCGCCGGTCTTCTGCCCAAGGGCGGCCCCGTTAACCGCAAGGCATGGGAAACCGCCCAGGGCCTTGAGGCGAACTTCTTCCAGACCATGCTCGGCGCGATGTTCGAGGGCGTGGAGGGCGAAGGCCCGATGGGTGCCGGCCCAGGCCAGGATGCCTGGCGCGGGATGCTGATCGAAAAGTACGGTGAGACGATTGCCGCGAAAGGCGGCGTCGGCCTCGCCCCGCAGATCTATCGTGAAATGTTGCGTCACCAGGAGTTGTCTGCCCATGCGTCCCAAAGGTCCGGCCGCTGAACGCCCCGATCTGCGCCCCAAGGTCACCCGGCCGGATGAAGCGGAAACGCTCGTCTCCTCCGCGCTCACCGCGCTGGATGCGCTGGAACCGCTGATTGCTCAGGAAACAGAGTTCTTCCGTGCCGGCCGCGTGCGCGAGGCGCTCGCCCTGGCCATGGCCAAGAACGAGGCTGCGCAAAGTTACACGCGCTGCCTTGAGGTGCTGAAATCGAATGCAATCGCGATTGGCCGCTTCCAGCCCGCGAGCCTCACGAGCCTGAGGGAAAGGCACGAAGCCTTCGCCCGGCTCATGAGCCTCAACATGGCCGTGGTTTCAACTGCGCGCACGGTTTCCGAAGGGCTGATGCGCGATCTTGCGGATACACTCGGCCAGAATGCGAGCCCGAAAACCTACCTCAGGGGCGGAATCACGCATCGCAAGGCGGGTACTACGCCATTGGCGTTGTCGAAGGCGGTCTGAGTTCCGCCGGCTGCCACGGAAATCGTTAATTTGAAGTGAGCAGATTCAGGGCCTCGTAACCAAATTCCTGAACGAAACGTAAAACGCCATCCGGTAAACCAGTGCTGAGGTCGGGTATGTTGCCCGGCCCATCACGAAGCGAGGATGGCTTCCATGGAAACGCGTTTGACCCAGACGGTCGGCGCTGCGGCTATTGCCCCGGTGCGCGTCGAATCGGCACCCGTTCGCAATGCCATACGGACAGATCTTCCCCCTCCGAAGGCTGTTGCAGCGCAGGCTGGCGCCGAACAGGCCCGCCAACACCGCGACCGGCGCGATGCCAGTGCTCCTGGTACGAAGCAGACCAGCTCGTCCTTCGATGTGGACCGCGAGACGGGCGAACTCATCTACAAGGTGATCGACCAGAATACGCAGAGCGTGCTGGCGCAATATCCCTATGAGGGGCTTCTGAAGCTCCGCGCCTACATCAAATCGTCGGAAGGCAAGGAGTAACTCGCCGCCGGCTGCGGCACTTTGCCCGGCCGGCCTCCGATTGCTTCCGAACTTATGGTTAGCAAGTTCTTTTTTGTTAAGGTTACCAAATTTAACCAAGCTTTAGGCGCTGGGCGTGCATTCTCTGCCGAGAAATGCCACCGCGACTGGCCTCCCCTGCCCGCCTGATGGGCGCGGGAGCCCTCCGAGAAACGGGCCAGCCGGTGTTTCACAGAAGGTGACGCCGATGATTCCGATCAACGCTTCCATGAGTTCGAGCCTCTCGATCCTCAAGCGGACGAATGAGCTCTTCGACCTCACCCAGAAGCGCGTGGCATCCGGCAAGGAAGTCTTTTCCTCGACCGATGATGTCGCGCGTTATCGCCTGAGCGAGAATCTTCTGGGCCGCAGCGGCCAGCTCACCAGCATCAACAACAATATCTCGCTGGGCCTCGCGACACTCGAGACCACGGATAACACGCTGAAGCAGATGCTGGGCCTCGTGCAGTCGGCGCTGACGCTCATCACGAAAGCGCAGAACGAAGGCAGCAACGGCGTGCGCGCGGTGACCAGCACTGCCTCGATCGACCAGAATTCTGTGGTGACCGGCGTGAGCGTCGGCTCGATCTTCTCGATCACCTCGGATAGCGGGCGCACCTTCACCTACAATTTCAACTCGACCGCCGTGACCTGGGGCGAGATTGCTAATGCGCTGAACGTCTCGAATATCGGCGTGGTGGCCGATTTCATTCCCGGCGCCGTGGTGGGCACCACCAATATCCGCTTCCGCTCAATCAACGACAAGGATTTCTCGTTCGACGGCATCACCGACCAGAACGTGATGGATGACCTTGCGGGCCTGACCACGCCCACGGGGCAGGTCTTCAACGCGGCGAACCTCTTCGCGAATGGCATTGCCGCCCCCACCGCCAGCGAGCGCGGCTTCACATTGGCCTATGGCGGCCATGTGACGGGCACATCCGGTGGCGGCGTGACGCTGGCAACGGCGATCCCCGCAGGCTCCAGCATCGTATTAGAGGATGGCAACGGCCAGTATCGCACCATCAACTATGGCGCAGCGACCACGGTCGGCCAGTTCATCACCGATGTGACGGCGCTCGGCGCGGGCATCAAGGCCGAACTGGTCAACCAGTCCGGCGGCGCGGGTGGCCCGTTGCAGTTGCGCCTGCGCAACATGAATGGCGGGAACATGAACATCGTGGCAGCTGCGGGCGGGTTCGCTGCGGCCGGCGTGGTCGGATTCCCGGGCGTCACCACAGGCTTTGCCGCGACACTCTCGCAGAATTACGCGCTGCGCCTCGCCTATGGCCAGCAATATGACGCGATTCTGCAGAACATCGATTCGCTGGCGCAGAACAACCCGGTGCCGGATGGCCGCAACCTGCTTCAGGCCGAGACCATCTCGGTGATGCTCGACGAGTTCTCGAGCAATCCCATTCGCATCGCGGGCGTGCAGCTCACGGCAGCCGGCTACCTCACCATGTCGCAGGCCGGCGCAACCTGGGCGAATGACGGCAACCTGCAGAGTTCCGCAACCCAGGCCCGACAGGCAGAGACGCTGCTGTTGCAGCTCCAGGCGCAGTTCGCGACCTTCAACAACTATGTCCGCGCCCGGTTTGACCTCAATCGCACCTACACCAGCGATGCCAAGACGCTTGGCGACGAGATCGTGGCGGCGGACACCTCCGAGGAAAGTGCGGCCCTTCTCGCGCTGCAGACACGCCAGCAATTCGCGGTGCAGGCCGTCTCGATCGGCAACCAGGCGCAGCAATCCCTGCTGAGACTTCTGGGCTGACCCACGCGCCCTATCCGTCTGATGATCCTGAACAAGGGGCCTCCGGGCCCCTTTTTTGCCGCCGCGTTTTACGCCCTGTTAAGATTAACAAGAAGTCAAACGTTTACTATAAACCAGCTTGGCTTTATTTCAGGCGATCGATTTAAGACTGATTTAGAACCGTCTCCCCCACCTTCTGCACGTCGAGGGACAGCAAGTCTGAGCCTTCGTCGAATTTGGCCAGGATGGCCATTCCATTTGCAACAGAAGGTGCAAAACGATGAGCGTTGTGTTCAATGCCGCCACTGCGGCCAACGTCAACATTCTCCGCACGACCAACGAGCTTTTCCAGGTGTCGCAGAAGCGCGTCGCCACCGGCAAGAGCATCTTCGGCGCGGCTGACGATGCCACCCGTTACAGCATGTCGCAGACGATGCTGTCGCGTTCGCGCAATATCAATGCGGTCAACAACAACATTTCGACGGCCCTCAAGACCCTCGAATCGACCGACATCGCCCTCAAGCAGGTCCGTTCGCTGCTCCAGCAGATGAACGACATGGCCACCCAGGCTCTCGCGGCCGGCTCGACCAGCACGATCTCGGCCAACCCGACGGCCAACATCAGCGAGAACACCTATGTGGTGGGCTATTCGGCCGGCATGCGCCTGTCGATCACGTCCGACGCCGGTGACAACTTCACCTACACCTTCGCCAACTCCGCAGCGGGCACGGGCTCTTCGGCCAACGTGACCTGGGGCCAGGTGGCGCAGGCGCTGAACGCCGCGAATATCGGCGTGCAGATCCGCTTCGAGCCGAACGGCACGGGCAGCCGCCTCGTTCTCGAGTCGACCGACCGTTCGACCGGCTTCAAGATTGACGGCGCGTCCTCGGCGCAGGTCGTTGACGACCTCGTGGGTATCAACTCGAGCTATGACGGCACCTATGCGTCGTCGAAATTCGCCAACGGTTCGGCCATGCCGACCGGCTTCGCCGCGACCACGCCTTATGGCATGGCCTTCGGTGCGGGCGGCTTCATCCAGGCTCCGTCCTCGATGCCGTCGGCTTCGGCCAACTCCTCGATCTCGTTCGTCGGCGCCGATGGCGTTGCGCGCACCTGGTCGACCGCGACGGCGAAGAACCAGGATGCGGTGATTGCTGAAATCAACGCGATGAACGCCGGCGTGCGCGCCGAGCTGGGTGCCGGTGGCTTCCTCCGCCTGCGCAAGCTCGATGGCACGGCGATGGTCGTCCTCAACGGTTCGGGTTCCTACAACCCGTCGGGTAACGGCCGTCTCAACTCGATCGCGACCCAGCCCTACCAGATGGGTGCGCCGATCACCGGTGCGATCAGCAACGCCGAGCGTCTGCGCCTCGGCCAGCAGTACGAAGCCTACAAGCTCGAAATCACGGCTGTCATCAACAACAACGTGGTTCAGAACGGTCGTAACCTGCTCGCCGGCCAGGGCATGAACATCATCCTGAACGAGTTCGCTTCGAACCCGATCGCGATCTCGGGCGTGACGATGACGACCGGCAGCCTCGGCCTCACCGGTGTGGGCACGGGCTGGACGACCGACGCGTTGATCCAGGCCTCGCTGGGCCAGGTTCAGGGTGCGCAGGCTCAGGTTGATGACGTGGCCGGCCAGTTCGGCAACTACTCGACCTTCGTGAAGGAGCGTTACGACATCAACCGCGAGTTCTCTTCGAACATGAAGACGCTCGGCGATGATCTCGTGGCGGCCGATGTCGCCGAGGAATCGGCGAAGCTGACGGCGCTGCAGACCCAGCAGCAGTTCGCGGTTCAGGCCTTCTCGGCCGGCTCGGCGAATGCGCAGTCCCTGCTCCGCCTCCTCGGCTGATTACGGACCCACGAACCAGCAATCGGGGCGGCAGGGAAACCTGCCGCCCTTTTCGTTTGGGCTGTCGCGCAAGGCGTTCTTTTCATCAGGCGGGCCACGCGTTGGCGCTTTGTTAATCATCTCCTTTTAAGTCTGGTTAAGGGTTTCGTCGGCTTCCCGGCATTTTGCCGCGCCGATTGTCCCGCGACCGGGCGCAGAACCGCGGCCGGATGGGTAGCCGACAGAAGTTCTGGAGCGCCGGATGAACGCGGAGAAGATTTTCGAAGAAGCCGCTACGCAGCATGTTGCCGGCGAGTACGCCAAGGCGAAGGCTGCCTACCAGCGGCTGATGAAGAAGTACCCGAACAATTCGGAGTTGCTGGGCAACCTTGCCGCCATCGTGAAGCACGAGGGCAAGTTCAAGGCCGCCGAGGACCTGCTCATGCGGGCCCTGCGCGCCAACCCGAACAACATTTCTGCGATCGCGACGCTGTCCAACATCCGGATTTCCGAACGCGATTACGCCGAAGCCGGGCGCCTCTCGCAGATCGCGCTGGCAATCAACCCGAACCACGTCGAATCGCTGGTGAACTGGGGCATCGTCCAGATCCACCGCAACCAGATGCAAAGCGGCACCGCGACCTTCCATCGCGCGCTGCATCTCGATCCGAAATCGATTCCCGCGAAGCTCAACCTCGCCAACGCCTATCGCCTGCAGAAGGTCTTCGTCGACGAGGTGGTGACCACACTCGAGGATCTGCGCTCCAAGCAACCGGACAACGCGGATGTGCTGTTCTACCTCGCGCAGGCCTATCAAGACAAAATGCGCTTCGTCCGCTCCGTGGATTGCCTCTGGAAGGCCTGGGAGCTGGAAAAGAAGAACGACTACATCATCGCCTATGCCAACGCTCTCGTGGTGCTCGGCGAGTTCGAGGAAGCACTCAAGATCTACGAAGACGTGCTGAAGCTCGACGAGATGAATGCCGAAATCGGCACCACCTTCCTGTTCTCGCTCAACTACGATGACCGGAAGAGCGCCGAAGAGGTGTTCGAGGAATACAAATCCTTCGGCACGCGCTTCAGCCGCCAGTTCCCGCGGAAATTCGACCACACGAACCATCCCCCGGTGAAGGGACGGCGCATCCGGATCGGCTATTCCTCCGCGGACCTCTACGCCCACGTCGTGGCCTACTTCATCGCGCCGATCTTCGCGGAGCACGATCGCTCGCAGTTCGAACTCTTCGCCTATTCGAACACGCATCGCCCGGATGCAGTGACCGAGCGCATGAAAAACTCGTTCGATCACTGGGTCGACGTGACGAACATGACGCATGACGACGTTGCGCAGCGCATCTACGACGACAAGATCGATGTGCTGATCGACCTTGCCGGCCATACTTCAGACAGCCGCCTCGGTGCTTTCGCGCAGCGCCCCGCGCCCGTGCAATGCACCTATCTCGGCTACGGCTACACCACCGGCATGAACGAGATCGATTACTTCATCGGCGACGACAACCTCACGCCGGCAGGGTCGGAGCCCTATTTCAGCGAGCAGATCTATCGCGTCCCCTCGCCGCTCTATGCCTATCAGCCACCGGTTCACGTCATTCCCGAAGTGGCGGAACTACCCGCGAAAAAGAACGGCTACGTCACTTTCGGTTCGATGTCGCGCATCGTGCGCTTCAATGACCGCCTGCTCAAGGTCTGGAAGCGCATTCTCGACCGCGTGCCGAATAGCCGCCTTCGCCTCGACCAGAAACCGTTCGAGGATTTCGAAACGATCGAGCGCTTCTATAGCCGCCTCGAGAAGCTCGGCATCAGTCGCGAACAGGTGGACCTGGTGAGCACGCGGCCGCACTGGCACGGCTACCACCAGATGGATATCGCGCTCGATTGCTGGCCGCACAATGCCGGCACGACCACCTTCGAATCGCTCTATCTCGGTGTGCCGGTGGTCTCCAAGCGCGACCGTGTCTCGGTCGGCCGCCTCAGCCAGATGGTGCTCGAGCCGCTGGGCCTCGGCGACTGGATCGTGGATAGCGAGGACGAGTTCGTCGAGCGCGCGGTTCTGGCCGCATCCGACATCGACGCCCTCGCCGAGATGCGAGCCACCCTGCGCGACCGCATCCGCAACAGCCCGTTCATGGATTTCCGGACCCGCACCCGGAATCTCGAGAACGCCTTCCGCGATATGATCCTGCGCTTCGAGGAGAAGAACAGATGAAAGCGGTCATCCTCGCCGGCGGCCTCGGCACGCGCATTTCCGAGGAAACGCATCTGCGCCCCAAGCCCATGATCGAGATCGGTGGCAAACCGATCCTCTGGCATATCCTGAAGATGTATTCCGCCCAGGGCGTGAATGAATTCGTGATCTGTTGCGGCTACAAGGGCTACATCATCAAGGAATATTTCCAGAACTACTTCCTGCACATGTCGGACGTAACCTTCGATATGGGCAAGAACCGCATGGAAGTACATCGCGAGCAGGCCGAACCCTGGCGCGTGACCCTCGTCGACACCGGCGAGGACACGATGACCGGCGGGCGCCTGAAGCGCGTGGCGCGCTACCTGCGCGACGAGGAAGCCTTCTGCTTCACCTACGGCGACGGCGTATCGAGCCTAGATATCGCGGCCACGATCGAATTCCATAAGGCGCATGGCAAGAAGGCGACCGTGACTGCCGTGCTGCCGCCGGGCCGGTTCGGCTCGCTGGGCCTCGAAGGCGATCGCGTCACCGGCTTCATCGAGAAGCCGCGCGGCGAGGCCGGCTGGATCAATGGCGGCTTCTTCGTGCTCTCGCCCAAGGTTATCGACCTGATCGACGGCGATTCCATCAGCTGGGAACAGGAACCCATGCGCGCGCTGGCCGCGCAGGATGAACTCCGCGCCTTCCAGCATGACGGCTTCTGGCAGCCGATGGACACGCTGCGCGAAAAGAACCTGCTCGAGGATCTCTGGGCCTCCGGCAAAGCGCCGTGGAAAAAATGGTAGCCACGGCCTCGCCAGAATTCTGGCGCGGCAAGCGCGTTCTCCTCACCGGCCATACCGGCTTCAAGGGCGGTTGGGCGGCGCTCTGGCTCGCCCGCATGGGCGCACAGGTCACCGGCATTGCGCTGGAACCCAATACCTCGCCGAGCCTCTTCCAGAAGCTGGGCCTCGCGACGCTCATCGAAAGCCATCTCTGTGATATCCGCGAGCGCGAGGCCTTCACGCAACTCATCCGGGCCGCGAAACCCGAGATCGTGATCCACATGGCCGCGCAGCCGCTGGTGCGTGCGAGCTATCGCGAGCCGGTCGAAACCTTCGCGACAAACATCATGGGCACGGCGCATCTGCTGGATGCCCTGCGGGGCATGGCTGAGCCCCGCGCGATTGTGATGGTCACCACCGACAAGGTCTATCACAACCTCGAACGCCCCTACCCCTATCGCGAGGATGATGCGCTGGGCGGGTACGATCCCTACAGCGCGAGCAAGGGTGCGAGCGAGATCGTCATCGCGAGCTATCGCGACAGCTTCCTGCGGGCAGAGGGCAAGGCCATCGCCTCGGCCCGCGCCGGCAATGTGATTGGCGGTGGAGACTGGTCCGAGGATCGCCTTGTTCCGGATGCCGTGCGCGCATGGCTATCGGGAAAACCGCTGGAAATCCGCCGCCCACAGGCGATCCGCCCCTGGCAGCATGTTCTCGAACCGGTGAATGCCTATCTCGTTCTGGCGGAACGGCTTTTCAGCGATGCGGGCCTCGCGGGCGCCTACAATATCGGCCCGCATACGCAGGAAGCTGCAACCGTCCGCGACGTGATCGAGCGCGCACGCGAAAGCTTCCCCAAGGCGGAAGTCATTTATGGCGATGGCACCGCCGGCCCGCATGAGGCCGGCTGGCTCGCGCTCGAAACGGCTTTGGCCCGCACAAAACTCGGCATTCTCCCGCGCTGGGGCATCGCGGAGAGCGTGTCGCGCACCATGGCGTGGTATCGCGCCGAAGCCGAGGGGCAATCCGCGCTCGCGCTCTGTGATGCCGACATCCAGGCCTTCACGGAGGCGGCATGAGCGCGCTCACCGTTTCCCCTTTGCCGCTGGCTGGCCTGATGGCCGTGGATCGCGCGAAACGCGGCGATGAACGCGGCTTTCTCGCTCGGCTCTTCTGCGCGGAAACGCTGAAACAGGCGGGCTGGGTGAAGCCGATTGCCGCCATCAACCACACCTATTCGGCCCTCAAGGGCACGTTGCGCGGCATGCATTTCCAGCACGCACCGCATGCCGAGATGAAGCTGGTGACCTGCATCCGCGGCGAAATCCTCGATGTCGCGCTGGATCTTCGCGCCAACTCGCCCAGCTTCAAGCGCTGGCACGCCGAAACACTCTCGGCCGAAAATGGCCGCGCGATGCTCATCCCCGAGGGCTTCGCGCATGGCTTTCAGGCGCTGACCGATGATGTCGAAATTCTCTACTGCCACTCCGCTGCCTATGCGCCCGAGGCGGAAGGCGCGGTGAATGCACTCGATCCCGCTTTCGGGATCACCTGGCCCCTGCCCGTCTCGGTGATGTCCGGGCGCGACAAGGGCCATCCCATGATTGACGACAGCTTCAAGGGGATTATCCTGTGAAATGCCGGCATTGCGGCACGCCGCTCCGTCACACCTTCCTTGATCTCGGCGCGTCCCCGCCCTCGAACGCCTATCTCACGGCCGACGCCCTGAAGGCGCCGGAGACTTGGTTTCCGCTGCGCGTAATGGTGTGCGATGGCTGCTGGCTGGTGCAGACCGAGGATTATGCCGGTCGCGAGGCGCTGTTTACCGAGGAATACGCCTATTTCAGCTCCACCTCCTCGAGCTGGCTGAAGCATTCGCAAGGCTATGTCGAGGCGATGCGCACGCGCTTCAGCCTCGGCCCCCAGAGCCATATCGTGGAGATCGCCGCGAATGATGGCTATCTCCTGCAATATGTGAAGGCGGCAGGCATTCCCTGCACCGGCATCGAGCCGACGCGCAGCACCGCACAGGCCGCGCGCGCAAAGGGCATCGCGATCATCGAGGAATTCTTCGGTGTGGCGTTGGGAGAAAAACTCTCGCGCGAGGGCAAGGCGGCGGATCTCACGGCCGCGAACAACGTGCTCGCGCATGTGCCGGATATCAACGATTTCGTCGGCGGCTTTGCGAAGCTTCTGAAACCGCAGGGCGTTTCAACCTTTGAATTCCCGCACCTGTTGAACCTCGTGGCTTTGAACCAGTTCGATACGGTCTATCACGAGCATTATTCCTATCTCTCGCTCACGGCAGTGCATCGCATCTTCGCCGCGAACGGGCTCACCGTGTTCGATGTCGAGGAAATCCCGACGCATGGCGGCAGCCTGCGCGTCTTCGCGCAGCGCAGCGATACGGGTGAGCACCTGGTGACCGAAGCGGTCGGCACGATGCTCGCGCGCGAGCAGGCCGGTGGCATGAAGCGCCTCGAATATTACTCGCCCTTCCAGCGGCAGGCCGAGCAGGTGAAGGACGACATCGTCGCCTTCCTGATCGATGCGAAGAAGAAGGGCCTGCGCGTTGGCGCCTATGGCGCGGCAGCCAAGGGCAACACCCTGATGAACTTCGCGGGCATTCGCCCCGATCTCGTGCCCTATGTGGTCGATCGTGCCGCCGCGAAACAGGGCCGCTTCATGCCCGGCAGCCGCATTCCCATCGTGGCGGAGGCACATCTCTGGGCGGATAAGCCCGATCTCGTGCTGATCCTCCCCTGGAACATCCGCACGGAAGTGATGGAGCAGCTCGCAGGCATCCGCGCCTGGGGCGGCAAATTCGTCGTCGCGGTGCCAAAGCTGGAGGTGACATGATTGTCATCCACCCCACCGCGCGCGTTTCCAAACTCGCGGATATCGAGGACTCGACGCGCGGCACGCGGATCGAGATCGGCGCGCATTCGGTGGTCGACAGCTTCGTGAAGATCAAGCCGGCGGGTGGCTCGGGTGATTTGATCGTTGGCGAATACGTTTATCTCAATTCCGGCTGCGTGCTCTACACGGGCCAGGGCATCCGCATCGGCAATTCGGTAGCGGTGGCCGCGAACTGCACTTTCGCGCCGGTGAACCACGCCTACAAGGATGCCTCGCGCCTCATCCGTGAGCAGGGATTCCTGCCCGGCAAGGGCGGCATCGTGATCGAGGATGACGTGTGGATCGGCGCGAATTGCGTGCTGCTCGATGGCGCAATCCTGCGGAAAGGCTGCGTCATCGCCGCCGGCACGCTCGTGAAGGGCGAATGCGAGGCCTACACGGTCTATGCCGGCAACCCCGCGAAAGCGATCGGCAAGCGCACATGAGCCGCATCACCATCCTCGGCGCGAGCGGAACGGTGGGGCGGGCGCTTGCCGCGCATCTGCGTGCCGCCGGTGAGGATGTGTTCGCGCCTCAGCGCGGGGACGACGCGATCTGGCGCGAAGATCTCGGCCGAGTGATCTATTGCATCGGCGTCACCGCCGATTTCCGCACGCGCCCGTTGGAAACGATCGAGGCACATGTCACCGTTTTGCGGCGCGTGCTGGCGGAAGCGCGTTTCGAGCGGCTGGTCTATCTGTCCTCCACCCGCGTCTATGGCGCGGCGGATGCGGCCGACACGCCCGCGCGGGAGGATCACGCGCTGATGGTCGATCCGCATTCGGGCTCGGATCTCTACAACCTCTCGAAGCTCATGGGCGAAAGCCTGTGCCTGCATGGCAGCCGGGGCCGGGCCTGCGTCGCGCGTTTGTCAAATGTCGTCGGCGGCGCGGATGAGGATAGCGAGAACTTTCTGCCTTCGCTGATGCGCGACGCGAAAAGCGGGCAGATCCA
The DNA here is from genome assembly GCA_025458025.1 of Beijerinckiaceae bacterium. Lineage (GTDB taxonomy): Bacteria > Pseudomonadota > Alphaproteobacteria > Rhizobiales > Beijerinckiaceae > Rhabdaerophilum. Next base: position 40,720 of record JALOTF010000001.1, on the reverse strand, counting down.
CCTGCGTTCCGCACTGGAATCCGCGAAGGATTACATCCACATCGACGATGCCGTGTCCGTGCTGACCGCCCTGGCGAAAGGCCCAACAAGGGGCATCTACAATGTCGCGAGCGGCATGCGCACCGCGCATTCCGAATGGATCGAGGCCATCACGGCAGCCACGGGCGCCCGCGTGAGCGTGGAGCCGAACGCGCCGCTGATCCTGTTTCCGCCCATCGACATCACCCGCATCCGCACCGAATTCGGCGCCGCCCCGCGCGGGGCCGTCGAGAGCATTTTCCCTGATTTTCGTCGGGCTCCGTCCCGCACCCAGAAATCCGCCTGAAGGAGATTCCCATGGATCCGATCGCCGCCTTTGCCGAGGAACGCCGCCAGCATCTCGAGGCCTACGCGAAAGACGCGGAGTTCCGTGCGCTATCGCAACGCTGGCTCGAAGCCTCGATGCGCAAGAAATACGTCTACAATTTCGATTGGCTCGGTCGCCCGATCATCCAATATCCGCAGGATATGTGGGCCGTGCAGGAGCTGATCTGGCAGGTGAAGCCGGATCTCGTGATCGAAACCGGCATTGCCCATGGCGGCTCGCTGATCCTCTCGGCCAGCCTGCTCGCCATGCTCGATTATTGCGACGCCATGGCCGCCGGAAAGACACTCGATCCGCGCGCCAGCCAGCGCAAGGTGATCGGCATCGACATCGACATCCGTCCGCATAACCGCGCGGCGCTCGATGCGCATCCCCTGCGCCCGCTGCTGCATCTCGTGGAAGGCTCCAGCGTCGCTGCCGAGACGGTTGCGAAGGTAAAGGAGGCCGCGAAGGGCCACAAGACCGTGCTGGTCTTCCTCGATTCCATGCATACCCACGCCCATGTGCTCGCCGAGCTGGAGGCCTATGCCCCCATGGTGACAAAGGGCAGCTATTGCGTGGTGTTCGACAGCTTCGTGGAAGACATGCCGGCCGACCTCTTCCCGGACCGTCCCTGGTCGCCGGGCGACAACCCGAAAACCGCACTCCACGAATACCTGAGGAGCCACCCGGAATTCGTGATCGACAAGGCCGTGGAAGGCAAGCTGATGGTCACGGTTGCAGCCGATGGCTTCCTGAAACGCGTGGGTTGAAGCCACTGCAGCCCTTGAGGCAGCCTCAAAGAAATATGCTACTTTGGGTTGCAAAAAACGCACGATTCAGCGAGAATCAAAATCGTCTACAACGAGTTGTTTACACCGCTGTGGTGAAGTTCTCTCGCACGAAGGAGGCCGAACGTGGCCCTGAAAGTTGAGCTGAAGCCCAACGAACGCATCATCATCGGCACCGCAGTTGTCCGAAACTGCGACCAGCGCACGAGCCTCATCATCGAGGGGAATGCGCCGATCCTGCGCGAGAAGGACATTCTCAGCCCGAAGTCGGCGGACACTCCGGCGAAGTTGATCTATATGACCATCCAGTTGATGTATATCGACGGGAAGGTTTCTGAAAATATCGGTCTCTACAACAAGTTCGTCACAGATTTTCAGAAAGCTGTTCCCAGCTCCACGAAACTACTGATGAACATTCACAACCATATTTTGGACGGCGAGTTCTATAAAGCCCTCAAGGAAGCGAAACAGCTTCTGGCGTATGAGAGGAAACTGTTCGAGCATGCAGCCCGCGATTCAAGCGTACAACAAGACACAGACACTCGCGCTCAGTCAGCGCGAGCTTGAGGCCCGTGCGCTCCTCAAGGCGGCGAGCAAGCTGCAATGGTTGAAGGAGAACTGGGAGCCGACCATCGCGACGATGGAAGACCCGCTGACTCACAACCGTCAGGTGTGGACTATCTTCCTCGATGCGGCGACCGATCCTCAGAGCCCCATGCCCGCCGAAATGCGCACCAACATGATTGGCCTGTGCCGGTTCGTGATCAACCAGTGCATGCGCATGCTGTTCGAGCCTGATCCGCAGAAGCTCGACCTGATGATCGAGATCAACCAGCATATCGCGGCAGGCCTGCGCGGCCGCGAAGGCTCGGATCTCCACACGGCCAATGGGACGCGCGCGTCGGAAGCGGTTGCCGCAGCCAGCTGAGCCCGGATCGGGGCGCTACCCCACTTCCCTTCCATGATATGTCACAACGCCCCGTTTCCGGGGCGTTTTTCATGCGCCTTCGCGCGCATGGCAGGCCGAGGCGCACGGGAAGCCAAGGCAGAAGGCGCAACCCGCGAGCCAGCAAAAAAAGGCGCCCGGAGGCGCCTTTCTGTCAGAACCTGATCAGCCCGCGATCAGCGCAGGAAGTTCACCAGCGAGAGCTGCGAGAGCCGTGAGGTCACGGTGTAGCTCGCCTCCAGCGTCGTCTGCAGCGAGGTCAGTTGCAGGATCGCCTCTTCCTTGTTGGTGTTTTCGATGCCCGCGAGCACGGAGCTGAGAAACACCTTGCGGTCTTCCTGCCGCGTCTTGGTCGTCCGCACCTGCGCGCCGGCGCGGCCGAAATCACCGTTCATCTCGAGGATGGCATTCGGCCCGCCGGTCGAGTTCATCACCTCGATGGCGCGGCCCGAGGCAGCGTCATAGCGGTCCTGTGTCGAAGCGAGGCCCGGCGGATAATCCTCCGCTAGGAACAGGCCAAGCGCCACCATGGAATCCTTGAGCGCGGTTTCGCTGGCGCGCGCGCCGAGGCTGATGGTGGTGCCGGTATCGATTTCCGCACGCTGGGTATCGCGGGCATTGACGAGCGCATCGTCGTCGCCCCGATACCAGATCACCGTCGGCCGGGTGCCCACAGGCGCATAGGCAACAGAGGTGTTGAAGGGCGGGCCGGCCACACGCTGCGGCGGGTTGTTCACCGAGCCATCAAAGAACTGACGGGCTGCCATAAGGCCAGAGGCTGCACGCAGTTCACCCTGGCCGATATCCGTCAGTCGCGAGTTGATCGCGGCCTGAAGGTTCGCAGCCGTCGCTGCGGCCGTTGCGCCAATGGCGAAGACAGTATCATCAGAGGTGCCAGCCTGATCAGCCGCAAAGCCGAGATTGACCGTCTTGCCATCCGGCAGCGTCACCGAGAAGCTGATGCGCTCACCCGCAAGCGGCAAGCCCGTGAAATTGAAGCCAATGGTCATCGGCGCGCCAGCCGGGCCGGTGACCGTGACGTTCGACATGCCACCGCCCACCGAACCAGCCACGAGCTTGATGCCGAACGGGTTGCCCACGGCATCCTCTGCCAGCGTCACGTTGCTGCCGACGAGGTTCGTGACCATGCGACCAAGCCCGGTGACGCCGAGATCCGCCTGGCGGCGCTCGTCAATCACCTGCCGCAGGCCGGCATTGGTGCCATCGCCCCACATGATCGTGTTGGCATCCACCACGGGGCGCGTGTCGCGGGTGCGACCGGAATAGAGGAACAGGCCTTCATGCTGCGCGTTGAGCGAGGTGACCATCTGCTCGAACTGCGCCTGAACCTGCTTCACCGAGGCGGTGATTTCCGGAAAACCGCCGGTACCGCGCGTCTGGAGCATGGAGGCGCGGGCGCCATCGACCAGCGTGCGCAACTCGTTGGTGCTCTGGTCCATGATCTTGAGGCGGATATCGGTCATTTCGAGCACGCTCGAGTAGCCATCGTTCACGCCGGTCTGGTTCCGGAACGTGAGAGAGCTAACCCGCATGTCGCCGAGGCCACCGAAGGTCTGGGATTTCTTCCCGCTCGCGATCTGGAGCTGGAGATCGTCCATCTGGCCGCGCATCTGCAACAGCAGACGCGCATATTGCTGGGTCTTGATGGTGCCGCTGGAGAAGGGGAACATGGAATTGGAAACAGTCATGGTCAGATCCTCATCAGGGCGTCGAACATGTCTTTCACGGAAGAGATGATGCGCGCATTGGCGGCGTAAATGTTCTGAATCTCGACCAGATCGGCGAGTTCCTGATCGGTGTTGACGCCGGAAACCGCAGAGGCGCGCTCACGCAGGGTGGAGAGAATGACCTCCTGCCCCTCGGAGAGCGCCTCGGCATTGCTCGAGGCCTGCGTCTGGGCTGCGATCACGCGGTCCAGGAACTGGCTCGCCGTGCCGCGATAGATGGCGGTGGAGCCGGTGAGCGCGATGGCCGGAGTGAAGTCCGTCTCCCAGCTCTGGAGCTGGTCACGCAGGAAGCTCGGGCGGGCCGGATCACCCGCAGCAGTGGTGCCCGGCAGGATGGTGTCGTAGACCACAAGGCGGCTGGGATCGGCCAGCAGGGCCGGGTTCACGCGGATGCCGGTGGAGTAGCCGCGCTTCTGGGAGCCGCTATCGAAGGAACCCGTGTAGAGCTGTGAGCCGGCATTGCCGTCCACGAAGAACGGCAGCGCCATGCCCTGATCGGTGAGGCCGGTCACGGTCGCGCGGGCCGAGAGCCCGTTGATGTCGCGCGTGTTACCCGCACCGTCATCAAGGATCTGCACCACACCGGCGCCAAGGTTGTTGACGGTGAAGGGCGCGCCCAGAGCCGTTCCGATAGCGGTGATTGCCGCCGCCATGCCACCGGAGAAATCGATGCCGAATTCGAGGTCATTCGGGTCCGCCGTAGCACCCGCCGGCAGGGGCAAGGCGCCGGGGTTGTTCACCGCGATGAACGATACCTTCTGGCGCGTGCCAGCCGGCTGGATGGTGTATTCCAGCGTGGCGACGTTGCCGCTCTGCAGCGCATTAAGATCGAGGTTGAAGCCCTGCTGCGGGCCCACGGTCACTGCCGTGCCGGCAATGGTCCGGTCGCCTAGCGAGGTGGTGATCGCCGCGGCGAACTCGTCGAGATGCGCCTGAGTTTCCACCAGAATGCGATCGCGCAGGTCGAACAGGGCGGCCATGCTGCCGGACTTCACCAACCCGTTGCGGGAGAGGTCGATCTGGCTGCCGATCGGGTCGGCCATCACGAGACGGCCAAGCGTCGAAACCGCAGGGTTCGGATCGTAAGTGCTGTTCGCATTGACGGCGAAGCGCCCGTCGAACTGGATGCGCAGGCTGCGCCCCTCGATGAAGAGCGGGCCACCCGAGGTGGTGTAGATGTTGAAGTTGCCGGTGCCGTTGTCGAAGGTCCGCAGGTCGAAGTAATTCGACAATTCGTCGATGTAACGGTCGCGCTCATCGAGCAGGCCCTGGCGGGTCGCATCGTCGAACACTTCATTGAGGCGCTTGGTGGTCCTCTCGATTCCATCGAGCAAGCCGTTCGCCTTCTGCGCATCATTGGCGATCCGCGCCTCGATCTCGGCGCGCATGGCCTGCACATTGCCCGAGAGCGAGCTGATGCCGGCCGCGAGGCTCTGCGCCTTGGCGAGAACCTCCTGCCGCGTGGTGGGCGAAGCCGGATCGGCCGCGAGCTGCTGCATCGCGGTCGAGAAATCGGCAAAGATCTGGTTGATGCCGATGGAGCTGCCGGGCTGGCCGAACATCGAGTCAACACGCGAGAGATAATCGGCACGGGTCGCGGAATAACCGCCGCCCGACGCCTCGGTGCGCAACTGCTTCTGGATCAGGGTGTCGAGCATGCGATCGACGCTGATCTCGCGAACCGCGCCGGCGGTGATGCCGGTGGCGCTCGTCTCCTGCGTGCGCAGGATCCGCCGGTTGTAGCCAACCGTGTTCTTGTTCGCGACGTTGCGCGAGATGATTTCCATCTGGGACTGGTTGACTGTCAGTCCCGACACCGCATTGCTGAGCGCGGAAAGCAGACCCATGTGACCCTCCTGTGCCCGGCCGCCTGGCCGGGGCTGAAGCCGCTACCGGACGATGTTGATCGTGTCCTGCAGCATCTGTTGCGCCGTGGTGATGATCCGCGTGTTGGCCGAATAGGCCTGCTGCGTGACGATCATCTTCGAGAATTCATCCGCGATATCCGCGTTCGAGCCTTCGAGAGACCCGCCGATGAGATTGCGACCCGCATCGACATAGATCGGCTCGCCGCTCTCCAGCGTCTCCTCGAACGCCCCGCCATCCTTGCGCTTGAGCAGGTTGTCGGAGGCGAACTGGGCCAACGGGATCTGCGCGAGCGCAACCGTCTGCCCGTTGGAATAGATGCCCATCACGCGGCCACCCTCACCGATCTCCACGCCGCTGCGCGTGCCGGAGGGGTAGCCATCCTGTGACAGCGTATTGATGTTGAGCGTGCCGTTCGCATCCGCGAACTGGGTGAGACCCGTGGGCCCGAACACGAAATCGAGCGCGCCGCTGGTGGAGCCATCCACCGTGAAGGTGGTCGAGACCGAGCCGGAAGCCGGAGCGGTCATCCGGCCATTGCTGTCGAAGGTCACGCCCGAGGCAAAGCGCGTCCACTTGGCGGCGGCACCCGTCGCGGCGGAGTCGCTAAGGTAATAGGCCGACCAGGTTTCTGCACCCGCCGCGTTGGAGGTCTTGCCCCACCGGATCTGCGCATCGATCGGCGTGCCGACCGCATTGTAGACCGTCACCGCCTGGCCGGCGATCGTGCGGTTGAGGAAGCCGGTCTCGTCGCTCGCAGCGATGGTCGCGCCGGTATAGGCTGCGCCCGTCAGGAGTTCGGAGCCCGCCGCACTCGGATCGGCCAGAGCCGTCTGCGGGTAGCGCGGAAGGTTGCCGCGATAGGCGATCTCGGTCGTCGCACGCGCCGGGAGATTGTCATTCGAGACACGGATCACCTGAAGGGCCGAGCCGGTCGGCGAACCGGTTCCGGGGTCCACCGGATAACCCATGAGATAGAAGCCTGAGCCATTCGCGAGATAGCCATTGCGATCCACGTCGAAATCGCCACGACGGGTGAAATAGTTCTGGCCACCGAACACCGGAACGCCATCGGAAACCGACGTGCGCTGCTTGACGGTGAACATACCGCGGCCGGAAATCGCCATGTTGGTGTTGACGTCGCTCGAGAGCACATCACCCTGTTTGGCAATGGCATTCCGGCTGTAAGCGCCAACCGAACCGGCAACCTCGCGACCGCTCGGCAAATCCGGCACCAGCGTGGCAAAGGCCGTATCCACCCGCTTGAAGCCGGTGGTGCGGGAATTGGCAATGTTGCCCGAGATGTTCTCGAGCGCAAAACTCTGCGAGGTGAGGCCGGAAACGGCCGTCGTCATCGCTCCGAAGATACCCATGGCAGAAACCTCGTCATTCAGGGACAGGACATGCCCCCGGTCGACGAAGCCTTCTGCAAGCGAACCGGGCGCTGCCAGTTCGAACGCAGATTTCATGCCAAGATTGTGATTGTTGATTTTACACAACTTTTGGTTGCGCAAGGCTAAGTCTCTTCCGCGAAGGCGAACCCTTCTGCCGGGCAGGCGGCAAATTCTGCCGCGCCGGGACAGACGCGCCGCGAGGCCAGCGAAGCGGGGGGCCGCCTCGTCGGTCTCGTGGGTCTCATGTCTGTCCCGAACAGGGATCATGGAGGAACACTCTGGCGAAACGCGCCAGCCTTCTGGCTCAACGAATGATGTTGATGACGTCCTGCAGCATGGTCTGCGCGGTGGTGACCACGCGGGTATTGGCCGAGTAGGCCTGCTGGGTGACGATCATCTTCGAGAACTCGTCCGCGATATCGGTGTTCGAATTCTCGAGCGAACCGCCGAGGATGTTCCGGCCACCATCGACGAGCAGCTCCTGGCCGCTCTCGAGGGTTTCCTCGAACACGCCGCCATCGCGGCGCTTCAGCAGGTTATCGGCCGGGAACTGCGCGAGGGGGATCTGCGCGAGGGCCACGGTCTGACCGTTCGAGTAGGAACCCATCACGCGGCCACCCTCACCCACCTGCACACGCTGGAGCGTGCCGGTCGGGTAGCCATCCTGGCTGATGCGGTTCGGCACCAGCTGGCCATTCGGATCGGCGAACTGCGTCAGGCCATTCGTACCGAAGTTGAGGTCGATCGCCGGGGTCGTCACGCCATCCACGGTGAAGGCAAAACCGGGGATCATGCCGCTCGCCGGGGTGATGAGCTGGCCCGAGGCGTTGAACTGGACGTTGTTGGAGATCCGCGTCCATTTCGGCGTAGCGCCGGCAGCTGCGGAATCGCTCATGTAATAGGCGCTCCAGGTTTCCGGAGCAGCGTTGGTGGTCTTGCCCCAGCGGATCTGGACGTTCACCGGCGAGCCGGCGGAATCATACACCGTGACCGACTGACCCGCGATCGTGCGATCGAGGAAGCCGTTCTCATCCGCCGCGTTCACGGTCGCGCCGGTGTAGAGCGCGCCAGTCAACAGCTCCGAGCCGGCAACCACCGGGTCGGCATTGTTGGTGAGCGGGTATTTCGGCAGGTTGACATTGTACTCGATCTCGCTCGTCGCGCGCGCCGGCAGGTTGTTCGACGAGATGCGCAGAACCTGTGTCGAGGAGCCGGTGACGGCGCCGGTCTGCGGGTTCACCGGGTACCCCATCAGGAAGTAGCCCGTGCCGTTCACCATGTAGCCGTTGCGGTCGAGTTCGAAATCGCCGCGGCGGGTATAGAGCTGCGAGCCGGCAAAGATCGGCTGGCCGGCGGCTTCGCCGGTCCGCTCGCGAACCGCGAAGTAGCCCTCGCCGGAGATCGCCATATGCGTGCCGATCTGGCTCGACTGGATGTCGCCCTGAACGGTGGCCGTGTTGCGGCTATACGCACCGACGGAGCCCGAAAGCTCACGGCGGGGCGGGAGATCCGGGATCATGTCCGCGAAAGACGTATCAACCCGCTTGAAGCCGGTCGTGCGCGAGTTCGCAATATTGCCCGAGATGTTTTCAAGGGCGAAGCTCTGGGCCGTCAGGCCCGAGATCGCCGTGGTCATTGCACCGAAGATACCCATGGACGCGAACCTCGATCGCTCACAAGAAAAAACTGGCGGCGAGGGTCACGACGCACAACCTGACCAGACCCCAGCCTGCCGACCATGTTGGCAAGGGTCGTGCCAGAAGATTGGCGCAATATTTTTCAAAGAGTTAGATTGAAATACAACTTATAGTTGCTGGAACAATTGGCCGGATGTTGCTGTCACGCGGCAGGTTTTTCCGCAACTTTTTCTTGTGCAATGATCTGTTTTACAACTTCAGATAGCAAAACGGGCGGTAGCGCATGGAAATCCATGGGACGGCAAGCCTCGAGCGCCGCAATGCCGATCCGCGCCGTGAGGATGCCGTTCAGCAGCCCCTCCCCCAGCTTCGCCGAGAGGCGCGCGGCAAGCCCGGCACCCATCACCTGCCCCAGAACCTGCTCGGCCGCGGCCATGCCACCGGTGATGAGCAGATGCCCCGCGACACGCCGCACGAGACCGAGAAGCGCGAGCCCGCTGGCTCGCCCGCCATAGAGCGCGGAAAGCTTGCGGATGAGCAGAACCGCCTGCGCGAAGACGAAGGCGATATCCACCAGCGCACGCGGCGAAACGGCGGTCACCACCGAAACGCGTTGCGCGGCACTGGCGATCATTGCGCGGGCGGCGTCATCCTTGGCTGTCAGCAAGGCACGCTCGGCAATGGCGAGGCGCGTCTCGGGATCGTGGATTTCACTCGCGCTGCGCTCGATTTCCGCGCGCCCGGCAGCCGTGGTCGCATCCTTGGCGTAGAACGCCACAAGCTTCGCGGTCAGCGACCGCACCGGGGCATCAGCCGGTTTCAGCGCCACAGCCCGCGCTTCTTCACGCAATCCGGTCACCGCGCGCAGGCGCAGCAACGCGAAGGCTTCCCGCATCAGCCAGACGAGAACGACAAATCCGATGATGCCGATGAGCGCGAGGCCCATCTGCCCCGCGAGCACGCTCTTCTGCTGCAAGCTGATGATCAGCGACCAGACCGCATCGAACAGGAACAGGGAGACGAGAAGCGTCAGCGCACTCCAGAAGGCGCGGGTCAGCCAGCTTCCGCGCTGGGCCACGACCGGCTCGGGCGAGGCCTCGGGCAAGGCCGTGAAATCAGCCTCCTCGCGGATGGCGATGGCCCGCCTGTCATCCTCGAGGGCAAAAATTTCCGGGCCGCGCGGTTTCGCCGTCATGCGAGATCCTCCCCGATGAGCTTTTGAAGCGCGGAATCGAGGCGGATGCTGGGCAGGCTCTCCCCGGCCCGGAAAACCGGCGGTCGGAAGGCCAGGAATTTCAACGGCACCGGATCACCCGAGAACACCCGCTCCGGCTCGGCAGGAAGATCACCGGGGAAGCACGCGACCTCGCGGGCCCCATCGAACACCTCGCCGCCGAGTTTCTCGCCGCGCATGGGGATGCCGGCAATGGCCGGAAGGCTCTCGCCGCGCCGCTCCACCTGCACCTCACGCGTCGCGCGGATGGCCGCGATGGCCGCGACATCGACCTCCGCGCCCGCTGCCTCAGCGCGATGCCAGGCGCGGCGCACGATCATGCGGAGGATTGCTTCCAGCCGGTCATGGCTGGTGTGATGCAGGTGATCAGCCTTGGTGGCGGCAAAGATTACCCGGCTGGCGCGCGGCGAAAACAGGCTCGACAGCAGCGAATTTCCACCCACGCGAAACGCCGCGAGCACATCGGAAAGTGCGGCCTCGAGATCGGCCACCGCCTCCGGCCCGCCATTCAGCGCGCCAAGCACATCCACCAGTACCACCTGTCGGTCGAGCCGGGCGAAATGATCGACGAAGAAGGGCCGCACCACCTTCGCCTTGTAGGCCTCGAAGCGGCGGATCATCAGCCCGGCGAGCGAGCCGGAGGGCGGTTCCCCTTCAAGCGCCTCCAGTGGCGCGAAAGTCAGCGCCGGCGCGCCTTCGAGATCACCGGGCATGAGGAAACGACCGGGTGCGAGAGCCGAAAGCCCCCGCCCCTCGGCGCGGCAGGCGCGCAACGCTTCCGTGAAGATCGATGCGAGCTTGCGGGCCGTGGTCTCGTTCGCTTCCGCGAGCGGATCAACCTCGGCCAACGCCGCGCGATAGCCTGCGAAAAGCGGCTCGCGCACGCCCTTCCGCGCCTTGGAAAGCGTCTCCGCCGACCATTTCCAGTAATCCTGCCCGAGCAGCGGCAGATCGAGCAGCCATTCGCCGGGATAATCCACGATATCGAGCCGCAGGGTGGAAGCACCGGTGCTGATCACCCCCGCCGGGCCGATGAGCCCGCCAAGCCACGCTTTCCGCGATTGATAGGCAAGTTCGACCGACAATGCGGAGATCTGTCGCGTGGAGTTCGGCCAATCGCGTTCCGGGCCGGTCAGCGTCGCGAGGTGATCTTCATAGGCGAAACGCGGCAGGGCATCATCCGGGTGTGGCACAAGGCGCGCCTCGCGGATTCGTCCTTCCGCGCGCGGGGCGAAACCGGGCATGCGCGCGCCGGAAACGAGGGCATGCACGAGGCCAGTGATAAACACCGTCTTCCCCGCACGGCTGAGCCCCGTGACGCCGATGCGCAAGGAGGGCGCGCCGAACAGCCCGCCAAGGCCAGAAAGGCCGTGCCCCAGAGTTTCAAGAACAGTGCCCGGAGGCACGGAAGATTGCCCCGCCATACGCTGAGATTTGGCAATTGCACCGGGCGCATGCAAGGGCGGGCTTCACCAATCCCCCGTTTCCTTGCTGTGGCTCAATCCTCGTCGACGCCACCCAGCGCGCGGGGCGTGATGAAGGTGACAAGGCGCATGGAACCCCATGCGATATCCCGCCAGCCGCCATCCTGTTCGAGAATGGCGAGGCCAGCAGTGGGATATTTCTGCGAGAGGCGGCGCAGGGGCTCGGTCTCGCTCGTCGCCGGATTGGCGAGCGCATAGCCAAGTTCCTGCATGCCCGGATTATGGCCCACGAGCATCAGGGTTCGGGCAAGCGGCTCGGCATCATGCACGACATCCAGCAGGTCACCCGCGCTCGCGCCGTAGATTGCGGGCGTCGCTTCATGGGCAAGGCCGGGGAAGAAAGCTCCAGCCAAAGCCCATGTTTCGCGCGTGCGCCGGGCAGCCGAAACCAGTACCTGATCGGGCGTCATCCCCTGCTTGGCGAGCCAACGCCCCATCAGGGGCGCCGCTTCCTGCCCGCGCAGTGCCAGCGGCCGGTCGAAATCCGCAACGCCCTCCGGCCATGCCGATTTCGCGTGCCGCATAAGGATCAGCCGAACCGGCATCCCGAACTCCCTCGCCTCGTCTCCCTTGCGTCGACCTTTGACGCGCCCGGCTTCCTGAGGCAAGGAGCATTGCATTGCGACGAAGGAACAAGCTGGCCCATGCCGACCGAGATGTCACCGAAGGCGCCCACAATCCTCTACAGCCATCGCCCGAAGCCTTTTGCGGCGGAGCTGGAGCTGGAACTGACGGCACATGAGCTGATCGCCACGCGCGGCCGCTCCATCCAGCGCTTTCCCCTGACAGCAATCGAACGGGTCGTGCTGCGCTTTTCGCCGCGCAACACCGCGCATCGCGCCTTCGCCTGCACGGTGCGCGCCACCGATGGCAAGAGCGTGACCTTCGACAGTCTTTCATGGAAATCACTGATCGAGACGGAAAAGCAGAACGACAGCTACGCCCGCTTCGTCACAACCCTCTGCGAACGCGCCGAACGCGCGCGCGCCGAGGTAGAGCTGGTGGCTGGTGTGCCGCCCTGGAAGTTCTGGGGCATGCTGGTTGCGGGAATTGGCACACTGGCCGGCCTTCTGGCCATTGCGGGCTATTCCGTCAGCGACAAGAGCTGGTTCGCGGCAGGCCTTGCCGTGGCCCTATTCGGCTATCTTGGCTTCTGGATGCGCGATTACCTCACGCGCAATCGCCCCGCCCGCTTCCGGTCCGGGGCGATGCCGTCGCTTGTTCTGCCCTGATCAGCCGCGCACCACCAGCACCGAGCAATGCGCATGGCGGACAATGTTCGTCGCGTGGCTGCCGACGAGATAGGTCGCGAGCGTTGGCCAATGCGAGGACACGACAATGAGATCGGCCTTGCATTCATCCGCTTCCGCGAGAACCTCGTGGTAGACGCCGCCGGTGCGTACCGCTGTGCTCACCTTGCCAGCCGGCAGGCCGATCTTTGACGCGAGGGCCGCAAGGTCCTCCGCCGCACGCTTCTTCTCCAAGCCTTCGAAATCCGCCGGCACATATTCGAGATAGGTCGATGGCAGAATGGGCCGCACATGAAGCAGTCGCACTTCGGCACCCCAAGGCTCGGCAAGGGCTTTCGCGGCAACCAGCGAAGCCTTGGCCATCGCTTCATCCCCGATATCAACCGGAACCAGCAACTTCTTGAACATGGCATCCTCCAGCAGCGCCTGAAACAGGCCGCCGGCGAGGGTTTCGCCCGCGAGCCGTGGCGTCCATCTGCCATGGCCTGCCAGTTCCGTCCTTGATGTCGGACAAGCGCGACAGGGGGCACATGCGCCTGAAATCGGTCCTTCGAGAGAAATCAATTGACGGAACAAGGACAAAGGGTCATCGCTCCATCTTTACCGGGAGAGTAACGGATGACGATCCCCGCCGTTGAGGTGCCGCGCTCGCGTTTCCGGCGAGCCCTGCAGGAACCCGTGACCTTCCTGATGGTCCTCGCCTTCGTGAACATGCTGGGCTATGCCGGCTGGGGGACGCTCTTCAACAATTTCGCGAAGGATGCCGCGAAATTCACCGGAGCCGATATCGGCCTTGCGCAAAGCGTGCGCGAAATTCCCGGCTTTCTCGCCTTCACCGCCATCTACTGGTTCCTGGTCATGCGCGAGCAGACCGTGGCCTATATCGCACTGCTTATCCTGGCCGCAGGCGTTGCGCTCACCGGTGGCTTTCCCACGCTGACGGGGCTTCTCATCACCACCTTCATCATGTCGGTGGGGTTCCACTATTTCGAGACCGTGAACCAGTCGCTCTCGCTGCAACTCTTCCCGAAAAAGGATGCGCCGCGACTCATGGGGCGCGTCGCCGGGGCTGCAGCCACTGCGCAGTTCATTACCTATGGTGGCCTTGCTCTGCTGTGGTGGGGCGGCATGCAGCGCTATGACCTGCTCTTCGCGATCATCGGTTTTGCCTGCATCGGCATCACCATCGCGGCCTTCCTGCTCTTTCCGAAATTCGACGGGCCCGTGCCGCAGAGAAAGAAAATCGTGCTGCGCCCGCGCTACTGGCTCTATTACGCGCTGACCCTGATGAATGGCGCGCGCCGGCAGATCTTCACAGCCTTCGCGGGCTTCCTGCTGGTCGAGAAGTTTGGCTACACCGTGCCGCAGATGGCAATGCTGCTGCTGGTGACATCCGGCCTCAACACCTTCCTCGCGCCGCGCCTCGGAGCTTTGGTAGGTCTTTGGGGCGAGCGGCGCACCATCGCCATGGAGAATGTGGTGCTGATCCTTGTCTTCATCGGCTATGCGGTGACGACGAATGCGACCGTGGCGGCCCTGCTCTTCATCATCGATGGGGTGTTCTCGATCCTCGTGATCGCCCAGCGCAGCTACATCCAGAAGATCGGCGATGCAGCCGATATGGCCCCCACAGCGGCCTGCGCCTTTACCATCAACCATATCGCGGCGGTGTTCATTCCGGTGTTTTTCGGCATGCTCTGGCTTAAGGAGCCGAGCATCGTGTTCTATCTCGGTGCGGCCATCGCCACGACCTCGCTCACGCTCTCCTTCCTCGTGCCGCGCCATCCCGGTCCCGGCAACGAGACGGTGTTCAAGGAACGCGCGGCTTTGGATGTGACGTGACCGGTTTTAGAACCGGGTGGTGATATCCACCAGCCAATCCGGCATGGCGCGAACGAGTGCTGCCTCCATCGCCTTGTCGAGTCCGGAGAGGATCATCGCGCCCATGCCGATGAATAGCGCCGCGAAGACAAGCTTCGCCCGGCCGGAGGTCGCAAAGCCCATCAGCGCCGCCTTGCGCTTGGCCAACACCTCGCGCGCGCCATAAGCCAGGGCCAGCAGCACGCTCGAAGCGCCCAGCGAGAAGGCGAACATGGCCGTCGCCGCCTGCGCCACCGTACCGGTCTGGCTCGCCAACCCGATGGCCGCGAAGAGCGACGGTCCGGCGCAGGGGCTCCAGATCGCGCCGAGCAGCATGCCGGTCAGGAATTGACCGGAAAGCCCGCCCAGGGACATCCGGTCGAGAAAGCCCGAGGCCTGATCTGCCACCGGTCCGAGGCCGGTTGCGAAGACGCGCTGCGTCGCCGGCATCAGCATCGCAAGGCCCAGCGCAATCATGATGACCGCACCGGTCACGCGGATGTTCTCGGTCGAAAGCCCGATGGCCGGCCCAACCGAGGCCACGAGCGTGCCCAGCACCGTGAAGGTAAGGCTCATGCCGCCCATGAGCGCGAGCGGACCCCAGCGCCCTTCGCGCAAGGCAGTCGCCAGCACGAAAGGCACCATCGGCAGAACACAAGGGTTCAGCGTTGTGAGCGCACCAGCGATGAAAGCCAGAACCAGAACCGACATGAACCCCTCCCCCGCGCCATCATGCGCGCTCCCTCCTCGCGGGGAAAGAGCGTCACCGGCAAGTCACGGGGCGGTGAGGCCTGGCGTGATCAGGCCTGCCGCGCCGGGGTGGTCACAGTCAGGCCATCCATCGCGGCCGTGATCTTGATCTGGCAGGAAAGGCGCGAATTCGGCCGTACATCGAAGGCGAAATCCAGCATGTCCTCTTCCATGGGCGCAGGCTTGCCCACGGTCGCGAGCCATTCATCGCCCACATAAACGTGACAGGTGGCGCAGGCGCAGGCCCCGCCACATTCCGCCTCGATGCCCGGAACGGCATTGCGGATGGCGGTTTCCATCACGGTGGAACCGGCCTCGCCCTCAACCGTGCGGGCGGTTCCATTGTGTTCGATGAAGGTGATGCGGGGCATGGGCAATCTCTCTCGGCGCGTCGCGGTCCGGCTGGTGCCGTTGCGCGGGAACTAGCGTTTCCCGCGCCATTTGGCGAGTGGCTTCACGCGCAAGCCGAAGCACTTAATGGCGGATGAGTTCCTCGATCGCCTGAAGCGCGATCTCGATCCGGCTGGAGAGGTCACCGAGCGCAGCGTTCCAGTCCTGTGCCTGCTCACATGCCTCCGCGGCCTCGGCCACCTTCCAAGCGCCGACCGCGCGGGCCGAACCCTTGAGCGTATGGGCGAGATCATGCCGGAGATGAGTTTCGCTCACGGTTTCGAGCTGCGCGAAGATCGCGCGGGCCTGCACCTTGAACAGCTCCAGCACCTCACGCTCCAGCGCGCGATCGCCAAGGGTCTGGCGAGCGAGATGCACGAGATCGACAGGCCGCTCGAAGGAGGGGGCGCTGTCTGTGACCATGAAGGCCGGGCTGGAATTCGCGTTTGCGGAGATCGCGGTGGCGGACATCGGTGGAAACGGGCTCCTTGCCGTCTGGATTGGGGAGACAATCTGCCTCCGGGGCCGTAAACAGGGAGGTAAGAGGTCCGGGTTGATCGCTTCGCATGGTTCCGGCGTCGTTAACGACGATTCCACATCGTTAACGTTGCCTGTTTCCCTTCCCGCCCGTGATCCGTAAAATAAAGGTTAAACTTCGGTCGGAGAACCGGCGCTTTCCTGCCCTGCCATAGGGGAGAGCCCGGCCTTGTCTGACGGTTCGAACAAGGTGGGATGCTGATGGCCACGCAGAAGAAAAACCCCGACGCTTCCGAGGCCGCCCTCTCGGCCATCGAGGAAGCTTTGGGTCTCGGCGGCAAGGATGCAACCGTGAAGCCCGAGGGCGCTTCCACCGGAGAGGCCAAGTCCGGCGAAGCCGATCCGCGCTTGCCGCGCGTGGAGGATATCGAGCTCTTCAAGCCTGATCTCTCCAAGGAACCGCCGGCTGAAGCACGCCTCGAGATCAAGCCGCCGCAACATCGCGGGAAATCCGCTGACGGGAAGGCGTCCGATCTCAACTCCGCGCCCGAGCCGCGCATCGAACCCCTCACCCCGTCGCCGGCTGAACCCGCGCCCGCAGCCACGCTGAGCGCGCCGGAGCCGCGCCGTAACCCGATCCTGCCGGCGAATGATGATCGCCGTGCCTCGGTGCAGGAGCTGCTAGAGCCGTTGCGGCAGAGCAGCTCGCGCACGCCCTACTGGCTCGCCGCAGCCTTTTCCGGGCTCTGGCTGATTGCGGCATGGATGCTGCTCTCGAAGCGTGACGGACTGTTCCTGACAGCGGATGGCGCCTTGCGCTCGGGTATCGAGCTGCCGATGGCGCTGGCCAGCATTGGCGTCGTGCTGCCCATCCTCTTCGTCTTTGCTTTGGCCGCCCTGCATCGTCGCTCACGCGATCTGCGGAATTCCGCGCGCGTGATGGCAGAGGTGGCCGCGCGCCTCGCGGAACCGGAATCCGTCGGCGCCGATGCGGTCTTCACGCTCGGGCAGGCCGTGCGCCGCGAGGTCGCCTCGATTGGCGATGGCGTCGAACGCGCCCTCTCCCGCGCGACGGAACTCGAAACCATCGTGCATGGCGAGGTGAGCGCGCTGGAGCGCTCCTACGCCGACAACGAATACAAGATGCGCCAGCTTGTGGCCGAACTCGCCGCCGAGCGCGAAGCGATCATGGCGACCGCCGATCGCATCCGGAACACCATCGACGCTGCCCATCAGGGCTTTTCGGCCGATATCGGCAAGGCTGGCGACAGCATCGCCAAGGCCATCGACGACGCCGGCGAACGCGTGACCTTCCTCATTGCCGGAAAGCAGGATGAGTTGGTCGCAACCCTCGACCAGACGGCCAACCACGCGAGCGACCTTATTCGCGCCCGCACAGGTGAACTCGGCGAAACGCTCTCGGGTGCCGCCGCCGAAACCAATGGCGTGCTGGAAGCGACCTCCGCCGCGATTATCACCCAGCTCAACACCACACGCGCCGCCCTGCTTCAGGAAATCGAGCAGGTAACGAACGGCGCGACCGGCGGCCTCGACGAAGCAAGCCGCCTGCTGGTCGATCGTCTGTCCGAGCAGGCCAGCATCATCCAGCGCGAAATTATGGCCAACAGCCAGAACGCGGCGGAAGCCATGCGCCTGTCCGGCAGCGCGCTCTCTGCCGAGTGGGAAAACGCCACCAATGCCGCCTCCCGCCAGTTCATCGAGCTGAGCGAAACCGCGGCCCAGACCCTCCGCGACACCAGCACCAGCCTCACGGGTGAATGGGAGACTGTCACCCGCGCTTCGGCCGAGCGCCTGGGCGAGGTGAGCGCAGCGTCCACCCGCCTCATCCGTGAGACCAGCGCCAGCCTCACCGGCGAATGGGAGAACGTGACCCGTGCTTCGGCCGAGCGCCTTAGCGAGGTGAGCGAGACTTCGACCCGCCTCATCCGCGAGACCAGCGCAAACCTCACCAACGAATGGGATAGCGTGGCCCGCGCCTCGGCGGATCGTCTTGGCGAGGTCAGCGAGATCTCCGCCCGCCTCATCCGCGAAACCAGCACCGGCCTCACAGGCGAATGGGAGAACGTCACCCGCGCTTCGGCGGAACGCCTTGGCGAACTGAGCGAAAACTCGGCCCGCCTCATCCGCGAGACCAGCACCAGCCTCACCGGCGAATGGGAAAACGTGACCCGTTCCGCCGCCGAGCGCCTCAGCGAGGTCAGCGAGAACTCCAGCCGCCTCATCCGCGACACCGGCGCGGCGCTGAAGACCGAGATGACCGAAACCGCCGAGGTGGTGAATTCCGCCTTCCAGACCAACAGCCGCGATATCATCGAGACCATCGGCGCCCGCGCCATCGAGATCAACGAGACGATGCGCTCCGCGAGCCAGGATTTCATCACCGCGATGGAAAGCCGTGGCATCGACACCGCGAGGCTCATCGAGGAGAAGGGTGCCGGCGTCGTGGATGCCCTCACCGCCCGTTCGGATGAGCTGGCTGACCGTATGGTCGGCACCGCGAGCCGGATCGAAGACACGCTCGGCACCACCTCGCGCGCCGTCACCGGCGTGCTGGAGGAAACCTCGCGCCGCATCGAGACATCGATGAGCCAGGGCGCGCGCGACATGGAAGTACTCCTGAGCGGCAATGCCCAGCGCCTGGCCGATACTTTCGGCGCGAATGGTCTGCAGATCGAGGCCACCCTCCAGCGCTCCATCACCCGCATCGAGGATACGCTGGCCTCCAATGCCCGCGTTTTCGAGAATGCGCTGGAAGGCACGCGTGGCGGACTGGAAACTGCGCTCGCCAATCAGGGAGCGGCTCTGGTCGATCTCATCGCCAACCGGGTATCGCAGGCCAACGAGGCCTTCACGATCGCGGGCGAAAGCCTCGGCTCACTCATCAGCGAGCGCACCCGCGAGGCCTCGACGGGCCTCAAGAGCGAAATCGACGATCTCGGCCTCGCTCTGGCCCGCCAGGCGACGGAAGCCACGGAGCGCCTCGCGCATACCGGTCGGGATGTGTTGCAGGCGATGAACCAGCATGGCCAGCGCGTGAACGAGGCGCTTGCCGCCAATGCCTCGCGCCTTGCTGAAACGGTCACCGCGCGCACCGCCGGCCTTGGCGAACGCTTCGAGGAATTCGAGAAGACCTTCGTCTCGACCGCCGACAAGCTGGAGCACACCATCGTGGCGCAGAGCGATGTGCTGGGTTCGCGCATCGCAGATCGCACGCAGCAGGTCACGGCCAATATCGAGAGCCTGCTCGCACGCGTCGAAACCGGCGTGGATGAGCGCGCCAAGGCGCTCGGCGACATGGTGGCCCTGCGGACGCTGGAATTCACCCGCGCCGTGCAGGAAACCGGCGGCTCGCTGCTCGGCAATCTCGACGAGAAGGTGCAGAGCTTCGAGCAGAAGGTCGAGGTCTTCGGTGCGCGGGTCGTCAACCCGTTCAGCCAGCAGATCGAGGTGCTCGACCAGAAGGCGCAAGCCGCGAGCGAGATTCTCGGACGCCGCACGCAGGAACTCAGCGCTGTGTTCGAGAAATCGACGCAGGAAGCCAACGAGACGATCAGCCGTCGCGCGCAGGAAATCCGCGACATCCTCGAACAGAAGACCCACGCGGCGACCGAGGCCATCGTGGGCCGCCTCGACCAGAGCGCGGATTCCATCGTTCTGCGCGCAGGCGAGGTGGAGCGGAGCCTCACCACCCTGTCGCGTGAGGTGGGCAGCGAATTGATGAACCGCGCCGAGCAGATCTCCGCGCTGATCGACGAGAAGGGCGCGCATTTCGTCACGAGCTTCGAACAGCATGGCCTCGCCATGGTGCGCGGCCTCGAAAGCGCCTCCACCGAAATCGGCGAGCGCGTCACGGCCTCGCTGGCAGAACTCAATGCGGCCATCGAGAGCGGTTCGGCCAAATCGCTGCACAATCTCGTGGAAGCCAACGACAAGCTGCGCGGCGAGGTCGCTGGCCTGCTCGACAAGCTCGGTGAAGCCAATCGCGTGCTCAACACGATCGTCGGCTCCACGGCGAAGGGCCTATCGGATATCGAGGGCCGCCTCGGCGAGCGCGTGCGGGGGCTGGAAGCCACCCTCGCCGCCATTCTCTCGGCGGCCAATCAGGGCTCGGATGCGCTGGCGGCGCGCGTGGAGGCCATCCGTTCGGCCTCGGGCGACCTGCTCTCCACCAGCCAGAACACCGTCAGCGTGCTCGACGAGCGTACCAGCGCCATGCGCGCGCTTTCGGGCGAACTCACCACCAATCAGGCGAGCCTCGCCAACCTGTTGGGCGAGCGCCAGCGCGTGTTCGAGGGCCTTGTCGGCGCCCTCAGCAGCCGCATCGAGGATGTGGATGCCATGCTCCGCTCGTTCTCGAGCCTCGTGGATGACCAGCTCTCCAGCGCGGAGGCGCGGGCCCGCGAGGCCTCGACACTCGTGCACCAGAGCGCAGAGGCTGCGACCCAGGCCATCGGTTCGCAGTACGAGCGCATCCGCCTTGAAACGGGGAAGGAGCGCGAGCGCACAGCCGCTGCCCTGCGGCAGGCCTATGATCAGGCGAACAGCGAGATGACCTCGCTGCTGCAGGATGGCGTGCAGGGCTTCCTCGCCACCGCCGGCGACCTGCGGCAGGCGACCCGCGACATTCTCGCGGATCTCGAGGCCACGCGCGCCGCCCTGACGGCGGGCGGGCTAGAAATTCCGCGCGAGGCACGCGAGGCCAGCCAGAACCTGAAGCGCGTGGTGGGCGACCAGTTGCGCGCCCTGTCGGAACTGAACGATATCGTCTCTCGTTCGGGCCCGGCGCTCGACGTGAGCGAACCGCGCCGCGCCGAGCCGGATGCTCCACGCGCGCCCGCTCGCCCGGCCTATGAGCCCGCGCCGCGCCCGGCTCCGCCGGTGCAGCGCCCCGTGACACCTCCGCCGCCGCGCAACCCGGCTGGAGGCGGCTCCTGGCTCTCCGGTCTTTTGGAACGGGCGGGTGACGACGAGCCCGTGGCACCCCAGCGCAGCCCGCGCGTGCCGGAAGCCAATTCGGCCCGCCGGATCGAATCGCTCGACAGTCTCTCGGTCGATATCGCCCGGATGATCGACCACGAGGCTGCGATCGAACTTTGGGATCGCTATCGCCGGGGTGAGCGCAACGTCTTCACGCGCAAGCTCTACACCCTGCAGGGGCAGGAGGCGTATGACGACATCCGCCGCCGCTATCGCCGGGATGCCGAGTTCAAGCGCACGGTCGATACCTATGTCGACCAGTTCGAGCGCCTGCTCGCGGAAGTCGCTGGCGATGACCGGGATTCGCTGGTCGCGCGCACCTACCTCACCTCGGATACGGGCAAGGTCTACACCATGCTCGCGCATGCCGCCGGCCGCTTCGACTGAGCGGCGGCGACAGCGCTGAAACACCAAAAGGCGGCTCTCGGGCCGCCTTTTTCATGCGCTGTGGGATGGATCAGATGCGCGAGGAGGTCCAGCGCACGATATCGCGCAGCATCTCCTGCATCGCGAGATCAAGGGCAGCCGCAGCAAGCGGCCCGCCTGAACCACCGGCCGGAACAGAGCGCGTGAAGATGTTGCCGGCCAGAATACGCCCCGTGCGATCCTGAACGATCTTCACGCTCATCTCGATTACGGCCTCGCCGGTGGCCTCATCAATGCCGAAGCGGCGGATTTCCGAATTGAGTTGCGCCACCGGCAGGAGGCGATCGCCCGGGCGGCCCACAGCCGTGAGGCGCTTCGCATTCTCGAAAGTCTGGATCAGCCGGACCTGAACGAGCTTCGGCAGGCGATCCGACCATTGCGCATCGCCGAGATAGGCGAGCCCGCCGCCACGCGTCATCACGATGAGGCGGTTGGTATCGATCGCGGCCAGTGCGGAAGGCTCAGCGACGACGATGAGGCCCTGACCGGGGCGCGCGCCGAGATTGTCACGCGGTGCTGCTAGATCGAAGGTCGGCGGCGGCGCAGCGCCCCCGCACCCCGCGAGAAAACCGGCGAGAGCCAACGCGAGAAGCCGCGACGACACGACAGCCCGGCGCCTACGCCCCTGCCGATTCACCCACGCCACCGACATCCCGGAATCGCCCACGCGCCCTCGCTTCTATCGACGATATTCGGGAATATTGGATTGCCCGCCGAAGAGCAATTGCGAAGGGTTGCGTTCCAACGCGCGCACGGCGCGGGAAAGGTCATTCACGGCCTTCCGGCTATCCGCCGCCAGCGCCTCGAAATCGCGTAGACCAGGCCCAGTGAAGCGCGAGAGACCACTGGTCAGCTCGCGCGTGCGGACATCGAGATTGCCCGCGAGCGTCTGGATGGATTTCGCCGCGTCGGTGAGCTCCTTGATAAGGCCCGCCGTCGCGCCATCCTGCCCGCCCCCGAAGAAGCCCTCCGCGCCAGCCATGACGTTATCCAGCCGGTCGATCGCGCGGGTGATGGTGCCGGCCTTGGCCGTGATGTCGCGGATCGCGCGGTCGACGTCCTCGGCATTCCGGCCGAGCATGGAGGCGAATTTCTCCGCGCCATCCAGCGTGCGGTTGATCTTGTCGGGGTCGATGCCGCGCGCGAGCCGGCCGACCTCGTCCAGAGCCGTATCGAGCTTGCCGGCACTGCCCTGAAGCAGGCGCGCGAGCTGGCCGGCATCCGCCAGCAGGGTCGCGACATTGTTGCGGTTCTGCGCCAGCGTTTCGGTGAATTCGGTCACGTTCTTCACGGCCTGATTGATGCCCTTGGCATCAATGCCGCGCGTGAGGTTTTCGGCTTCATCCACGAAGCGCTCGATGCGCCCCGCGAGCGAGCCGATCTTCTGGCTCATCTCGCCGACATTCGACAGAAACGCCGCGACGCCGGAGGAATTCTCGCCCAAGGCACGGGAGAAGGCTTCCACATTGCGCAAGGTCGCGATCATCGAGCCTTCGCCCTGCGCCATAATGGCATCTGCGCGCGTGAGCACCGAATCAAGCTTGCCGGAGACGCGCTGGATGGTCTCGACGATATCCTGATAATCCGAGCGATCGGCAAAGATCGTGGGTGGCGCGCTAGGATCGAGCGAAACAAGATCGGGCGTGTTGCCCGCGACGCCGGTGAGCTGGATATTGGCAACGCCCGTCAGGCCCTGCGTCTCGAGCCGGGCCTTGGTGTCGGTCTTGATCGGCGTGGAGGGGCTAACCGCGATCTGCGCCACAACACGGCTCGGATCGGAGGGAAGGATGTTCACCGCCGTTACCTCACCCACGCGCAAGCCATTGAAACGCACCGCGGCGCCGGGCGACAGGCCTGAGACAGACCCCACGAATACCACGCGATAAGGCTTGCGATCGGAGTTTTCCGAAGCGCGCGTGAACCAGAACACGAAGCCGAAAATGCCGGCGATCACCGCAATGGTGAAAAGCCCGACAATCGCGTAATTGGCCTTGTTCTCCATCCGTCGAACCTTCCGTTACGCCGGCTTGCTGTGCACGTGGCTCGCGCGGGCCCGTGGACCATTGAAATACGCCTGCAACCAGGGATGCGGTTCAGCCTTCAATTGCTCCAGCGGACCTTGCGACAGAACGCGACCATCGCCAAGCGCTGCGATGCGATCGCAAATTCCGGCAAGACTGTCGAGATCATGCGTCACCATGAAGACGGTGAGGCCCAATGTGTTCCGCAATGTGGCGATCAATTCATCAAAATCGCCTGCCCCGATGGGATCGAGGCCGGATGTCGGTTCGTCGAGGAAGACGATCTCGGGGTCAAGCGCCAGCGCACGGGCGAGCGCCGCACGTTTGATCATGCCGCCGGACAGCTCCGAAGGCATGCGATTCGCCGCTTCCGGCTTCAGGCCCACGAGTTGCAGCTTCAGCATCGCCATCTCGTCGAGCAGGCGCGGCGAAAGATCGAGATATTCCCGCATCGGGAACTGGATGTTCTGCTTCACCGTGAGCGAGGAAAACAGCGCACCGTGCTGGAAGAGGATACCCCAGCGCCGCTCGATGAGGCGACGGCGCTGCGCGTTCAGCCGGTCCATGTCATGGCCGAACACCTGCACGGTGCCGCGCTTTTTCGCCACCAGCCCGATGATCGTGCGCAAAAGCACCGATTTGCCCGTGCCGGAGGCGCCGACCACGCCGAGAATTTCCCCCCGGTGCACATCGAGCGCGAGGCCGTCGATCACGAGGCGCTCACCGAAACCGACGGCGAGGTTCTCCACCGAGATGACAATCTCGGACTGGACGCCGTGGCCGATGTGGGACGCGTTCTCGGAGGCCATCTCAATACCGGATCGATGCGAAGAACATGGCGAACAGGCCATCGACCACGATGACCACGAAAATCGACTTCACCACCGAAGCCGTGGTGTGGCTGCCGAGCGATTCAGCGCTGCCGCGCACCGCGAAGCCTTCGATGCAGGCGATGAGGCCAATCACCAGCGCCATGAAAGGCGCCTTGTACATGCCCACCATGAAGGTGTTCATGCCGATGATGTTCTGGATGCGGGCGAAGAAGATCTCGAAGCTGATGCCGCCATAAATGTCAGCCACCAGCGCCGCTCCAGCCATGGCCGCCATCGAGGAAACAAAGGTCAGCAGCGGTAGCCCGATCAGCAACGCGATGATTCGCGGCAGAACCAACACCTCCACGGGGTCGAGCCCCATGGTCTGCAGCGCATCCACCTCCTCGCGCATCTTCATGGAACCGAGTTCGGCCGTGAAAGCCGAGCCGGAGCGGCCCGCGACCATGATGGCCGTGAGCAGCACGGCGAGTTCACGCAGCACGAGCACGCCCACGAGATCAGCCACGAGATGCGGCTGCCCGAAACGCTGGAGCTGGAAGATGCTCTGTTGCGCGATGATCGCGCCGACAAGGAACGAGATCAGCACGATGATGGGCACGCCGCGCATCGCGACGCGTTCGAGTTGCGTCACCACCGCCGCCGGGCGCAGCTTGGCGCGCCCAAGCGCGAGACGCGCCAGTGCGGCCATCACCGAGCCGAAGAACGTCACACCGTTGGAGACATCCTTGCCGGCATTGACGACGGCCTCGCCGATATCGACCAGCAGCGGATAGGCACCGGTAGGCCTCGGCGGCCCCTCGGGCGGGATTTCCGCTTGCGCAACCTCGGCGATCAGGTGGGTCTGGTCGCGCTTCAGGCCAACCAGCGTCACCTCGCCCTTTTCGCCAAGCGTCAGGCGCGCGCGATGGATGAGCCAGGCACCAACCGTATCGAGCGACAGAAGCCCCGCGCAATCGATGCGGAAGTGCGCATCTTCCGCGCCGGCCTGCAGGCTTTTCATCGCCGTGGCGAGCGCGGATTCGAGTTCTGCCGCGTGATCGGCGGTCCATGCTCCGGAGAGCCGCAGCACGCCGCCGCCGCGCAACCCATCACCCCAGATCGCGGAAGGCCGCGCCATGCCTGATCCTGAACCTCATTCACGCCGGAGATCGCGCTGACTCAAAAGCCACTGCGAACAAATTCTCTCGTATCATCGCCGGAAAGGAGGCTGCAAGCCGCGTTCCGAAAGCATTCGTTAACCATTCCCACGGCAGGGTTGTGGCAAACCTGAAATGGCCAATTCCCCGGGAAGAGCGGCTCACCGAAATGACGTCGTTGATCAAACCGCCGGCGTATGATGACGCGGCCTATGAGCAGATCGCTGCGGCCGTGATGGAAACGGAGCGCGGGCGCTGGTTCCTTGCCGAATACGCCAAGCGCAACCGCCATGCGGATACCGAAACGCTGCTCGAAGCGATCGACAAGCTTGGCCGCGCGGTCAATGTCCGTCCCGTGCTCATCGGCTCGGATGTGCTGCACAAGCAGATCCTTGATATGGCGCGCGCCATCCTGCGTGCCGAGAAGGAAATCCGCGCGATGCACGCGCGCGACAGCCGCGGCATCCAGTTCGCGGCGGCCTCCGAAACCCTCGATGCGGTGGTGGAAACCACCGAAAAGGCCACCTCGGCCATCCTCTCTGCCGCCGAGCGC
The DNA here is from genome assembly GCA_025458025.1 of Beijerinckiaceae bacterium. Taxonomy (GTDB): domain Bacteria; phylum Pseudomonadota; class Alphaproteobacteria; order Rhizobiales; family Beijerinckiaceae; genus Rhabdaerophilum. Next base: position 14,583 of record JALOTF010000001.1, on the reverse strand, counting down.
ATGCAGGAGCAGGCCTGGACCCTGCGCGAACTCGGGATCGACGCCGCCGTCTGCGACGAACTCGACCGCTCCGCGACCGAAATCTACACTGCCTGCGGCTTCCAGGATCTCACGGCCCAGCGCATCGCCAAAGCCGTTGAGACACTGAAATTCCTCGATTCGCGCATCCGCTCGCTCGTTGAGGCTGCAGGCCTTTCCGACGAAATCTCCGAGGAGATCGAGGATATCGACGCGACCATCGCCATGGAAATGGAGACGGCGCGAACCGAGCCCGACATCTGGATGAGCGAGGCCAACCAGGCCGAGATCGACGAGACCTTTGATTTCTTCGTGCCGGCCGAAAAGGCAGAACCCACAATGGTCGGCGCGGATCTGCTGGAACTCGAAGACGACATGCCGGCGATTCCCGCCAACGCCAAGTTGACCTCCGAGGCAGCCGCCGCGCAGGCACCCGTCATGGCCATGACGGCGCAGCCGGTCGTCGCCCATACCGAGGATGAAGCGCTGTTCGATGGCATGGCCGAAATTCTCGCCGAGCCGGAACCAGAAGCGGCCAGCGGCCCCTCCCCGCTCGAAAGCCTCGACGAGCTTTCGGCCCGCGATCGCCTGCGCGCCTTCCGCTGATCGTTTCACGGGTTGTGAAAGCGGGCTGGCCTCCCTAGACTTGGCCTTTGACCGCTTCGGATTGCGATTTTCATGCCCGTTGAATCGTCCTCCTCCGCCGCGCCGCCGGCGGTGCCGCCGCAGAATCGTCCGCTCATCGGCATCATGTTCAAGGTGGCGTCCGCCTTCGCCTTTTCCTGCATGGGCGCGGCGGTGAAGGTGGTAGGCTCAATTACGCCAGCCGATCAGGCCTTTCCGGTCGGGCAGATCGTGTTCTGCCGATCGTTCTTTGCGCTCATCCCGGTTTTCGCCTGGATGGCCCTGATCGGCAAGCTGAACACAGCCTTCCAGACCAACAACCACAAGGGACACCTGAAGCGCGGGCTCATCGGATCGCTGGGCATGTTCTTCGGCTTCAACGCGCTGACCATGCTGCCGCTGACCGACGCGACGGCGATCTCCTTCACCGCGCCGCTGATCTCGGTGGTGCTCGCCGCCTTCGTGCTCGGCGAGGTGGTGCGGCTTTATCGCTGGACAGCCGTTCTCGTGGGCTTCTGCGGCGTGATCGTGATGCTCTGGCCCTATATCTCGGCCGATGCCATCAGCCGCCAGGCGGATACAACGCTCGCCGTCGGCGCGCTGTTCGGCTTCCTTGGTGCTGCCTGCTCGGCCTTTGCGATGATCGAGGTGCGCCGGTTAACTGCCACCGAGAGCACCTCGGCCATCGTGATCTTCTTCTCGCTGATGACCACCACCTTCGGCATGCTCACGGTGATCGGCGGTGGCATCGACCCCGACTGGGCCTGGCGCACGCCCAACCTGAAGCAGGCGATCTTCCTCGTGCTGGTCGGCACGATGGGCGGCTTCGGGCAGATCTTCCTCACGGAAAGCTATCGCCGCGCCCCCGCTTCCACGGTTGCCCCGTTCGACTATACCGGCATGATCTTCGCGATGGCCTGGGGCTATTTCCTGTTCGGGGAATTGCCTCACCAGCTGGTGCTCATAGGCGCCTGCATCGTCTGCGGGGCGGGCATCTATGTCATCCTGCGCGAGCGCCAGCTCGGCATCGACCGCAAGCGGCAATCGGAAGCCTCGCCGCAGCGTTCGATCTGAACCTGTTCGATCGACGATCAGCCCTCGGGCGGCGCAAGCGTCAGCCGCAGGCCATCAAGCGTCGCATCCCACAGGATCTGGCAGGAGAGACGCGAATTCGGCTGCGTGTGGAGGAGTTGATCGAGCATCGCCTCCTCCTCGATCCGCGCGGGCACGAGGCGGGCGAACCATTCGGGATCGACATGGACATGGCAGGTGCCGCAGGCGAGCGAACCGCCGCAGTTTTCCGGCATCTCCACACCGCATTCGCGCATGATTTCCATGAGCCGGAAGCCATTGAGACCGGGAAGCAAATGGCGAACACCAGCGCGATCCAGCACATGGAAGGCACCATCCGCCAGCGCCGGATCGAATTCTTCCGCAACGGAAGCCTCGGCTTCCGCATTCTTCCCCAGGTCGAGCATATCGCGATACCTCTTCGCGGTCCGGGCCGGCCATCCCCGACCAACCCCGACTTCCTTGCATGCCACCCTTGCCTCATGCCTTGCGCTGGGGCAAGAGAGAGGTTCGTTGAACAGAACGTCCGTTCGACACGTCAAACAGCAGGCAGGTGGGCCCCTCATGGCCGAAAAGGATAAGCCCAAGGATTTCGAAAACGGCGCAGCGGCCTTGTCCGGCCAGCTTGGCAAGACCATCCAGCGCCTGCGGAAGAACTATAATCTTTCGCTCTCCGAACTCGCCGAGCAATCGGGTGTGGCGAAATCCATCATCAGCCAGATCGAGCGCAACGAGACCAACCCAACGCTCGCCACCATCTGGCGGTTGAGCCAGGCGCTGGATATCTCCATCGAACGCTTCCTCGTCGACAGCGACGATGCGCCGGTCATCGAGAAGATCTCGAAGGGTGACACGCCCATCCTGCTCTCCGAGGACGGAAAGATCCGCCTCGCGATCATCGGCTGGCTGAAAACGGTGGAGTGGCTGCAATGGTATGATGTGCACGCCGAACCTGGCGGCGTGCTCGATTCCGATGCGCATCAGCGCGGCTCGGTCGAGTGCCTCTCGGTGTTCCAGGGCGCCTTCGAGGTCGAGGTCGGCGGGCAGAAGGAAATCGTCCGCGCGGGCGAAACCCTGCGCTATCGCTGCGACCGCCAGCACATCATCCGCTGCCTCGAAGGTGAGGCAGGCCACGCCACGATGGTGGTGATCCTCAAGGCCGCAGTGATGGAATAAGGGTGATGGAATAGGCCGCGAGGCCTAATCCCTCACTTCTTCGCGGCGACCGGCTTGCCCGCAACCGGCGGAAGGGTCGCGAGATACTCGCCCATGGCGAGGCGATCGGCGTCGCTGAGTTCGGCCATGTTCTTGATCACCGAGCCCATTGAACCACCCACGGTGAGGAAACCCGGCGTCTCGCCCGTCTTCAGGAAGAGCGCGTGCTCCTGCTTGGTCCAGGTGCCGATGCCATCCTTGTGCGGCGAGATGTTCGGCACCGTGCCCTTGCCCTCGGGATCAGGCCCGCCGCCGAAGCGCTTCGCGGTGACGATTCCGCCTAGCGGATTGCGCGGTGAATGGCACTCGGCGCAATGGCCGGGCCCTTCCACGAGATAGGCTCCGCGATTCCATTCCGGACTCCTGCCCGCAACAGCCTGCTGCAATTGCCCATCGAGATGCAGCAATTTCCAGCCACCAAGGCTGCGGCGGATGTTGAACGGAAAGCCGATCTCATGCGCCGGCGTGCGGCCTTCTACAGGAGCCAGCGACTTGATGTACCCGAAGAGATCCGCGAGATCCTTGCCGCCCATCCGCTGGAAGGAGGTATAGGGGAAGGCCGGGTAGTAATGGCTGCCATCGGGCGAAACGCCCTCGCGCATCGCGATGATGAACTGATCGGGAGTCCAGCTACCGATGCCGTCGCGCGGATGCGGCGAGAGGTTCGGCACATAGAAGGTGCCGAAGGGCGTGTGCATCGGCAGGCCACCGCCGAGCTTCAGGCGATCATTCTGGCCCGGCGTGGCGTGGCAGGAAGCGCAGCCCCCTGCGAAAAACATCGTTCGCCCATTGGCGAGATCAACCGCGCCAGCCGGCGCAACGGGGCTTGAGCCCCGCAAGAGGCGGAAAAAGGCCGGATCGGTGGCGATCAGAAACCCGGCTGCGCCGATCAAGGCGAGCCCGGTCAACGCCAGGAGAAATCTGCGCATGCCTGTCTCTCCGTCGCGATCCGGCCTCGAGACTTACTTCGCGCGGAACGCTTCGTGGCAGGTGCCGCAATTGCTCAGCACCTTCGGCATTTCGGCCTTGAAGCTGGCTTCATCCTTGATGGCGGCGGCAGCGGCCTTCGCATCGGATTCGAGCTTGGTGAACATGCCGAGGAACTTGGCATTGTCGGTCCAGATCGCCGGAAGCGCCTTGGTGTCGCCCGTGCCCGAACCGGCCGGGAACAGCTTCGCCACCTTGGGGGCGCCATCGGCGATCGTCTTCAGCGCTTCCTGAACCTTGGCGAGTTCAAACGGCGCTTCGCCGCGCATCATCGGGCCGACGGGGCGCAGCGCGCCACCGAAGGTCTTGAAAACATCCTTGCGCTCGGTGATCGGGTTGGACTGGGCAAAAGCTGCGGTGAGGCCGATGGCGACCAAAGCTCCGGCAACGACGAGACGACGCATGGAGGTTTCCTCATATGTGTTGGGCGCCGCGGGCCGGCGAACCTAGTTTGGGAACAATCACCTGCAACGCAGGCGCATGCGCCGGGATTCTTCAACCCTGCGACGCAGTGCCTCACTGTTCCTGCATGCGCGCCTACTGTCGAGCGGATTTTGATTGCAGGCGCGCAAATCGAGGCGGTTCTCACATCGTTGTGATCTGCGGGTTATTGGCCCTGCCGGAGGGCCTCCCACAGCCGGCGCGGGGTGGCCGGCATGTCGATGTGGCGAATGCCCTTCTCGCGCCGCAGGGCATCGACCACGGCGTTCATCACGGCCGGGGCGGCACCGATCGTGCCCGCCTCGCCCGCGCCCTTCACGCCGAGAATGTTCGTGGTCGAGCGCACATTGCGCGTCTCGAAGGTGAATTCCGGCATGTCATGCGCGCGCGGCATCGCATAATCGAGGAAGCTCGCCGTGAGGATCTGGCCCTGCTCGTCCATCACGAAATTCTCGACGAGCGCCTGCCCAATGCCCTGCGCGATGCCGCCATGAATCTGCCCGGCCAGCAGCACCGGGTTCACGGTCACGCCGAAATCATCGACGATGACGTAGTTCACGATGCGGATTTCGCCCGTATCCGGGTCGATTTCCACCTCGGCGACATGCGTCCCGTTGGGGTAGGTCGCCTCCGGCGGCTTGAAGGATGCGGTCTCGGTCAGCATCGCCTTCTTCGCAGCGGGAAGGGCCGCGATGTCCGTGAAGCTGATGCGGCGATCCGTGCCCGCGATGCGCACCGCACCATCGGCGATTTCGAGATCGCCCTCGCCGGCTTCTAGCGCCTGGCTCGCGAGCTTCTTCAGCGTTTTCGCCAACCCCTCCGCCGCGAGCGCCACGCCCGCGCCACCCACGGGGATGGAGCGCGAACCGCCCGTGCCGGAACCGGAGGGGATTTCCTTCGTGTCGCCCTGTTTCACGCGAATCTGGCTAAGGGGCAGGTCGAGATGCTCCGCAACAAGCTGGGCATAGGCGGTTTCATGCCCCTGCCCGTTCGATTGCGTGCCAATGCGCACGGTCACCGTGCCATCCTTCTCCAGCGTCACATGGCCGGGCTCGGCCCCGCCGCCACCACAGGCCTCGATATAGACGCCGAGGCCGATGCCCCGGATGAGGCCCTTCTTCTTTGCGGCGCGCAGGCGGGCGGGGAAGCCCTTCCAATCCGCCTTTTCCATCGCCGCCTTCATGTGCTCGGCGAACTCGCCGGTGTCATAAACGCGGCCGGTCGGGGTGCGATAGGGCATCTGGCGCGGCTTCACGAGATTCAGCTTGCGCAGCGCGATGCGATCCATGCCGATCTCGTCGGCGATGAAATCGACAAGCCGCTCAACGGTATAGGCCGCCTCGGGACGCCCCGCGCCGCGATAGGCGTCGATCGGCACAGAATGCGAATAGATACCACGGATGAGCGTGTAGCCCACGGGAATGTCATAGCATCCCGTGAGCATGGTCGAGCCCACCCACGGGATGAACGGCCCATATTGCGAGAGATAGGCACCCATATTCGCATCAAGCCGCACGCGCATCGCGAGGAAGCGCCCCTTCTCGTCCAAAGCCATCTCAGCATGGGTAAGGTTGTCGCGGCCCTGCGCGCAGGCGAAGAAATGCTCGGAGCGATCCGACACCCAGCGCACCGGGCGTCCCAGTTGCCGCGCGGCCTCGGCGGCCAGCGGATATTCGCGATACATGAAGGTCTTGGTGCCGAAACCACCACCGACATCCGGCGTAATCACGCGCACATTGGCCGGATCGATGCGGAAAATGGCCTTCGCCAGCGTATCGCGCAAGCCGTGGCTGCCCTGCGAGCCCAGCGTGATGGTGAAGTTCTCGCCCTTCACCTCCGCGAGAATGGAGCGCGGCTCCATATAATTCGCGACGATGCGGTTGTTCACGAGATCAAGCCCGACCACACGATGCGCTTTGGCGAAAACCGCGTCGGTCTTTTCTATATCGCCGAGCACGGTCTCGAAGGCCACATTCCCAGGCGCCTCCGGGTGCACCAGCGTCGCACCGGGCTTTCGGGCGGTGGCGAGATCCGCCGCGACCGGCAGGCTCTTCCATTCGATGTCGAGCGCTTCGGCGGCATCGCGCGCGAGGTCGAGCGTCTCGGCCACGATGAAAGCCACCGCCTCGCCCACATGACGCACAGTATCGCGCGGCAGCACGGGATAATCCGGCAGGGCCATGCGCTGACCATCGCGGTTCTTCTGCGGGGCCTGACAAGGCAGCGGGCCGAGATGGCCGAGATCCACCCCCGTGAGGATGAGAGCCACGCCGGGCATGGCGCGCGCCTCATCCAGATTCTTGATGCGGAAGGTGGCATGCGCGAAGGGCGCACGCAGCACGAAGGCGCGTGCCTCGCCTTTCGCGCGGGCATCGGTGGCATAATGCCCCGCACCCGTGATGAATCGCTGGTCCTCGACGCGAGTGAGCGCCTGTCCGATGCCGAATTTCATGGCGGAAGATCCTGAGGAGGGTGAATACCCGACAGCCCCCAGCATAGGCAGGGAACGCCGCGCTTCAAGCCCGGATCAATCGCCGCGCGCAATTTCCTCGCCGGCCATCACCCAATCCTTGAAGCCACCGGCATAATGTTCCGTCAGCGGCAGCCCCGCTGCCTGCGCCATCATCAGCGCATGGCGCGAGCGCACGCCTGCTGCGCAGGACATGACGATTCGCCGCCCCCCGGCTTCAGGAATTTCAGCCGGATCGAAGGTCGAGAGCGGCATGGAAACCGAATCGGGGATATGCCCCATCGCGAATTCATGCGGCTCGCGCACATCGATCAGCAGGATGGAGCCATCCGCCAGGCCCTCACGGACGGTTTCAAGGTCAAGATCAACGATCTGCATCAGGGCCTCCGGCAACTGCCTCCCAGAGTTGCCGCAGGTGGCGAGGGCTGGCAAGCCCCGCCCCGCCTCAATAGGCGTTCTTCAGGTTCAGCAGCGCGAAGGGCGTCATCGTGAGGATGTAGAGATCGAGCGCGAGCGACCAGTTCTCGATATAGTAGAGGTCATGCTCCACGCGCCGCTCGATCTTCTCAATCGTGTCGGTCTCGCCGCGCCAGCCATTCACCTGCGCCCAGCCGGTGATGCCCGGCTTCATGCGATGGCGGGCGAAATAACCACCCACGACATCCTGATACAGCTGGTTCGCGGCCATGGTCTGGGTGGCATGCGGGCGGGGGCCAACAAGGCTCAGCTCGCCCCGCAAAACATTGATGAGCTGCGGCAATTCATCAAGCGAGGTCTTGCGGATGAAGCGACCGACACGCGTGACGCGCGGATCATCCTTCGTCACCTGCTTGCGGGCGTGCATGTCTGCCTGATCGGCATACATCGAGCGGAACTTGTAGACCCCGATCAGGTTGTTGTTGAAGCCGAAGCGCTGCTGCCGGAAGAAAATCGGCCCCTTGGAATCGAGCTTGATCGCCAAAGCCACGAGTAGCATTAGCGGCGAGAGGCAGACCAACGCCAGAGCCGCGACGACGCGATCGAAAATCGCTTTCACAGCAGCGTTCCAATCCGAAAGCGGGCGATCGAACACCGCAAGGAAAGGCACATCGCCGATATAGGTATAGGCGCGCTTCGAAAGCTTGAGCTTCGAGCTATGGGCCGCGATGCGCACATCCACCGGCAGCTGCCACAGCTTCTTCAGCAGGTGCAGGATGCGCTCCTCCGCCGAGGGCGGCAGCGCGATGATGAGCAGATCCACCGCATTCTCACGGCAATAGGTCTCGAGTTCCTCGAAGGTGCCGATCTTGCGATAGCGGCCCACTTCATCCGGCGAACGCTCGCCGCCCCGATCATCGAAGAGGCCGAGAATGCGAATGGCCCGCTCGCCGGTCTTTTCCAGCCGGCCGATGAGATCTTCCGAAGCCTTGCCGCCACCGACGATCACCGCGCGCCGCGCGAGTTCGCCCCGCTTTTCGGCCGTCGCTACCACGCGGCTGACCAGAAGACGGAACGGCACAAGCACAAGCACCACGAGGCTCGCCCAGAGGATGAGCCAAGGTCGTTCAGCCATCATGTTGATATTGATAACGAAATACAGACCCATCACCAGCACGAAGGAGCCGCCGATGGCAATCAGCAACGCCCGCACCTGTCGCACCAGCGCGCCAAGCGACGGGATTGTGTAGGCCCAGATCCGCTGCATGATGTAGACCGCCAGCAACGGCACCAAAGCAATGGTGATCGGCGGCACCAGGCTGTCATACATGGTCGCGGGAGACCGGGCCATCAGCGCCAGCAGACCCAGCCCCCAGAGGGAGGCGAGATCCACCATCAGCACGAGGCTGATCAGCTTGGTCTTCGACAGGCGGGTCAGCGCCGATCGCAGATAGAAGCCTAATCCGGTCTGACGGCGGGGTTCCGCCGCGATCTCGATCGCCATGATGGGCTGTCCGAACGCAAAACTCTTGATGTGCCCTTTGCTTACGCTTCAAGTTTCGAAATTCTGTTAAGCGGATTGTCGAGTTTCGTTCAAATTGTCGGAAAATTCGACCCGACCTCGCGGTTGAAATGGGCCATCATCCGGCCTTACGATGCCGGCAAACAAACGGCGGAAGCGCCGATTCCGAAGGGGGAATTCCCATCATGGCGAGCCTTCGCCTTACTGCTGCGCAAGCACTTGTGCGCTATCTCAGTGTGCAAAACACAGAATTTCGTGGCGAAACCCTGCCGATTTTTGCCGGATGCTGGGCCATTTTCGGCCATGGCAACGTCGCGGGCCTCGGCGAGGCGCTGCATGGCGCACGCGACACCTTTCCAACGTTCCGGGCTCATAACGAGCAGGCCATGGCGCATGCCGCGATTGCCTTCGCGAAACAATCGCGCCGTCGCCGCATGATGGCCTGCACCACCTCCATCGGCCCCGGTGCCACGAATATGGTGACAGCCGCCGCCCTTGCTCATGTTAACCGGTTGCCGGTTTTGTTGATCCCCGGCGATGTCTTCGCCAATCGGCGGCCCGACCCTGTGCTCCAGCAGATCGAGGATTTCGGCGACGGCACGGTTTCCGCCAATGATTGCTTCCGGCCGGTCTCGCGCTTTTTCGACCGCATCACGCGGCCCGAACAGTTGCTGACAGCCCTGCCGCGCGCGCTTGCCGTACTGACCGATCCCGCCGAGTGTGGCCCGGTGACGCTCGCCTTCTGCCAGGATGTGCAGGCTGAAGCGTATGATTACCCGGAGGAATTCTTCGCTCCTCATCTCTGGCTGCCGCGCCGCGCGAAGCCGGATGATCACGAACTCGCCGAGGCTATCGTTGCGCTGAAATCCGCCAAAAAGCCGATGGTCATCGCCGGCGGCGGCGCACTCTATTCCGAGGCCGAGCGCGAGCTTCTCGCCTTCTGCCGCCGCTTCGGCATTCCCGCCGCAGAAACACAGGCCGGGAAATCGACGCTTCCCGTGGATGAGCCGCTGAATCTCGGCGCGATCGGCGTCACCGGCACAGGTGCGGCGAATGCGCTGGCAGGAGAGGCGGATGTCATCCTCGCCGTCGGCACGCGCCTGCAGGATTTCACGACCGGATCGCGCACACTTTTCCGCAACCCGGATCGCCGGATCATCGGGCTGAATGTGCAGCCCTTCGATGCGGGCAAGCATGGCGCATTGCCGCTGGTATCAGATGCGAAAGCGGGTCTCGCCGCCCTCACGCGCGCCCTTGCTGGCTACAACGCTCCGGAAAGCTGGAGCGCGAAGGCCGCGAAGGCGCAAGCCGAATGGCTCGCCAAGACAGCGCCCTATACCAACGCGACCGAGAGCGCCCTCCCCTCGGATGCCCAGGTGATCGGCGCGGTACAACGTCAGGCGAAGAACACCGATGTCGTGGTCTGCGCGGCGGGTGGCCTGCCCGGCGAACTCCACAAGCTCTGGCAGGCGGGCAGCCCCGGCGGCTACCACCTCGAATATGGCTATTCCTGCATGGGCTACGAGATCGCCGGCGGCCTCGGCGTGAAGATGGCGCAGCCCAAACGCGAGGTGATCGTGATGGTGGGCGACGGCTCCTACCTCATGATGAACTCTGAGATTGCCACGTCCATCATGCTCGGCCTGAAGCTCACGATCGTTATTCTCGACAATCGCGGCTATGGCTGCATCAACCGCCTGCAACGCGCGACCGGCGGCGAGAGCTTCAACAACCTGCTGCAACACACCCGCCACGAGACGCTTCCGGCCATCGATTTTGCGAAGCACGCGGCGTCTCTCGGCGCGAAGGCGGTTAAGGTGAGCGGTATCGCGGCGCTCGAAAAGGCACTGAAAACCGCGCGCCGCGCGAAAACCACGACGGCCATCGTGATCGACACCGATCCGCTGATATCCACCGATGCCGGCGGGCATTGGTGGGATGTCGCGGTGCCCGAAGTGTCGTCGCGCAAGGAAGTGAGTGCAGCCCATGCCCGCTATATCGAGGCAAAAAAAGCCCAGCGTATCGGAGACTGAGACATGACCATCCGCATCGGCGCCAACCCCATCGGCTGGTCGAACGACGACCTTCTCGAGATCGGTGGCGAAACCCCGCTCGAAACCTGCCTTGCGGAAGCGAAGGAAGCCGGTTTCGTCGGTATGGAACTCGGCAACAAGTTCCCGCGTGAAGCCAACGCTCTGAAGGCCGCCTTGGCGCCCTTCAACATGGCCTGCGTGGGCGGCTGGCACTCTGTGGAACTGCTGAAGCGCGACGCGAAGGAGGAATTCGCCCTCGCCAAAGCGCATCGCGAGCTGCTGAAGGCCATGGGCACCAGCGTGTTCATCGTGGCCGAGACGTCCAACGCCATCCACGGCAATCGCGCGATGCCGCTCTCGCAGCGCCCGCATCTCGCGGCCGGCGAATGGAAGCCCTATGCCGCCCGGATGACCGATCTCGCGAGCATGCTGGCCGATGAGGGCCTCGTGCTATGCTACCACCACCATATGGGCACGATCATCGAGAGCCGCGAGGATATCGCGCGCTTCATGGAGGCCTGTGGGCCTTCCGTGAACCTGCTGCTTGATACGGGCCACGCCACCTGGGGCGGGTTAGATCCCGCGGAGCTTGCGCGCACCTATCGCCCACGCATTACCCATGTGCATTGCAAGGATGTGCGCCCCGCGATCATCGCGAAATCGAAGGCGGGTGACTGGTCCTTCCTCGATTCCATCCTCGGCATGGGCTCCGAACTCGGCACCTACACCGTTCCGGGCGATGGCGCGGTGGATTATGTGAGCGTCTTCAAGGAATTGAAGGGCTATTCCGGCTGGGTAATCGTCGAGGCCGAGCAGGACCCGAAGAAGGCACATCCACTGACCTACGCGAAGAAGGGCGTCGCGCATCTCCAGCGGGCGCTGAAGGAGGCCGGCCTCGCATGACATCGCATCTGCTCCGGCGGCCCTCCGCCACCAACCCCATCCACGATATCACGCCCGAGAATGCGGGCTGGACCTATGTGGGTTTCACTCTCCACCGGCTCGCGCCGGGCGAAGCGATCGGCGCGGCCACCGGCAATCGCGAGGCCTGCATCGTCACGCGAGAACCCCTTCGATGGTTCGCCCGCCTCGCTGTATGTGCCGGCCCGCGCCTTCTGGGGTGCCACGGCTGAAACGCCCTGCGAAATCGCGATCTGCACCGCGCCGGCGGAAGGAAAACTCCCCGCGCGCATCATTCCGCCCTCCGAAGTGGGGCAGGAAACGCGGGGAACCGGCACGAATACGCGCTATGTGCGCAACATCCTGCCGGATTCCTCCCCCCATGCGGAAAGCCTGCTGGTGGTCGAGGTCATCACGCCTGGCGGGCACTGGTCGAGCTACCCACCGCACAAGCACGACCGCGACAATCTCCCGGCAGAAAGCCTGCTGGAGGAGACCTATTACCATCGCCTGCGCCCCGGCACGGGTTACGCTATGCAGCGGGTCTACACGGATGATCGCTCGCTCGACGAGACCATCACGGTTGAGGATGGCGACGTGGTTCTCGTGCCCGAGGGATACCACCCCGTAGGCGCGGCGCATGGCTATGATCTCTATTATCTCAATGTGATGGCCGGTCCGAAGCGCCTGTGGCGCTTCCACAATGACCCCGCCCATGATTGGCTGATGAAGAAGGCCTGAAATCAGAGAAGTCAGAACAACGCTTGGGCAAACTAGGCCCGGGCGGTCAGTCCATTCAGCGGAAATGGAAGAATTTGGTGGGTGATGTAGGGTTCGAACCTACGACCCGCTGATTAAGAGTCAGCTGCTCTACCAACTGAGCTAATCACCCTTCTGGAATGCGCCGAGCGCCGACCAGAGCCGGGTTGCTAGGGCATTTGAATCCGATTGTCCAGCCCGAATTTTCAGGCTGTTTTTTATCGCCCCCAAAGCCAGGCCGCGCCGCGCACCCCGGAGCTGTCACCGTGAAGCGCGGGGCGGATGGGCGTGCGGAAATGATCGGAGAAAACCCAGCGCTCGATCTCCGCCGGCAGGCGATCATAGATGTGCCGCACGCGGCTCATGCCGCCGCCGAGCACGATGACCTCGGGATCGAGGATATTCGCCATATGCGCCAGCGCGCGGGCGAGGCGCGAGATGTAGCGATCGAAATTCGCGGCGGCCTCGGCGTCGCCCGCTTCCATCGCCGCGATAATCTCGCGACCGCGCAAGGAGCGCCCGGTCACGCGGCGGAAATCGTTCTCGAAACCGGTGCCGGAAATCCAGGTTTCAAGGCAGCCGGGCTTGCCGCACCAGCAGGTATCGCCGGTGGTCAATTCCTCCACGCTCGGCCAAGGCAAGGGGTTGTGGCCCCATTCGCCGCCGATGCGATGCGGACCTTCCCAGGCCGCGCCGTTGAGGGCGATACCAGCGCCACAGCCCGTGCCGAGAATGGCCGCGAACACCACTTTGGCGCCAGCTGCCGCGCCATCCACCGCCTCGGAGGCAGCGAGGCAATTCGCATCATTTGCAAGCCGCACTTCGCGATGAAGCGCGGCTTCCAGATCCTGCTGGAGCGGCTGCCCGTTGATCTCGGTGGAGTTGGCGTTCATAGCAAAACCCGTGCGCGGCGAAATCGAGCCGGGAATGCCGATGCCCACCGTATGCGGACCGGCATGGCCGAGGCCAGCGAGGCGGTTTTCCGCCTCGCCCACAATGCCGACCAGAGCATCGAGGATGCCCTGATAGGTGCCACGCGGCGTATCGATGCGGTGGCGGAAGAGTTCCGCACCCGCATCGTCGATCGCGACGACTTCAATCTTCGTGCCGCCGAGATCCACCCCGATCCGCATCATCAGGCCTCAATGCGTGGAATGCACACGAACCGCCCCGCGCGCGGCACCCCGCGCATGGGTGAGCTTGTTCAGCGCTACGATATAGGCCTTGGCGGAGGAAACGAGCGTATCCGGATCCGCCGCGCGGCCCGTGCAGAGCCGGCCATCGCTGCCCGCGAGCCGCACGGAAACCTCCGCCTGCGCGTCCGTCCCCTCGGTCACGGCATGAACCTGATAGAGTTCCAGCTTCGCCTCATGCGGAATGAGCTGCTGGATGGCGTTGAAGGTCGCATCCACCGGGCCGTTGCCGGTGGCCTGCACCGTGCGATGCTGCCCCTCGATATCGAGCGTGAGAGTCGCGGATTGCGGGCCCATCGTGCCGGCGATGACCGTTAGGGCCACGACCTTCACGCGATCCTCCGCCGTGGCGAGGTTCTCGTCGATCAGCGCCTCGATATCCTCGTCGTAGATGTGCTTCTTGCGATCGGCCAAGGCCTTGAAGCGCACGAAGGCATCTTCGAGCTGGTTCTCGGAAACCTCGTAGCCCAACTGCTTGAGTTTCGACACGCCGACCGATTCCGGCGTCATGATCTCGTAGGTCTGGGTGTTCTTCAGCATACCATCCTGATGGATGCCGCTCTCATGCGCGAAAGCGTTCCGGCCCACGATCGCCTTGTTGTACTGCACCGGGAAGGACGTGGCCGCCGAGACGATCTTGGAGGCGCGATTCAGCATCGTCGCCTCGATGCCGGTCTCGAACGGGAAGGCATCGCCGCGCGTTTTCAGCGCCATCACGATTTCTTCCAGCGCCGCATTGCCCGCGCGCTCGCCAATGCCGTTGATGGTGCACTCGATCTGCCGCGCACCGCCCATCACGCCGGCGATGGAATTTGCCACCGCCATGCCGAGATCGTTGTGGCAATGCACTGAGAAGATCGCCTTGTCGGAGTTCGGCACGCGGTTGCGCACGGTTTCGAAGAGCGCGCGATACTCATCTGGCGTGGTGTAGCC
>JALOTF010000090.1 GCA_025458025.1 Beijerinckiaceae bacterium | reverse complement strand
ATCATAGCCGCGATATTCGAGCCGCTTCAGGCCCTCGACGATAGCGAACGCGACCGCTTCCTTGCCGAGAATGCCGACGATGCCGCACATGAGCCCTCCGATTCCAAAGCCGCAATTTCGTAGTCGTATGTTCTTCATGCGAACCGGGGACCACTTCGCTTGAACATGCTCCCCGTTCCGGCCCGACGAGTGCCAGAAACGGCGCAGTCGCACAAGTCAGCCGGAATTGGGCATTTTTGATTCCCCGTTGCGCACGGCGTCTTTATCGATTGCGCGCAACCATTTTCCAGTCGTTGCGCCAAAGGCCACGTATTTCGGCGCGCGCCTCGCTCTCCGCCTCCAGCATGGCGCGGGGCGCGAAGCCCAGAGGTTTTGCAAAGCCGATCCGCACGAGTTCGGTCGCGACATCCTTGCCCCTCATGCGGCAGGCGCCCACAAGCGCGCCCGACGGAGGCGAAAGCTCCGGTGCCGTGCCCTGCGACTGGCAAGTGAGCTTCTCGCCGCGGATGATGGCGTAGAGCGTGGCGCGGGCGAAAATCCCGCAAGGGGAAAGCGTCTTGTCCGGGTTCTCGCAGACCGCATCCATGGGCGGCGCAGTGATGCCCGTGAGCACAATGAGCTGCTCACCGGAATAGAACCGGCGGGAATCCACCATCTCATAGGGCGGTTCGACCGTAATCACGCGTCGGAAGCGGCCCGCCTCTCCCAGCATCTGCGGCGAGAGCGGCGAGAGCCCGCCATCCTCGCCGGGCGGCGGCAGCATGGGCTTCTCGGGCGGGGCAGCCACGCGTTCCGGCAAGGCACGATCCGGCTTCGATTCCCAGCGCCATGGCGCCCAGTTTGGCGCATTGCCGGCGAAGGCGAGCGCAAGCGCCACGAGCCCCGCCACGGCGATTGTGCCGAGCAGGACGCCCTCCCTGTGGGCGCGCAGCCATGTCAGCCAGCCTGCCGGCACCAGTCCCGTTCCTTCCCGAGGTTTTCGCCGCGTCAAAAGAGGCCTTCCGCTGATTCAGTTCAAGTCCCGAGACGGCAGGCTGCGCTATGCATCGTTTCCCGGGGGGCGTATCAGAGGTCCGGAACAGACGAGGCGGAGAGTTCACTGTGAACTGGAAGAAACTGCTGGCAGCGCTGCTGGTTCTTGCTGGTCTCGGTTATGGGGCCTCGCTCTGGCTGCGCGGGCCGATCGTAACCGTCGCGACCGCCCAGCGCGGCGATGTGGCCGAGGTTGTCTATGCCACCGGCGCGATTGAGCCCATCACATGGTCCAAGGTCCTGCCGCTGCTTCGCGCCCGGATCGTCGAGCATTGCCGCTGCGAGGGGCAATTCGTGAAGAAGGGCCAGATTCTCGCCAAGCTCGATGACACAGCCGCGCAGGCCGAACTCGCACAGGTGCTGACCAAGCGCGATTTCGCCGAGAGCGACGTGAAGCGCCTCGCGAACCTCATCGCGACCGGGGCCACCACCCGCCTCACACTCGAACGCTCCGAGACAGAACTCCGCCAGCTCGAAAGCCAGATCGCGGCCCTGCGCGCCCGCCTGACGGATTACCTGCTCGTCGCGCCGAAGGAGGGCATCGTGCTGCGCGCGGATGGGCAGGTCGGCGATATTCCCGTGACGACCGATGTACTCTTCTGGGTGGGCCAGCCGAAGCCGCTGCATGTCATCGCCGATGTGAACGAGGAGGATATCGCGAAGGTCTCGGTCGGGCAGACCGCCCTTCTGCGCAATGATGGCTTCCCGAACGGAGCCCTGCGCGCGACCGTCGCCTCCCTCACGCCGAAGGGCGACCCGATGACGAAAACTTTCCGCGCCTATCTCGCCCTGCCCGAGGATACCCCCTTGCGCATCGGCATGAGCGTGGAAGCGAATATCGTGATCCGCGAGCGGAAAGCCGCCCTGCTCGTGCCGGCCGAGGCGCTTCGCACCGCTAATGGCAAGACGAGCATCTTCACGGTGGAGAATGGCCGGCTAAAACAGATGCCGGTGGAAACCGGCATTCGTGGTGGCCGGCTGGTAGAAATCACCTCGGCCCTCGCCGAGGGCACCGTGCTCGTCTCGCCGCTGAAGGCGGATTTCCGCGACGGCCAGGCCGTGCGCGTGGCGCGATAGGAGCGCCGGATGGGCCTCGCCATCGACATCGCCATCACGCATATCCGCTCCCGCCTGCGACAGACGCTGGTGGGCGTGCTGGGCGTGGCGACCGGCGTGGGCTTCTCGGTGATGATGGCCTCGCTGATGGAGGGATCGCAGCGGGATTTCATTGCGCAGCTCGTGGATTCCCTCCCCCACATCACCATCAGCGACGAGCGCCGCACCCCGCCACCCCAACCCGCGGCGCTGATCTATGACGAGGTGGAAATCTCGAACCTCTCCACGGTCGATCGCCGGCGTGGCATCAAGAACCCTCTCGCCGTTATGGCCGAGATCGAAAGCTGGGCACCGGCCAAAGTTGCGCCCTCGGTCCGCGCGAACATCCTGCTGCGGCAGGCGGGTCGCGATGTCGGCGCGGTGATGCTCGGCATCGACCCCAAGCGCGAGGCGGAGGTCTCTAATATCGCCAGCAAGATGGTCGAGGGCAGTCTCGACAATCTCGTGAAGGCCTCGAACGCGGTTCTGCTGGGCGCGCGCCTTGCTGAACGGCTGGGCATTCGCGTGGGCAACACGGTGACCATCTCCTCATCGGGCGGGAAGACCATGACGGCCACCGCCGTGGGCATCTTCCGCACGGGCGTGGCGCAGGTCGATGACAGCCAGATCTATGCGCTTACGCGCAGCGCGCAGGTGCTCGCCGGGCAGACCGGGCTCATCAACGAACTGCGCCTGAAAGCGAATGATGCGCTCGGCGCGCGTGAACTGGCCGCACGCGTCGAGGCAGAGACCGGCTACAAGGCCGTCTCCTGGCAGGAGGCACATGAGGACCTGATCAACGCCTTCAACATCCGCAATTTCATCATGTACACGGTGGTGGGCGCGATCCTGCTGGTGGCGTCCTTCGGCACCTACAACATCATCTCGACCATCACGCATGAGAAAACGCGCGACATCGCGATCATGAAATCGCTGGGTTTGCGCGCGGCCCTCGTGCGGCGCATCTTCGTGCTGGAAGCGCTGGTGATCGGCCTCATCGGCATGCTCGCGGGCTTCGCGCTGGGTTTCGCGATGACGAAAGCCTTGGGCGCGGTGGAATTCCGCTCGCCGTTCGGCGATGCGACGCGCCTGCCGGTGATCTACTCGCCGATCCATTACGGCCTTGCCGGCGCGATTGCGCTGGGTGCCTCGCTGATCGCGGCATGGCTGCCTGCTCGGAAGGCCGCGAGCGTGAACCCGGTCGAGATCATCCGGGGGGCGTCATGACGCCCCTCATCGAAACGCGCAAGGCCACCCGAATCCTGCGCGGGGAAATCGATACGACCCTCGTGCGCGATATCGATCTCGCCATCAATCCCGGGGAGTTCGTGGCGATCACTGGCCCCTCGGGCTCGGGCAAATCCTCGCTGATGTATCTCCTCGGCCTGCTCGATACGCCGACATCCGGCGATGTCCTGATTCAAGGCAAGCCCACCGCAAAAATGGACGAGGATGCCCGCGCGAAATTGCGGCTGGAGACGCTGGGCTTCGTCTTCCAGTTCCATTTCCTGCTCGCGGAATTCTCCGCCCTCGACAACGTGACGTTGCCGATGCGCGCGCTTGGCAAGCTTTCGGACAAGGCCATGCGGGCCCGCGGGCTTGATCTCCTCACGCGGCTTGGCCTCAAGGATCACGCGCACAAGCGGCCCGACCAGCTCTCCGGCGGGCAGCGCCAGCGCGTGGCGATCGCCCGCGCGCTCGCCAATGATCCGCAGGTGATCCTCGCGGATGAGCCCACCGGCAACCTCGATACGGCCTCGACCGAGCAGGTTTTCGGCATCATCCAGACGCTTGTGGGCGAGGCCGGGCGTTCGGTGATCATCGTGACGCATGATCCACATCTCGCGCGCCGCGCTTCGCGGCGCCTGCATGTGGTGGATGGACAACTGGCGCCCGTGCCAGAGGACGACTGACCCAGCATGATGCTCGATTTCGGTGCCTATGGCGGGCTCTTCGCTGCCGCCTTCCTCGCAGCCACGCTTCTGCCCGCACAATCCGAAGCCGTGCTGGCGGGGCTGGTGATTGCCGGGAAGCAGCCGGTTCTCGCGCTGTTTCTGGTCGCGAGCGTCGCGAATGTGCTGGGCTCGGTGGTGAACTGGGTGATCGGTGGGGCGGTCGAACGCTATCGTCACGCGAAGTGGTTTCCGGCTTCACCCGAGGCGCTCGCGAAGGCGCAAGCGCAATATCAGCGCTGGGGGCACTGGTCGCTGCTCGCAAGCTGGGTGCCGATCATCGGCGATCCGCTCACCCTGGTCGCCGGCATTATGCGGGAACCGCTGTGGCGGTTCCTCGCTCTGGTGACTATCGCCAAGACCGGGCGCTATCTCGTGGTGATCGCGCTGGCCAAGGCGTGGGTTTAATTCACGCGCCGGGCTGCGTGGCGTTCGCGAAGAACAACGATTGCCCGCCAATCTTGTAATCGGCAATCGCCTTCTGCCCTTCCGGCGAAACCAGCCAATCGATGAAGGCCTGGCCATCAGCCTTCTTCACATGCGGGTGCTTGGCTGGGTTCACGAGCATCACGCCATATTGGTTGAAGAGGCGGCGATCACCCTCGACCACGATATCGAGTTCGCCCCGGTTCTTGAAGTTCAGCCAGGTCGCACGATCCGAGAGCACATAGCCGTTCTGGGCCGAGGCCATGTTAAGCGCCGCGCCCATGCCCTGCCCGATCTCGCGATACCACGGGCCCTTCACCTTCTCGATGTCGATCTCCGCGGCCTTCCAGAGGTTCAGCTCGGCGGAGTGCGTGCCGGATTTGTCGCCGCGCGAGATGAAGAGCGAGCGCTTCGCCTGCACGGCCTTCAGCGCCGCCACGATATCCTTGCCGCCCTTGATGCCGGCAGGGTCGGCCTTCGGGCCGATCAGCACGAAATCGTTGTACATCACCGCCTTGCGCTCGACGCCGAAGCCGTCCTCGACGAATTTCAGCTCCTGTGCGCGGGCATGCACGAACACCACATCCGCGTCTCCGCGGCGGCCCGTATCCAGCGCCTGCCCGGTGCCCTGGCTCACCACGCGCACCTCGATGCCCGTCTTCGCCTGGAAGATCGGCAGGAGATGCGTGAAGAGGCCGGAATCGGTGGTGGAGGTGGTCGATGACACCGTGATGAAGCGCCCCGAGGGCGCGGGCGTCTGCGCGAATGCCGGGGCTGCCAGCATGAGGTTCGCGGCAAGGCCGAGCGCTATACGACGAGTGAGCATTCCAGTTCTCCCTTGTTCGGTTTGTTGGTCGTATGAGATCACCAGAGCAGGTCTCCAGCGAGAAAGCTTCGCGCTTCTTCCGTGCGTGGCTGCGCAAAGAAGGAGGTTGCGTCCGCGTCCTCCACAAGCTGGCCGCGATGCAGGAACAGCACGCGCCGCGCGAGGCGACGGGCCTGCCCGAAATCATGCGTGGTCATCAGCAGAGTCACGCCTTCGGCGGCGAGGCGTTCGAGAATGGCCTCGATCTGCCGGGTCGCGCCGGGATCGAGCTGCGAACTCGGCTCGTCGAGGAAGAGCACATCGGGCTCCAGCAACCATGCGCGTGCCAGCGCCAGCCTTTGCTGCTCGCCGCCGGAGAGCAGGCGCGCAGGCCTTTCCGCGAGATGTGTCAGGCCGAAGCCCTCCAGAGCATCTTCAACGCTCCGCCCTGCCCCGGTCACCATGGCCGCATGCTGAAGGTTGGCGCGGGCGGATCGGCGCAGCATCACCGGGCGCTGGAATACCATGGCGTGGCGCTTGCGGCCGGCAATCAGCCCGCCTTCCACTGCCCAGTTGACGCGCCCCCGCGTAGGGACGAGCAACCCATGACACAGGCGCAAAAGCAGCGATTTCCCTGCGCCATTCGGCCCGATAATGGCGGTGATGCCGCCCTTCGGCAGATCGAAACTCACCGGGCCGAGCAGGCTTTTGCCGTCCGCCTCAAAGGCGAGGCTGTCCACGCGCAACGGCAGGATGGAGGCTATGTCCCGCATGCTCACCCCGCAAATCTCTGACCGATGCGGCTCGCACCAAAGGCGAGCCCGTTGATAAGAAAGGTCAGCGCCATCAGCACGATGCCGAGACCGAGGGCGAGCGGGAGATCGCCCTTCGACGTTTCGAGCGCGATGGTGGTTGTCATGGTGCGGGTGTAATTCGCGATATTGCCGCCGACGATCAGCACCGCGCCGACCTCCGCGCTGGCGCGGCCAAAACCGGCGAGCAGGCCGGTGGCCAACGCGAAACGGCCATCCCAGAGCAAGGTCGGCACGGCCCGGATGCCGCTGACACCGAGTGAAGCGAGATGCTCGCGGTACTCGCGCCAGAGTTCCTCGATCGTCCCGCGCGTGAGGGCGATCACGATGGGCAGAACCAGCAGGGTCTGCGCGATGACCATCGCGGTGGGCGTGAAAAGCACCCCCCAGGAACCCAACGGACCGGAGCGCGAGAGCAACAGGAACACCACCAGTCCCGCCACTACCGGGGGCAGGCCCATCAACCCGTTGATGAGCACGATCACCAGATTGCGGCCAGGAAAGCGCGACACCGCCAGCCACGCACCGAGCGGCAGGCCGATGATCGCCGCGAGCAGCACCGCCGTGAGCGTGACGCGCAGCGACAGCCCGACGATACCCAGGAATTTCGGATCGGCTCCGAGAATGAGCCGGAACGCTTCCGAAAAGGCTGCCGTGACATCCATGCGAGCGTGACCGCCTCTTGTTGCTGCCCGAGTGATATGCCGCGAATTGCGCTGTTTTCAAGTTTTGGAATTTGTGCATATAGGTGCATTCAAGCGCAGGATAAGATATGAAAACCTATCTCAGTACGGAACAGGCGGCGGCCTATCTCGGCATCAAGGAGCGCAAGCTCTATGAACTCGTGGCAGCGGGGGCGGTGCCCTGCTCCAAGGTCACCGGCAAATGGATCTTCCCGCGCAGCGCGCTGGATCGCTGGGTGGAATCCGGCCTCGCGCGGCCAGCGGGACTGGCGCTGGAAGCTGCGCCACAGATTGTCGGCGGCAGCCATGATCCGCTGCTGGAATGGGCCTTGCGGCAGTCCGGCTCGGGCCTCGCGCTGCTGAGCGAAGGGTCACTGGCGGGCTTCCGCAAGCTGGAGGCCCATGGGGTTGGCCTTGCAGCCATCCATCTCCATGGCGCGGAAGAGGCAGCGAATGTAACCGCCCTCCGTGAATCGCGACACCTGACGGATGGCGTGCTGATCGCCTTCGCGGAGCGCGAGCAGGGCCTTCTGCTGCCGCCGGGCAACCCGAAGGGCATTGCGAGCCTGCCCGATCTCGCCGCGAAGGCGGCGCGGCTCGGCCTGCGCCAGCCCGGCGCCGGTGCGCAGCAACTGGCGGAGCAGCTTTTCGAGCGCGCAGGCCTCGATTTCGCGGTCCTCACGGCGGGCATGCTGGTTTATCCCACGGGCGATGATCTCGCCTATGCCATCCGCACCGGCGAGGTCGATTGCGGCATTGCCACACGAGCCGCCGCGAAGGCGCAAGGCCTCGATTTCGTCTCCCTCGCATGGGAGAAATTCGATCTCGCGATGCGCCGTCGCACCTATTTCGAACCGGGACCGCAGAAGCTCTTCGCGCTGATGCGCAGCCCGGATTTCGCGCGCCGCGCTGAGGCGCTCACGGGCTATCGCGTGGCCGAGGCGGGCATAGTGCGGTTCAACCGGTAGTGTTCAACTCCGTGCCAGCGCTTCCCACGCGCGCGCGGCCGAATTGCGCGCCCCGCGATAGCTTGTGACGATGCGCGCCGTAAGCGCATCTCGCGCGGCGAGATCGGCGAGCACATCCTCCGCGAGCATCGCGCCTTTCGCCAAAACCTCCTCCGGCAGGCGCTGCACCTGCGTGCCGCCCTCGATCAGCGTGCGCAAAGCCTCGGCATTGAGGCGATGCGCCTCCGCGAGGCCAAGATCATGCTCCATGCGCGCGGCGGCCTCGACGATGCTCTTGAGGTTTTCCGGCAGGCTCTCCCAGAGGGGCTTCGCGATGATCAACTCACTGGCGCCGTTCGGCTTGTTGAAGCCGGGAAACACGAGATGCGGCGCAATGCGGTTGAGGCCCAGGGCGAGATCATTCGCGGGGGCGAGGAATTCCGCCGCGTCGATCGCGCCGCGTTCCAGCGCCGCATAGGTGTCGCCGGGCGAGATCACCACCGCTGTCGCGCCCAGGCGGCGATAGAGTTCGCCACCGATTCCGCTCGCGCGGATGCGCAGGCCCGCGATATCGCCGAGGGATTGCACCGGCTTGCGGAACCAGCCCGCACTCGAAGGCCCGGTATTGCCCGCGAGGAAGGGCTTCACATTGAAGGCGCCGTAGAGTTCATCCCACAGCCCCTGCCCTTCGGCATCGATCCATGCGGCATGCGCCACCGGCGACAGCCCGAAGGGCACGGTGGTGAACAGCGAGGCGGCGGGCATTTTCCCCTGCCAGAACAGCGCCGCCGTGTGGCCCATCTCGACCGTGCCGTTCGAAACCGCATCGAGCACGTTCAGAGCCGGCACGATCTCGCCCGCCGCGAAAAGCTGCACCTCCAGCGTGCCGCCGCTCATGGCGGTGATGCGCTTGGCGAGCCGCGCGGCTGTCACGCCAGGCCCGACGAGATTCTTCCCCCAGCTCGTGACCATGCGCCAGCGGCGCGGAGCATCGGCACGAACAATGGCTGGCGCAGCGAGGCTCGCGGCTCCGGCAAGCGCAAGGCGGCGTGTCACAGCCATGATTTTCTCCCGAAATCAGCGGGCCCAGAGGGCGTGAAAATGATGAACCGGGCCGTTTCCGCGCCCGAGGCCGAGATCGCGCCCCGCAACAAGAGCCGCTGTAAGATAGGTCTTCGCCTCCGCAATCGCCTGCTCCAGCCGCTGCCCCTTGGCGAGGCCTGCGGCAATCGCGGCGGAAAGCGTGCAGCCCGTGCCATGGGTGTGGCGCGTTTCCACGCGCGGCGCGGAGAAGAGCCGGGTGCCCTCTTCGCTCACCAGAAGGTCGGTCGCTTCCGCGCCTTCCGAATGCCCACCCTTCATCAGCACGGTGCGCGCGCCCATGGCGCGGATCGCCTCGCCCTGCCGCTCCATGGCGTCGAGATCATGCGCGATTGCCGCGCCTGTGAGCGCGGCAGCCTCCGCGAGATTGGGCGTGACGAGTGCAGCGCGCGGGAAGAGCCGTTCCACCATCGCCGTCACCGCTTCTGGGCGGATCAGGGGATCGCCGGAGGTCGCGATCATCACGGGGTCGACGACGAGCGGGAGGTCAGGCGCGGCGCTCAGCGCCTCCGCCACCGCTAAGATGATCTCGGCGGAATAGAGCATGCCGGTTTTCGCCGCCCCGACGCGGAAATCGGAGAGCACCGCCCTGATCTGTTCGGCCACGAAATCCGGCGGCGGGGCATGCACGGCAGAGACGCCGAGGGTATTCTGCGCGGTGAGCGCCGTGAGCGCGCTGGTGCCGAAGACACCGAGCGCGGAGAAGGTTTTCAGGTCCGCCTGAATGCCGGCTCCTCCACCGGAATCCGAGCCCGCAATGGTGAGCGCAACGGGAATCATGCGGCCCTGCGCAACACAGGCAGGAACGCCTTCGCGGCCTTGCGCGGGTCTTCGCCCGCGAAGAGCGCACCGATCACCGCCACGCCATCCGCGCCAGCCTCCATCAGTGAGCCGGCATTCTCACGCGTGATGCCCGCGATGGCGCCGACCGGGATATCGCCCAGCAGTTCCCGCGCCTCGGCACGCAGGGCGCGGAACCCGTCGATTCCCACGGGGGGGGCGGGATTATCCTTGTGGCTCGTGGCGAAAACACCGCCGATGCAGGCATAATCGATGGGCTGGCCACGCAGGGCCAGCAAATCCGCGCGGTTTTTCACCGTCGCACCGATGATCGCCTTGGGGCCGAGCAGCGCTCGCGCATCCGCCGGATGCATATCCTCGCGCCCGAGATGCACGCCCTGTGCGCCGCTCGCGAGCGCGACATCCACCCGATCATTGATGAGCAGCGGCACATGCGTGCCCGCAAGCGCCGCGACAATGCTCCGCGCCTCGGCGATCATCGCGCGGGTGTCCGCCTCCTTCGCGCGGTACTGGATGATCGTCGTGCCGCCATCAGCCGCCGTACGCGCGAGGCTCGCGAGGCTGCGGCCTTTGGCAATCTGCGGGTCAACGATGCCGTAGAGAGTGATGTCCAAAATCATGTCATCCATCCGAAAAACGAGCGAGAGAATCGAAAAGAAGCGGCACGAAAGTGCCGGGGCCTTGCGCCTTGGCACCGGCCTCGGCAGCGGCGTGGCGCAAGGCGGTAAGTGCCGCAGCGGCGGCGCGCGCGGGATCCGCCTCAACCGCCGCGAAGGCCGCGATTACCGCACCCGCGAGGCAACCCGAGCCGGAGAACCGCGCCATAAGCGGATGCCCGCCGGAGATTTCGAGTTCGTCTCGCTCCTGAACGCGATCGGTCTCGCCGGTGGTGACCAGCGTGGTTCCTTCCGGAAATGCTCTGTGCAAAACCGCCATTTCAGCGCCATTCCCCTTCACGAGAAGGCGCGGGAACGCCGAAAACCGTTCTGCAAGGGCGCGCCGGAACGGCACGCGATCGGCCATCACCGGATCGAGCACGAGGGGGGTCTCTAGACCCACCGCCTCCGCGAGAAGCGCCTCGATGGCCGCTTCGCGCGCCGGTTCCAGCATGCCGAGATTGACGAGGATGGCATCCGCACTCCGCGCCAGAGCGAGAATGTCGCGCGGATGCGCAGACATGGAGGGCTCCGCGCCCAGCGCCACAAGCGCGTTGGCGCTCAGCGCCTGCGCCACCGGATTGGTGAGCGCATGCACGCGGGGCCGGCGCACGGCAATTGCCCGCGCCAGCCGCCTTGCCTCATCGAGCGGAAAGGCCTGCATCACGCCTTCTCGACATAGAGCTTTCCGCCAGTTGCGAGGAATTCGCGCGACTTTTCCGCCATGCCAGCCTCCGCCGACATAAGCGCATTTGCGGCCTCCGCCGCCTGCATGTCCTCCATGCCCGCATTGAGCTTCTTCGCTTCCTCGCGCAGATCCTGCGTGATCTTCATCGAGCAGAATTTCGGGCCGCACATCGAACAGAAATGCGCGACCTTGTGCGCATCTTTAGGCAAGGTTTCGTCGTGGTAGGCGCGAGCGGTATCCGGGTCGAGCGCGAGGTTGAACTGGTCCTCCCAGCGGAAGGAGAAGCGCGCGCGGGAGAGCGCATCATCGCGGATTTTCGCCGCCGGATGCCCCTTGGCAAGGTCCGCCGCATGCGCCGCGATCTTGTAGGTGATGACCCCCTGCTTCACGTCATCGCGGTTGGGAAGGCCAAGATGCTCCTTCGGCGTCACGTAGCAAAGCATCGCGCAGCCGAACCAGCCGATCATTGCCGCGCCGATTCCGCTTGTGATGTGGTCATAGCCCGGCGCGATATCGGTCGTCAGGGGCCCGAGGGTGTAGAACGGGGCCTCGCCGCACTCGCGCAGCTGCTTGTCCATGTTCTCCTTGATCTTGTGCATCGGGACGTGTCCCGGCCCCTCGATCATCACCTGGCAGCCCTTTTTCCACGCGATCTGTGTGAGTTCGCCGAGAGTTTCGAGTTCGGCGAATTGCGCGCGGTCATTCGCATCAGCAATCGAGCCGGGCCGCAGGCCATCGCCGAGCGAGAACGAGACGTCATATTTCCGCATGATCTCGCAGATCTCGTCGAAGCGCTCGTAGAGGAAGCTCTCGCGGTGATGCGCGAGGCACCAGCGCGCCATGATCGAGCCGCCACGGCTGACAATTCCGGTGACGCGGTTCGCCGTGAGCGGCACATAGGCGAGGCGCACGCCCGCATGGATCGTGAAGTAATCCACACCCTGCTCGGCTTGCTCGATGAGCGTATCCTTGAACACCTCCCAATCGAGCTTCGTGGGGTCACCATCGACCTTTTCGAGCGCCTGATAGATCGGCACCGTGCCGATGGGCACCGGCGAGTTGCGCATGATCCACGAGCGGATGTTGTGAATGTTGCGGCCCGTGGAGAGGTCCATCACCGTATCGGCACCCCAGCGGATGGCCCAGACAAGCTTTTCCACCTCCTCCGCCGCACCGGATGTCACGGCCGAATTGCCGATATTCGCGTTGATCTTGACCAGAAAATTCCGGCCGATCGCCATCGGCTCGAGTTCGGTGTGGTTGATGTTGGCAGGGATGATCGCCCGGCCACGGGCGATCTCGCTGCGCACGAATTCCGGCGTCACGAATTCCGGCACGGCCGCACCGAAGCTCTCGCCATCGGCCATGTGTTCGCGTGCGCCTTCGAGTGCTGCCTCACGCGCGAGATTCTCGCGATGCGCGACGTAGATCATCTCCTCGGTGATGATGCCGGCGCGGGCGAATTCATATTGCGTCACAAGCTGGCCCGGCTTGCCCGCGCGGATGATGCGGCTCGCCGGGCATTCCGGCACGAGCTTGTCGGCGGAGATGTTGCCGTTATCCTCAGGCTTCACGGCGCGCGGTTGAACCGCCTCGAAGCCGCGACCGGCAATCCACGCCTCGCGCGTCTGTGGCAGGCCGGATTTCAGGTCGATGCGGGCGTCGGTCTCGGTATAGGGGCCGGAGGGATCATAGATGCGCACCGGTGCCTCGGCGGGGTCGGTCAGTGTCACCTCGCGGAAGGGAACGCGCATCTCCGGATGATATTTCGGCGCGGCATAGACCTTCCGCGAGCCGATGATCGGGCCGGTCGTGACGGTCTCGGGCGCCGGTTGCAGGTTCTTGGGGGAAATCGGCTTGTTCATCGTGCAGCACTCCATGGTTCGAGCATGGGGTGATGCGGCGGGGGTGCCAGGATCTGCGGGAAAGGAACCCCGCGTGCATTGTCCCGTCCCTTCGCCGGCATGACCCGGATCAGGTTCAAAGAGTGCTCAGGTCC
>JALOTF010000141.1 GCA_025458025.1 Beijerinckiaceae bacterium | reverse complement strand
CACCAGCTCCACCGAGCGGAGGAAGCCGGCGGTGCCGTCGGGCGTGATATGGCCGTTGAGGAAGGCCATCAACGATCCCGCAACCGAGGCATAAACCGCTGAGACGACGAAGATCTTCAGCTTGTAGCTCGCGACATCGATGCCCGCTACGCGGCTCGCGATCTCGCTGTCATGGATCGCGCGCATGGCGCGCCCTGTGGGGCTCTCGATGAGGTTCAGCGCGAGGATCACGCCGATCAGCAGCACGCCGGCTGAGATGTAGTACCAGGTGTCGGGTCCGCGCAGGCGGGTGCCGAAGACTTCGAGGCGCGGCACGCCCATGCCATCCGGGCCGCCGGTCCAGCTCGCCTCGTTGGTCAGCGCCATCGCAATCAGCAGGCCGAAGCCGAGGGTCGCCACCGCGAGATAATGGCCCTTGAGCCGCAGGATGGGGCGCCCCACGAGGAAGGCCACGACTGCCGAGAGCACCGCGCCGAGGCCCGCCGCCGCGAGGCCGTGCAGGCCGAAATGCGTCGCGCCGATCGCCACGGAATAGGCGCCAAGGCCCATGAAACCGGCATGCCCGAGGCTGACCTGCCCGGCATAGCCCATCAGCAGGTTCAAACCCACGGCGGCGAGCGCGAAGATGTTCACGATGGCCGCGACGCGGAAATAATAGTTTGAGGGGAAGATCAGCGGCAGGATTGCCAGCACGAGGCCAAGGCCCAGCACGATTCCCCAGCGGGAGGAGAAGAGCCGTGACATCACACGCGCTCCACGTTCTTCTTGCCGAAGAGGCCCTGCGGACGCACGAACAGCACGCCGAGGATGATGAGGAAGGCGATGGCATCCTTGTATTTCGAGGAGATCAGCCCCGCGCCGAAGCTCTCGGCAAGGCCGAGCAGCAGGCCGCCGACCACCGCGCCCACTGCGCTGCCCATGCCGCCGAGCATCGCCGCAGCGAAGCCCTTCAGCGCCAAAAGCGTGCCCACATCATAGCTCGTGAGCGTGATCGGCGTGACGAGAATGCCTGCGACCGCACCAATCGCAGCGGAGAGCGCGAAGGAAAGCGCCACGATCTTCCGCACTGGAATGCCCACGAGACGCGCGGCGAGGCGGTTCGCGGCGGTGGCCAATATGGCGCGGCCCAGAAGCGTGCGGTCGATGATGAGGAAGATCAGCGCCACAATCAGCCCCGCGCCGGCGAGCACCACGAGGCTCTGCGGGAGGATGGCGGCGCCCCCGATGCGGATCGGTTCCTGCCCGAACCAGCTCGGCAGCGCATGGAACCGTTTGTCGAACACCACCTGCGCAACCCCGCGCAGGAAGATGGAGGCACCGATGGTGATGATGATCACGGTCACCGCGCTCGAACCCCGCGCGGGGTCGATCGCGAAGGCATAAAGCGCGAGGCCCACGCCCACGGTGATGAGGATGGCGAGCGCAGCGGCCAGCGGCAGCGGCACGCCCGCCATATGCAGGAATACTGTGGCCATGCCGCCGAGCATCACGAATTCGCCTTGCGCGAAATTCACGACATCCGAGGCGTTGTAGATCAGCGTGAAGCCGAGCGCGACCAGCGCATAAACCGCGCCAACCGTGAGGCCCGAAAAGGCAAATTGCAGGAGTTCGGGCATGTCGCGGAATGCTCCGGGCTCAGGCGTCAGCGGGGGAAGGCGAGGCGGCGGACCGCCTCGCCGGTTCAGGCTTACTGAACGAGGGTCCAGTCGCCGTTCTTGATCTCGAGCATGCGGAAGGCCGAGAGATCGAGGCCCATATGGTCGGTCGGGCTCATGTTCACGACGCCGCCGGTGCCGATATAGCCTTTGGTCTTCTCGATCTCGTCGCGCACCTTGGCCGCATTGTCGGTCTTGGCGCGCTCCACGGCCTCTTTCCAGATCATGAAGCCGTCATAGGCATGGCCGCCGAAGGTGGAGACCGGCTGGCCCGTGCGCTTGGCATAGTTGGCCGAGTACTCGGTCACGACCTTCTTCTGCGGATCGTTATCCGGCAGCTTGTCTGCTACCAGAAGGGCCGCCGCCGGCAAGCGCACGCCCTCGGCCGCGGGGCCAGCAAGTTCGATGAACTGCTTCGAGGCCACGCCATGGCTCTGGTAGAGCGGCACGGCGATGCCCAACTGCTTGTAGTTGCGCGTGACGATGGCCGGGCCCTGACCGAAGCCGGGATTGATGACCGCCTGAATGCCCGCCTTGTTCTTGATGTTGGTGAGCTGTGGCGTCATGTCGGTGTCGCGCGGGCCGTAATTCTCCTCGTGGAGGATCTCGATGCCGTATTTGCCAGCGACCTTCACGCATTCATCGCGCATGGATTTGCCGAAGCCATCGGTGCCCGAGATCATGCCGATCTTGGTCGTGCCGCGCTTCTTCATGTCCTCGAAGATCTTTTCGCAGGCCATGGTGTCGGTGTGCGGGGTCTTGAACACCCATTTCTTCACGGGCTGGATGATCTGCACTGCGCCGGCGAGGCTGATGAAGGGCACCTGCGCATCCTCGAAGGCGGGGATCATCGCCATGGTGGTGCCGGTGGTGGAGCCGCCGATCATCGCGGTCACCTTGTCTTCTTCCAGCAGGCGGGTCGCGAAGGTGCGTGCCGCATTGGGGTCGCCCGCGTCATCATAGACGATGAGGCGAACCTTGCGGCCCAGAATGCCGCCCTTCGCGTTCACATCCTCGACTGCGATTTCCAGCGTGCGCTTTTCCGGGTCGCCGAGGAAAGAGGCTGGGCCGGTGACCGAGAGCACCGCGCCGAGCTTGATCTCGCCCTGCGCGAAAGCCGGGCCGAGGCCTGCGCCCAGCGTGAAGGCGCCCGCCAGCAGGGCAGCGCGCCGCGAAAATCCCTTGGAAATGTTCATGCTTCCTCCCTCCCATGCGCCGCGTTGGGCGCTCGATCCGGCGTTTCCTGTGGCCCCGGTGCTCTCCGGTGCCGCTTTTTCGTTTCTCGCAGGCTCGTTTCAGGAGCCCGTTGACATTCTCGCTGTCTTATTCATTTAATTATCCGACCGGTCAGTTAGTCAAGAGGGTCGTATCGAAATCGTTGCGACGGAAACCGAAAAGAAGCGGACCGGCGGGAAACGCGACACGAAGAGCCCCGGGGAGGGCGACATGGCTCCGCAAGGCAATGAGGCCGAACCGTCACCGGTTCTGGTGGAACAGCGCGGCGCGCTGGTGGTGCTGACGCTCAACCGGCCTGACAAGCTCAATTCCTTCAACGAGGCGCAGCATCGCGCGTTGAAGTTGGCGGTGGACGAGGTGGCGGCGAGTGAAACCTGCCGCGCGATCATCCTCACCGGCGCTGGGCGCGGCTTCTGCGCGGGACAGGATCTGTCCGATCGCGTGAGGCCCGAGGGGGGTGCGGCACCTGATCTCGGCTACACGCTCGAAACCTTCTACAACCCGCTGATCCGCGCGATCCGCGCCATGCCGAAGCCGATCATCGCGGCGGTGAATGGCGTTGCTGCGGGGGCAGGGGCGAATCTCGCGCTCGCTTGCGATCTCGTTCTCGCTGCAAAGAGTGCCAAATTCGTGCAGGCCTTCGCCAAGATCGGGCTCATCCCGGATTCGGGTGGCACCTGGATGCTCCCGCGCCT
>JALOTF010000013.1 GCA_025458025.1 Beijerinckiaceae bacterium | reverse complement strand
GCCGATCAGCGCCATGGCCTGCGCGATGGGACCGCCCTCGGTTTTCACGTTATCCGCGCCCCAGAGCACCATCGCGACCTTCTCGGGCGCGGCATGGCCATCGCTGACATGGCGCGCGAGAAGTTTCGTGGCCTGCCGGCGGCCATCGGCCATGGCAAAGGCCGAGGGGATGCGGAACGGATCGAAGCTGTGCATGTTCCGGCCAGTCGGCAGAACCGCCGGGCTTCTCAGCACGTCGCCACCCTGCGCGGGCGGGGTGAAGCCGCCATCAAGCGCATGGAGGATGGCCGGAAGTTCATGATCGTCTTCCAGCAGGCGATCCATCTCGCAGAGCTGTTTCGCAAGCGCGGCATCCATGCCGGCGGGCGGGGCCTTCCGGTCGATGATTGCTTCCACGGCCTCGCGTTCGAGACGCGCGCCATGCCCGGCATCGGCCACCGCGAGCAGCATGTCCGCGCGCTCGGCGCGGCTCAGCGGCTCGCCCACGACATGCAGGCCATGCGGAATGAGCGTGTATTCAAGTTCGAGCACCGCATTCGCGAGCTTGGCGATTTCGGCATCCGCCGCTTCCCCCCAGGCGGGTTCGGCTGTTGCGAGATCCACGGTCGCGGCCTGCGCCTGGATGAGGGTCGCGAGCGTCTCGCGCTCCTCGCCCTGCGTATTGAGCGCCCGCCAGCGATCGAGCGAGGCCTTGAGTTCCAGCAAGCCGCGATAGAGCCCGGCATGCGCCACCGGCGGGGTGAGATAGGTGATGAGCGTCGCCGCCGAGCGGCGCTTCGCGATCGAACCCTCGGAGGGGTTGTTCGAGGCGTAGAGATAGACATTCGGCATGTCGCCGATCAGCCGGTCCGACCACGACGAGCCGGAAAGGCCGACCTGCTTGCCCGGCATGAATTCCAGCGCGCCATGCGTGCCGAAATGCAGGTAAGCCTGCGCGCCGAAATCCTCGCGCATCCAGCGATAGAAGGCCGAGAAAGCGTGCGTGGGCGCGAAGCCTTTCTCGAAGAGAAGGCGCATCGGGTCGCCCTCGTAACCGAAAGCGGGCTGGATGCCGACGAAGATGTTCCCGAATTGCGCGCCCAGCACGAAGATGTTGCCGCCATCGGTCTGGTGCTTGCCGGGAGCTGGGCCCCAGGCGCGCTCGATCTCGGCGAGCCAGCGCTCGCGGCGCACATGATCGGAGGCCGGGATGCGCGTGTGCACATTCGCATGCGCGCCATAGAGCGCGGCATTGCCCTCGGTGAGCGCCTTGCGGAGGTGATCCACCGTTGGCGGAACATCGACCGTGTAGCCCGCCTGCCGGAGGCCCATCAGCGTGCGATGGAGCGATTCAAACACTGCGAGATAGGCGGCAGAGCCGGTGGAACCCGCATTGGGCGGGAAATTGAAGATCACGAGGCCCAGCTTGCGCTTGGCGCGTTCGGCGCGGCGCAGGCTCACCAGCTTGTCCACCCGCGCGGCGAGCATGTCGATGCGCTCGGGGCAGCCGACCATGGCGCGCATGTCGCGATCCGCCTCGAACACGCATTTCCGGTGGCAGCCGGTGCAGGTGGCACCGCCCGTTTCTACGCGGCCGCCGAAGACCATGGAGCCCGTCGCGCCATCCAGTTCGGGGATCGCGACCATGATGGTCGCTTCCACGGGCATCAGGCCGCGATCCGAGCCGCCCCATTCCTGCAGCGACTGGAACTCCACGGCATGCGCCGCGATATAGGGCACATCGAGCTGTTTCAGCACGATTTCCGCCGCTGCGGCATCGTTATAGGCCGGGCCGCCGACGAGCGAGAAGCCGGTGAGCGAAACCAGCGCATCAATGGCCGGGGCGCCGTTCTTGAGGAAGAATTTCTCGATGGCCGGGCGCGCATCCAACCCGCTCGCGAAAGCGGGGATGACGCGGTATCCGCGCGCCTCGATCGCCGCGATGGCGGCATCGTAATGCGCGGTGTTGCCCGCGAGGAGGTAGCTGCGCATCAGCAGCAAGCCAACCGTGCCGCGAATGTTGTCGTTGCGGGGAAGGCCGGCATCGGCTTCCTGCATCCGGCCCTTCATCGCCGGGTGATAGACCCCGGTTTCCGGATATTCGACCGGATTTTCGGCCTTCAGCGTGCCGCGATACCCCGCGCGCGGCCCCGCCGCGTAACGGTTCACGAGGTAACGGACCATGTTGAGAAAATTCTCGTCCGAGCCCGCGAGCCAGTATTGCAGGCTGAGGAAATAGGCGCGCACATCCTGCGCGGTGCCGGGAATGAAGCGCAGGATCTGAGGCAGGCGACGCAGCATCTTCAGCTGGCTGGCGCCGGCGTTGCCGCCGGGCTTCGCATTGCCGCGCAGCTTCTTCAGCAGGGCCGTGAAGCCGGTCGCGGGCTGGCTCATGTCATAGGCGCCCATGCGGGTGAGCTTCGTCACTTCGGGCGCCGAGAGGCAGCAGACCATGGCGTCGCAATTGGCGCGGCGCGACTGAAGCGCGGGCAGGATTGGCGTGTACTGGTCTTCCATGAAGAGCATGGAGGCGACGAGGATATCGGCCTCGAGAATGGCGGTGTTCGCGCTCTCAAGTGCCGAGGCCGAGCGGCCCCAATCCGCGGCGGAATGCACGCTGAGGATCAGCCCAGGGATTTCCCGCTTCAGCTGCGGACGCATGCGCGCCATCGTGCCGGTGAGGTGATCGTCCATCGTGACGAGCACCACCCGGATGGGGACGGATTCAACGCCCGAAATGCGCTTTGGCATCATAGAGCGTCTCCACGGTGATGGTGCTGATCTTGCGCTCGCGCGCGAAGGCCTCGGTGTTGCGGCGCGCCTTTCCGCGCACGAAGAAGGGGATCTTTTTCAGTTCCTTTTCGGCTTCCGCCGCCCAGACCGGCTCTCCCGCGGGTAGTTCGGCCACGGCGACGTCGGCCTGCGGCGCTGCGGCAATCGCCGTGGCGGCCACCGGCTCCGGCGCGCGTTCGCGCGAGGGCGCATGCGACCCATGCCCGAGATGGCTGGAGCCCGCGCCGTCGTGGAATTCGAAATCATCACGGAACATTCCGAGGAGATGCTCCTCAAGGCCCATCATCAGCGGATGGACCCAGGTGTCGAAGATCACATCCGCGCCGTCGAAGCCCATTTGCGGGGCGTAACGGGCGGGGAAATCCTGGACATGAACGGGAGCCGAGATGACCGCGCAGGGAATGCGCAGGCGCTTTGCGATGTGCCGCTCCATCTGCGAGCCGAGCACGAGCTCCGGCTGCAATTCGGCGATTTTCGCTTCCACCTCGAGGTAATCGTCGGTGATCAGCGCTTCGAGCCCGAGGCAGGTCGCCATCTGGCGCACATCCCTCGCGAACTCGCGGCTGTATGTGCCGAGGCCCACGACATCGAAGCCGAGTTCCTCCTTACAGATCCGCGCGGCCGCGAGCGCATGGGTCGCATCGCCGAAGATGAAGACGCGCTTGCCCGTGAGGTAGGTCGAATCGACCGAGCGCGAATACCAGGGCAGGCGGCCCGGCGGTTCCGCGAGGAAGGGCGCGGGGTCGATGCCGGCGCAGCGCGCGACCTCGACGATGAAATCACGCGTGGCACCCACGCCGATCGGCACGGTGGTGACCATCGGCTGGTTGAAGCTGCGCTTCAGCCATTGCGCGGCCTGCCCAGCGATTTCGGGGTAGAGCACGATGTTGAAATCAGCTTCGCCCACGGTCGCCAGATCGGCGGGCGTGCATTCCCACGGCGCGACGACGTGGATTTCCACGCCCATGCGCTCGAGAATGTGGCTTACGGCGAGAAGATCGTCGCGATGGCGGAAACCCACCGCGGAGGGGCCGAGAATGTTGCAACGCGCGGGCTCACCGGCGCGGCGCGGTGCCCGGATCGAGCCCGGCGGCGGCACATGCGGGCCAGCCAGCGCGCGCACGAGCTGGTAGAAGGTTTCTGCCGCGCCCCAGTTTTCCTTCTTCTGGTAGCTCGGAAGCTCCAGCGGAATAACCGGAATCGGCAGGCCAAGTGCACGGGCGAGGCCAGCGGGGTCATCCTGAATGAGTTCGCCCGTGCAGGAGGCGCCGACAATCATCGCCTGCGGCTTGTAGCGCTCATAGGCTTCGGCACAGGCGGTCTGGAACAGATCCGCCGTATCGCCACCGAGATCGCGCGCCTGAAAGGTGGTGTAGCTAACCGGTGGGCGCTTGTTGCGCCGTTCGATCATCGTGAAAAGCAGGTCGGCGTAGGTGTCGCCCTGCGGTGCGTGCAGCACATAGTGCAGGCCGCGCATCGCGGTGGCGATCCGCATTGCGCCGACATGGGGAGGTCCCTCATAGGTCCAGACGGTGAGATGCATGGTTACATCTCCAGCCGGGCGCGGCGCACCAGCGGCCGCGCGAAGAGTTCAGCGAGATCACCCGCCTGCTCGAAGCCCTGAATGGGCGTGAAGACGAGTTCGATCGCCCATTTCGTGGTGATTCCTTCCGCTTCGAGCGGATTGGCGAGACCGAGGCCGCAGACCACGAGATCGGGATCGGATTTCCGGCAGCGATCGAGCTGGCGATCGACATCCTGCCCTTCGCTGAGCTGCGTCCCCTCGGGCAGCAGCGCGAGATCCGCCGCGAGATGCTGGCGATGGAGATATGGCGTGCCGACCTCGATGAGGTTCATGCCGAGTTCGTTCGCGAGGAAGCGCGCGATGGGAATTTCCAGCTGGCTATCCGGGAAGAAGAAGATGCGCCGGCCCGCGAGCGTGTCGCGGTAGCGCGCAATCGCGCGGTTCGCGCGTTCCATCGGCGCGCGCGTTACGTTTTCCAGTGTCACGGGCGAGATGCGATAGGCTTTTGCCACTGCTTCCAGCCAGCCGAACATGCCCTGCGCGCCGAGCGGGAAGGGCGCATCGATGCGCTTTGCACCGCGCTGCTCCAGCTTCATCGCCGTATCGGTGAGGAAGGGCTGCACGAGAATATAGCGCGTGGAATGGCCGATGGCCGGCATCTCATGCGCGCGGCGCGCGGGCAGGAAGGTGACCTTCTCGATTCCCAATCCGGCCAGCAAGCGGCGGAACTGGTCTTCCACCGCATCGGCGAGAACGCCGACAACCATCAGCGAATCATGGTTCGCGGCAGCTTCCGGCAGGGTGGGCACGAGGGCCGCGAGGCAGGCATCCTCGCCTTGCGTGAAGGTGGTTTCGATGCCCGAGCCCGAATAATTCAGCACGCGCACGGCCGGGTGCAGCTGCTGCGACAGGCGCTGCGCCGCCCGTGACAGATCGAGCTTGATCACTTCCGACGGGCAGGAGCCCACGAGGAAAAGCAGCTTGATATCCGGACGGCGCTCGAGAAGCCGCACCACCACGCGGTCGAGCTCCTCATTCGCATCCGCGAGGCCGGCAAGATCGCGCTCGTCGATGATCGCGGTCGCAAAGCGCGGCTCGGCGAAGATCATCACGCCGGCGGCGGATTGCATAAGATGCGCGCAGGTGCGCGAGCCGACAATCAGGAAGAACGCATCCTGGATCTTCCGGTGCAGCCACATGATTCCCGTAAGGCCGCAGAACACCTCGCGCTGGCCACGCTCGCGCAGAACCGGCGGGTTCGCGCAGCCGGTTTTCGGGCTGGCATCCACAGGAAGGGCGAGAGAATCGAGTTGTCCACGAATCATGACAGCACCTCGATGCCTTCCGAGGTGAGTTCCGGCTCGCGCGCGGCCTGAAGGCGCGCGGCGCGCAGTTTCAGGATGAATTGCGCCGCGTTGACCACGTAGGTCGCGTAGGCCGCGAGCGCGATGCCCATCTGCACATTCGGGCCGGCGAGATCGCCCAGAACCACGACCAGATAGGCCGTGTGCAGCGCGATCACCACGAAGCTCACCATGTCCTCCCAGAAGAAGGCGGGAGCCAGCAGGTAGCGACCGAACACGGCATGCTCCCACAGCGAGCCGGTGACCATGATGAGGTAGAGAACCAACGTTTTCAGGATGATGGAAAGCGTCGCCGCCTCATAACCCGCCCCGGTGACAAGATAGCGGGCGACAAGGCCGAGGCTGACGAGGAAAACCAGAAATTGCAGCGGCGCGAGAATGCCCTGCACGAGTGTCCAGTGGGTCGAATCCCGCCGCCGCCGCTCTTCGGGCGTGTAAAGCGGCTTCGCGACCTTCCGGCCGGCGATCTCGCCGCCTGTCGATCTGCGGATGGTCATCGACTGGCCCATTCCGCCCTCCCGGCTGTGGCAGGAAGCTGGGTGCTCCTTGCCCTGGATGCAGACCTTCGCCCGCCTCGCGTCATATGTCAATAAAACTAGACACAGAAATTGTGGCCTCCTGTCGCTGGCTGTTTCGCAGTGCTGACAGTTGCGCGGGTGGCATTGGCTCGTGCGCGAGGTCGCGAGGGCGTCTGCGGCGGTCGCGTGATCTCTTGTTGGCCTGTTGTCACCATAGTGCGGCAACCAGACGCATTCACATTTGGATCGTGATTCGTCGCGGAAAAAACTGTGCGTTATTTTTGGCTTCGCCGATTTTCATTGCAGTGACCGTAGAAAGGTGATCTGTTCAACGCTCAACAGACGCCCCTTTGACAAAATGTCCACATGCGACATACTGTCTCACTCAGAGGGAGCTTGATCCTCGTCATGGCGTGCGATCGGGAAACATGCAGCAGTGTCTAGATCCGATTACACCCGGGGGAGGGCGTGATGGGTAGCAGCTACGACGACGGTTTGAAAAACGTGGATCTTACAGAAGGCATCGATGGGGCGCTGACCCGTTTTTCGTCTTCGTTTGATGCGCGTAACGATTACGAAACAGGGCGCGATTCGCGGAGTGGACGCGCTCGCTCATCGCAGGCGCTGATCGAGCGCACCGTCGAGGCCTCTGTGTTGACCGCCTTGCTGCGGCGCCATGGCGCGCTGCACCCTCCGGTTGTGTCCCTCTCGGGCGAGCGCTCGGGTGAGGTGCTGTCAGAGGCCGATTTCGAAACCTTTCTCGTGCGCTTGGCGGAGGGCAATTGCGCCGCCGCTTTAGCCTTGCTGGCGCCTGCGCGTCATCCCTTTGGCCTTCTTGATGATCGGATGGCCGGCATTCTCGCCGTGGCCGCGCAAAGGCTCGGGGATGCCTGGGAGCAGGATCGTCTGTGTTTTGTGGAGGTCTCGCTCGGGCTTGTGACCTTGCAGCGCCTGTTGCATGAATTCGCGCCGCAACCGCTGGCGACTCCCCTCGCAGAGCGGCGCATGCTGCTGGTGCCGATGCCCGGTGAGGCGCATTCCTTTGGCCTCCGCATGCTGGGCATCCGCTTTCAGCAGGCGGGGTGGGATTGTCGCTGTGATGCCACAATGCGCGAAGAGGTTTTGCTGCATCTCGTGGCGGCCGAGCGTTTCAATGTCGTCGGCCTGTCGGTGCAGGGGAGCATTGGCGAAAGGCATGCGCCGGAGCTGATCAAACGCCTGCGGAAAGCATCGCGAGAGCCGAAGATGTGCATTCTTCTGGGGGGCGCGCCCTTCGCTGCGGACCCGGACAAGGCAATGGCGGCGGGGGCTGATCTGCCCACGTTGCCTTTCACAGAACTGTTTGAAGCCCTTGAGCGTCGGATCCCGGCCGAAGGGTCATGATAGCCCAAAGGTCGTGGAGAAGGTGATTCCGGATGCGATCCGGCCTTGTGTGGCACAACTCTTGTTTATATCGACAGCCCGGGCCGAATCCAAATCAGATGCTGTCTGCTGAATACCAAAATGAGCGCAAGTACAATGGAAGATCAGGCCTCTCTCCATCACGGACCTGGCGGTACCCCGGAATGGGCCGTTGACGTTACGCCTGACTCTGCGGAGAAGCTCATAGCCTCGTTGTCCGATATTGCGATTGTTGTCGACGGTGCCGGCGTCATCCACGATGTCGTGACCAGTGATATCGACCTTGCCCGCGAGGTCGGCCAGGGCTGGCGCGGCCGCGCCTGGATCGAGGTGGTGACCCCGGAAAGTCGCCCGAAGGTGGAAGACCTGCTTGGGCGCGCGCTCAAAGGCAGCCCGGCACAATCGCGCGAGATCAATCATCCCACGGATAAGGGCGTCGACCTTCCGATCCGCTATTCCGCTGTTGCTCTGGGCCGAACGGGCCGGGTGATTGCGGTGGGGCGCGATCTGCGACGACTCTCCGCCCTCCAGCGCAAGCTTGTGGAAACGCAGGACATTCTCGAGCGCGATTACAGCCGTTATCGCTCGGCGGAAACGCGTTATCGCATGCTATTCCATGTGACCACGGATCCTGTTCTGATCGTGGATGGCGCGACCTTGCGCATCACCGAGGCCAATCCAGCGGCGATCCAGGAACTCGCGCCGGTGACCGACCGTCTCGTGAACCGCACTGTGCTCTCCTGCTTTGATTACGACAGCGGCCAGTTGCTCGAATCCGCGCTCAAGACTGCGCGCCGAACCGGCACAGCGCCCAATATCGAGGCGCGCCTCGCTACGGCAGGCACAGTGTTCACGGTGAGTGTCTCGGTTTTCCGGCAGGAGCAGGAGGTGTCTTTCCTGCTTCAATTGTTGCCAGCGCGTGGCGCGGCGGCTGTGGCTGGCGCTGGTGGTGCCACACAGGATGTCGTGCGCATCATCGAGCACCTGCCTGTCGCCTTTGTCGTCATCGATGAGGACTGGCGTGTCACGGAGGCCAATCAGGCTTTCCTTGAACTCGTGCACCTCGCCTCCAAGGAGCAGATCCTCGGGCAGGCGATCAGCCGCTGGCTTGGGCGACCGGGCGTCGATATGGAATTGCTGATGGCACGCCTGCGCGAAAGCCAGAGCGTGCGCAGTTTCCCCACCATCCTGCGCGGCTCCTTCGGGGGCTCCGAGGATATCGAGGTCACGGCCGTCTCGACGCTTGTGGGGCAATCCAACATCTACGGCTTGCTGATGCACCGCGCGCTTTTGCAGCCCGGTGCGGCCGTGCGTGAGCCGAACCCCTATACCTCCGTCGATCAGGTGACTGAACTCGTCGGCCGTGTCTCGCTGAAGGACATGGTGCGCGAATCCGCCGACATCATCGAGAAGCTCTGCATCGAGGCGGCGCTGAAGCGCTCAGGCGACAATCGGGCCTCTGCCGCGCAGATGCTCGGTCTCAGTCGCCAGAGTTTCTATGCGAAGATGCGTCGTCATGGCCTCGGCAATCTCAACGGAATGGATGACGACGAGGATGCCTGAGGCTATGCGCCTCGTCCTTGATAATCGTCAATCAAAGTTGACACTCACGTAAAATGAAATTGACGGTTCATGTAGGTGGGGCTAGCCTCCCTCCATGATGCACGATCCTCTGCCCTCCGGTGCTGCCAAACCGATGGTGATCCATCGGCAAATCTATCCGCAGCCGCGCGCGCTGCTGGAGTTGCTGAAGCCCATCACGTGGTTTCCACCCATGTGGGCTTACATGTGCGGCGTGGTTTCCGCTGGCTCTTCGCTCTCCGAGACATGGATGGCGGCTTTGGCGGGTGTGCTGCTCGCAGGGCCTTTGGTCTGTGGCACCAGTCAGGTCGTGAACGACTGGTACGACCGCTATGTCGATGCGGTGAACGAGCCGAACCGGCCCATTCCTTCGGGGCGCGTGCCCGGTCGCTGGGGCTTCGTCTTTGCGGTTTTTTGGACCATCGTTTCCTTTGTTTTCGCCACCTTCCTCGGCCCGCAAGTGACGCTCGCAACCATTCTGGGCCTTGCCTGCGCCTGGGCCTATTCCGCGCCGCCGCTGAGGCTCAAGGGGAATGGCTGGTATGGCAACCTCGCCGTGGGCCTTTGCTATGAGGGCCTGCCGTGGTTCACCGGCGCTGCCGCTGTGCTCGGCACCTGGCCGGATGCCCGTATCCTTGCGCTTGCCGTGCTCTATAGCCTCGGCGCGCATGGCATCATGACTCTCAATGATTTCAAGTCGATCGAGGGCGACAAGCTCCATCGCGTGCGTTCCATTCCCGTCCAGCTCGGGGCCGCGCCTGCCGCGCGTCTCGCCTGCTGGGTCATGGCTGTGCCGCAGGTGATCGTGATCGGCCTGCTGCTGCGCTGGGGCGCTCCGGTTCATGCGGGGATTGTCGGCGTGATGCTGCTCGCCCAACTCTGGCTGATGCGCACGCTTGTGGCCAATCCGCGCGAGCGCGCGCCCTGGTATAACGGCACGGGAGTCACTCTCTATGTGCTGGGAATGCTTGTCTGCGCCTTTGCGCTCCGTAGCCTCAACACAACCGGGGGGATGTGATGAAACCATTGGGATGGCTGGGAATTTTGCGCCTTGGCCTGGTGCAGACCGCTTTGGGCGCCATCGTGGTGCTCACCACTTCCACCATTAACCGCGTGATGGTGGTGGAACTCGCGCTGCCCGCGCTTCTGCCCGGCCTGCTCGTGGGCCTGCATTATGCGGTGCAGGTTTTGCGCCCGCGCTGGGGGCATGGCGCGGATGTTGGCGGGCGCCTCACCCCGTGGATTCTCGGCGGCATGGCGACGCTGGCTCTCGGCGGTTTCGGTGCCGCTTTTGGCGTTGTGCTGATGCAGAGTTCCATGCTGGCGGGCCTTTTTGTTTCGACGCTCGCCTTCCTGATGATCGGCATCGGTGTCGGCGCGAGCGGCACCTCACTGCTCGTGCTGCTCTCGAAGCGGGTGGAGGACAAGCGGCGCCCTGCCGCCGCGACCATCATCTGGGTGATGATGATCATGGGTTTCATCGTCACAGCCGGAACGGCCGGGCATTTTCTTGATCCCTTCTCGTTCTCGCGGCTGCTGGTGGTCTCCGGCGCGGTGAGTGCGCTCGCCTTCCTCGTGAGCTGCCTCGCGGTTTGGGGTGTGGAGGGCGCGGGCGTGCTGCAGAAGGTTGAGGATGAAGCGAAAATCCCGTTCCGCGAGGCTATCGCGGAGGTCTGGGCCGAGCCGCATTCGCGCCTTTTCGCCATCTTCATCTTCCTTTCGATGGTCGCCTACAGCGCGCAGGATCTCATCCTTGAGCCCTTTGCGGGCGTGGTCTTCGGCCTCACGCCGGGCGAAACCACGAAACTCGCGGGCCTGCAGCATGGCGGCGTGCTCGCTGGCATGGTGATGGTCGGCCTCGTGAGTACGATCTTCAGCCGACACAAGGCCGCGACGACGCGGTTCTGGACTGTCGGTGGTTGTCTCGCTTCGGCCTTGGCACTGGCGGGTCTCGTGGCTTCCGCGATCATCGGTATGGGCTTTCCGTTCCGCCCGAATGTGTTCCTTCTGGGCCTTGCGAATGGTGCCTTCGCCGCCGCGGCCATCGGCGCGATGATGCGGCTCGTGAATGAGGGGAACCCCTCGCGTGCGGGCATTCGCATGGGCCTCTGGGGGGCGGCGCAGGGGATCGCGTTTGGTGCTGGCGGGCTGATCGGTGCGCTAGCGGCGGATATCGCGCGGTTCTTCATCACCTCGCAGGTCGCGGCCTATGCCGTTGTTTTCGCGGCGGAAGGCGTGCTGTTCCTGGTTTCGGCGGTACTGGCGGATCGCGTCGCGCGGCAATCGCGTCTCGCACGGGGCCTCGCTGAAGCGCACGCCAAGGAGCCGGATATGTCCGGCCTCGCGCTCGGTCGATAAGGGGAGGGGACCATGCTCGATCAGGCTCGCATGCAATATGATGTCGTTGTGGTCGGTGGCGGCCCCTCGGGCGCGACGGCAGCCAAGGAACTGGCCGAAGCCGGCCATTCCGTGCTGCTTCTTGACCCGCAAGCGCGCATCAAGCCCTGCGGTGGCGCCGTTCCGCCCTGCTGCATCCGCGAATTCGAGATCCCCGAGGATTTGCTCGTCGCGAAGGTGCGATCCGCCCGGATGATCGCGCCCTCGGCGATCGGCGTGGATATGCCGATCGAGGATGGCTTCGTCGGCATGGTTGACCGCGCGACCTTCGATGAATGGCTGCGCGAGCGTGCTCGCGCGGCGGGCGTGACGCGCGTGCGCGGCAGTTTCGAAGGCTTCTCGCGCGATGCCGATGGCACGGCTTTGATCGAATATTCGCTGAAGGGCTCGGAAGCGCCGAA
This sequence comes from Beijerinckiaceae bacterium, assembly GCA_025458025.1. GTDB lineage: Bacteria > Pseudomonadota > Alphaproteobacteria > Rhizobiales > Beijerinckiaceae > Rhabdaerophilum. The sequence goes on along the minus strand of JALOTF010000013.1, from coordinate 30,234 downwards.
CCGAATCGTGCGCGCCCGCATGGTGATTGGTGCCGATGGCGCGAATTCCCGCGTGGCCGCTGCCGCGCTGCCGGATGTGAAGCGCGTGCCCTTCGTTTTCGCCTACCACGAGATCGTGAAAGCCCCGGCAAAGGCCTCGCCCCATTACGATCACGAGCGCTGCGACGTGATCTATCAGGGCAAGGTTTCGCCCGATTTCTACGGCTGGGTCTTCCCGCATGGCGAGACCTTCAGCATCGGCACAGGCTCTGCGCAGAAAGGCTTCTCGCTGCGTGGCTCCATCGCTGAATTGCGTCGCACGACCGGTTTCGACCAGCTCGAGACCATCCGCAAGGAAGGCGCGCCGATTCCTATGAAGCCCTTGAAACGCTGGGATAATGGCCGCGACGTGCTGCTCGCTGGCGATGCCGCTGGCGTGGTCGCGCCTGCTTCGGGTGAGGGCATCTACTACGCCATGCTCGGCGGACGCCTCGCGGCGAAAGCAGTCACCAAAGCGCTGAAAACCGGCGATGCCCGCGTGCTTTCCGAGGCGCGACGCGCCTTCATGGCGGCACACGGTCGCATCTTCTGGATTTTGGGGATGCTGCAATATTTCTGGTACCGGAATGACAAGCGCCGCGAGCAGTTCGTGAAGATCTGCCGGGATCCGGATGTGCAGAAGCTCACCTGGGATTCCTACATGAACAAGGCGCTGGTACGAGGCCGGTTCATGACTCATATGCGCATTTTGCTGAACGATATCCGTCACCTGATGGGCTTCGCCCGGGCATGAGCGACCCGCGCGGGCCTTTCGCCCGGCAGGTCGCTATTGCCGCCCTCGCTGCCACCGTGGTGATGGCGGCGGGCGGTGTCGCGACAATCCTCGGGCCCTGGTACGAGGCTTTGCGCAAGCCCTCATGGCAGCCGCCGGGCTGGGTGTTCGGCCCGGCCTGGACAACGATTTCCATCCTCACGGTCATCGCTGCCGTGCGTGCGTGGCGACGGGCGGAAGCGCTTGCGGCAAAGCGCGTGCTCATTGCAGCCTTCACGCTGAATGGCGGGCTGAATTTTCTCTGGTCCGTGCTGTTTTTCACGCTAAGGCGGCCGGATTGGGCCCTGGTGGAGGTGGTCTTCCTCTGGCTCTCCATTCTGTCGCTGGTGTTGCTCTGTGGAAGACTGTCACGCCTCTCGGGCCTGTTGCTCCTGCCTTATCTCGGATGGGTGGGCTTTGCGGCCTATCTCAACTGGACCATCGTGCAGTTGAACGCGCCTTTTGCCGCCCTTTTCCGGAGCGTTTTCGCATGAGCGAGCCCGGCCTTGTCTTCGCAGGCGCGATCCTCGCGTTGCTGGTGCTGCTGGCCGAACTGGTCTGGCTCTGGCGGATGGCGCAAAGGGGCGATGCGAAAGCACTGCCGCGCCTCACCATCCTGCTGATTGTTGGTGCCGGTGCGGGCCTCATTAGCGCACTCATTCTGGCGATGCTCGGGGCGGAAGCCCGGTGGAGCGGCCTCGCTTTGGCCTTTGCCGGCCTCGCGCATGGCTGGGACCTTTTGCGACGGCTCAATCGTCACGACCGTTGAACAGAATTCCTGCGGTGTCTGGCGTTTTTCGCTTGCATGCATCTCCACACCTGTCAAAATAAATTGACAGTTGAGTGTTTCGCTCAAGGAACACCCTCGGGAGGTGGCGACCATGCCGGATGCTCCGCAGCCCGCAACTCCGACTTTGGATCGCGTGACGGTGCCCGCCGATCTGCGCGCCCTGCCGGAGCGCGATCTCGCAATGCTGGCCCATGAATTGCGGCTCGAGATGATCCATGCGGTTTCCGAAACCGGCGGGCATCTCGGGGCTGGCCTCGGTGTGGTGGAACTCACCGTGGCCCTGCATCGCGTGTATGAAACCCCGCGCGACGTGCTCATCTGGGATGTCGGGCACCAGAGCTACCCGCACAAGATTCTCACGGGGCGGCGCGACCGCATTCGCAGCTTGCGGCAAGGCGGTGGCCTTGCGGGCTTCACGCGGCGCGACGAGAGCCCCTATGACGCCTTTGGTGCCGCGCATACCTCGACCTCGATTTCCGCCGCGCTCGGCTTTGCCGTGGCGCGCGACCGGCAGCAGAAAGATCACAAGGTCGTCTGCGTGATCGGTGATGGCGCGATGTCCGCCGGCATGGCCTATGAGGCGATGAACAATGTGGGTTCGCTGCGCTCGAACCTCGTGATCATCCTCAACGACAATGACATGTCGATTGCCGCCCCCGTAGGCGCGCTGGCCAATCACCTCACCGCCCTGCGCGGTCGCAACGCCACGGACGACACCCCCGCGAGCCTGTTCGGGGCTTTGGGCCTCGATTATCGCGGGCCCGTCGACGGGCATGATCTCGCGAGCCTTCTGCCGGCCTTGCGCGATGCCCGTGCCGCTGAAGGGCCAGTGCTGCTGCATGTGAAGACGCGCAAGGGCAAGGGCTATGCTCCAGCCGAGGCCAGTGCCGATTGCTATCACGGCGTGGTGCCGTTCGATGTCGCGACCGGCAAGCAGATGAAGCCGGTCGCCGCCGCGCCTTCCTATACCAAGGTGTTCGGGCAGGCGCTTCTGGCCGAGGCCGAGCGCGATTCGCGCATCATCGCGATCACTGCGGCCATGCCCTCGGGCACGGGGACGGATCTCTTCGAGAAGCGTTTCCCCGAGCGGTTCTTCGATGTGGGCATCGCCGAGCAACATGCCGTGACCTTTGCTGCGGGCCTTGCCTGCGATGGCATGAAGCCATTCTGCGCGATCTACTCTACCTTCCTGCAGCGTGCCTACGACCAGCTGATGCATGATGTGGCCCTGCAGAACCTGCCGGTGCGCTTCGCAATGGATCGCGCCGGGCTCGTGGGCGCCGATGGCCCCACCCATGCTGGCGCGTTTGATGTCGCGGCTCTCGGCTGTCTGCCGAACATGGTGCTGATGGCCGCCGGCGATGAAGCCGAGCTGGTGCATATGGTCGCGACCGCCGCGGCTTACGATGCAGGGCCGATCGCCTTCCGCTATCCGCGCGCCGATGGCCTCGGCGTGGCGCTGCCGGACCGTGGGCAGGTGCTGCCCATCGGTCGTGGCCGCGTGCTGCGGCAGGGCACAGATCTCGCGATTCTCTCCTATGGCGCGCGCCTCGGCGAATGCCTGAAGGCGGCGGAACGGCTGGAGGCCATCGGCATTTCGGTCACGGTTGCCGACGCACGCTTCGCCAAGCCCTTCGACAAGGCTCTGGTGAAGCAACTTGCTCGCGAGCATGAGGGCCTGCTGCTGGTTGAGGATGCCGCGATTGGCGGCTTCTGTAGCCATGTGATCCAGCATCTCGTGATGCAGAGCTGGCTGCCCGAAAAGCTGGTGATCCGCGCGGCCCATCTGCCGGATCGCTTCCAGGATCAGGATAGCCCTGCGCGGCTCTATGCCGAGGCCGGACTCGACGAGGATAGCCTTGTCGCCCTATCGCTCGAAATGGTGACGCCGCGGCCCCTGCGCCAGCGCAAGGGTGGGGCCAGCGGGTTGCTGATTTCGCTCGCGGAGCGCTCGAAACGGGCTGAAATCCGTCGCTATTCGCATAGTGATGAGAGGGAGGAGGCATGACAGCCCATCAGGCTCCCTTCGTTCCGGTGGCTGAGGCGCGTTCGCCCCTGCCGCCGCTGGAGATTTTTCTCGCCAATCCGCGCGGCTTCTGCGCGGGCGTGGTGCGCGCCATCGAGATCGTCGAGCGGGCGCTCGCGCGCCATGGCGCGCCGGTCTATGTGCGCCACGAGATTGTGCACAACACCCATGTGGTGGAGCAATTGCGCGAAAAAGGCGCGATTTTCGTCTCGGAAGTCGATGAAATCCCCGAAGGCGCGGTGACGATCTTCTCCGCGCATGGCGTTTCGCGGGATGTCGAGCGCGCGGCAGATGGCCGGCACCTCGATGTGATCGATGCGACTTGCCCGCTGGTCACAAAGGTGCATGTGCAGGGCCGTCGCCATGCCGAAAACGGCTATGACGTGATCCTCATCGGCCATGCCGGCCATGCGGAGGTGGAAGGCACACGCGGGCAGATCGATGGTCGCCTGCATATCATCGCGAAGCCGGAAGAGGTTGCTGGCCTCGTGGTGCAGGATGAAACCCGCGTCGCCTATATCACGCAGACCACTCTTGGCCTGCAGGATACGCGCGAGGTGATCGCAGCGCTAAAGGCGCGTTTCCCCGCCATTCTCGGGCCGGATACGCGGAACATCTGTTACGCCACCCAGAATCGCCAGGGCGCGGTGATGGAGATGGCGGGCCGGACTGATCTGATCCTCGTTATCGGGTCGCCTTCCAGTTCCAATTCCAGTCGTCTTCGCGAGATTGGTGCGCAACTCGGCGTGCCGAGCCGCCTCGTGGAGGGGCCGGAAGCCATCGATATGCGCTGGTTTGACGGCGTGTCGCGCCTCGGGCTCTCCGCTGGTGCCTCCGCACCGGAAGAGCTGATCCAGAGCACTATCGCGCATCTGCGCCAGTTTCGCGCTGTCACCCTTACCGAACTCCAGGGCGTGCAGGAAGACGTGGTCTTCCGTTTGCCGCCCCGTCTCACGGACCCCGTCCCATGAGGAGAATTCCCATGTCTCCAGAGTCGCTGGCCATTCAGGGCTATGCGCATCCCGAACCCGCCGGGGACAGCGCTCCGCGCTACCAGCCGGCGGGTCGTCCGCGTCCGCAGCGCCCCGAACCGCAGGCGGAAGCGCCGCGCGGGCGCGCGCTCTATCCGTTTTCGGCGCTTGTCGGGCAGGAGGCGATGAAGACCGCCCTGCTGCTGACGACCGTCGACCCCACCATCGGCGGCGTGCTAATTTTCGGGGATCGCGGCACCGGCAAATCCACGGCCATCCGGGCGCTGGCAGCGCTTTTGCCGCCGATGCGCGCCGTGGCCGGTTGCCCCTATGCCTGCGAACCGGGTCGCCCGGCCGATTCCTGCGAGCATTGCCGCGGTCTGCGGCAAGGCAAATCGCTGGATGCAAGCATCGAGATTCCCGTGCCGGTGGTGGATCTGCCTTTGGGCGCGACCGAGGATCGCGTTGTCGGCGCGCTGGACCTCGAAAAGGCGCTGGCGCGGGGCGAAAAGGCCTTCCAGCCCGGCCTGCTGGCCAAGGCGCATCGCGGTTATCTCTACATCGATGAGGTGAACCTGCTGGAGGATCATCTCGTGGATGTGCTGCTCGATGTGGCGGCCTCCGGCGAGAATGTCGTGGAGCGCGAAGGGCTCTCTATCCGGCATCCCGCCCGTTTTGTGCTGATTGGTTCGGGCAACCCGGAGGAGGGTGAACTCCGCCCGCAATTGCTGGATCGTTTCGGCCTCTCGCTGGATGTGGTGACCCCGACGGATCTCGAAACGCGGATCGAGGTGATCCGCCGCCGTGATGCCTTCGACCGCGATCCCCATGGTTTCTGCGCCCAGTGGAAGGCCAAGGATGTCGCCTTGCGCCGCAAGATCTCTGCCGCGCGCCGTCGCCTGCCGATGCTCGCGGTGAGCGAGGAGGCCCTGCGCAAGGCAACCGAACTCTGCCTTGCGCTTGGCACCGATGGCCTGCGCGGTGAACTCACGCTCATCCGCGCCGCGCGCGCCATGGCCGCGTGGCAAGGCGCTACATCGGTGGATGGCGAGCATGTGCGCGCCGTGGGCGTGATGGCGCTTCAGCATCGCCTGAGGCGCAACCCGCTGGATGAAGCGCGCGCTGCGGTGCGTGTGGAACGCGCGATTGAGGAAGTCTTCGGGCCGGAGAAAGCTGCGCCATGAGCGCCGAACCCGCCGCACCGGCTCCCACGGTCGGCGACCTCGCGGGGCTCGCCGCCTCGGTTCTCGCGGTGGCACCCCGTGCTGTCGGTGGCCTGTGGCTGCGCGCCGGGGCCGGCCCCGCACGCGACCGCTGGCTCGCGGATCTCAATCGTCTGATGCCGCCGGAAATCGCGTGGAAGCGCGTGCCGGCGGGTGTTTCCGAAGGGCGGCTGCTTGGCGGGCTGGATCTCTCCGCCACGCTCGCTTCGGGGCGCCCGGTGAGCGAAACCGGCCTGCTCGCGGCTGCCCACGGTGGTGTGTTGCTGGTAACCATGGCCGAAAGGCTTGACCCCGCCGCGGCAGCCCTCATCACCCGCGCGATGGATACGGGCGAGGCGCGCTCCGAGCGCGATGGCCTCGCACTACTGCACCCGGCGGAATTCGGCCTGATCGCCTGCGACGAGGGCGAGCCCGGCGAAGCGCCGCCGCTCGCGCTGACGGATCGGCTCGGCCTTTGCCTCGATCTCGCGGTGCTGCCGGCTTCCGGTCACCCGCATGATGCGGAAGCGGTCCGCGCCGCGCGTGCGCTGCTGCCGAGGGTGCAGGCCGATGCGCGCCACCTCACGGATTTCTGTGCGGCTGCCTTGCAACTCGGCATCGCCTCCTTGCGCACGCCTTTGCAGGCTTTGGCGATCGCGCGCGTGCTCGCCGCGCTTGAAGCCCGCATTCGTGTGGAAAGCGGCGACATTCTCAACGCCATTGCGCTGGCCATGCTGCCGCGCGCCACGCGCTTGCCGGAAAGTGCGGAGGAGCCCGCCGAGGCTCCCGCCGCACCGGAAGAGCCCCCGGCGCCGGACGAAAGCCGGTCCCGCCGCGAACCTGATGATATCCCTGAGGATATTCCGGTGGAGGCCGCACTCGCGAGCTTGCCGCCGAAGCTGCTCGAAAGCCTCATCGCCAAGATGGGCGACCTGCGCACGCGCCGCACCGGCTCTGCCGGGCAGGCGGCAAAGAATGCGCGCGAGCGCGGACGTGTTTTCGGTTCGAAATCGGGTGATCCGCGCACTGGCGCGCGCCTCAGCGTGATCGATACGCTCCGCGCCGCCGCGCCCTGGCAGAAACTCCGCCACGGCCCGGGCGAGCCTGCGCAAGGCATTGCCGTGCGCCGCGAGGATTTTCGCATTGTCCGGCGGAAGGCACGCAGCCGCACCACGACCATTTTCGTGGTCGATGCCTCCGGTTCCTCGGCGCTTCAGCGCCTGCAGGAAGCCAAGGGCGCGGTGCAGCTTCTGCTGGCCGAATGCTATGTGCGCCGCGACGAGGTGGCGTTGATCGCCTTCCGGGGTCGCAAGGCTGATGTGGTTCTGCCACCGACGCGCGCGCTGACCCGTGCCTCCCGCGCGCTGGCTGCGATGGTCGGCGGAGGTGGCACGCCACTCGCGACGGCCATCGACAATGCGCGGCTCACGGCCGAATCCGTGTTGCGCGCGGGGCAGACGCCCTTCCTCGTCTTCATGACCGATGGCCGCGCGAATATCGCCCGGGATGGATCACCGGGCCGTGTGCAGGCGATGGAAGACGCGATGGCCTCGGGGCGGCGGCTTGCGGAACTCCGCCAGCCGATCATCGTGATCGATACCTCCGCGCGTCCCGCCGAGCAGGCGGCCTCGCTCGCCCGCGCCATGCAGGCCCGCTACCTGCCGTTGCCGCAGGCCGATCCGCAACGGCTTGTGAGTGCCGTTTCCGCCCTTCAGGGGCAGGAGCGGGAAAGGCGAGCCTCATGAGTGCGCCCCTGGACTGGAATCGCGACGGCAAGGATTGGCCGAACTGCAACGCCAGCCGCTTCGTGAAGGCCGGTGGCATCACCTGGCATGTGCAGGTGGCCGGCAAGGGCCCGGTTTTGCTGCTGCTGCACGGCACGGGGGCTTCCACGCATTCCTGGCGCGATTTGCTGCCTTTGCTCGCGCGGGATTATCGCGTGATCGCGCCGGATCTTCCGGGCCATGGCTTCACGGAAACGCCGCGTTCGGCTGAATTGTCGCTGCCCGGCATGGCGGAGCTTCTCGCGGCGCTTCTGGCGGAACTCGATGAGAAGCCGATGGATGCCGTGGGGCATTCCGCCGGCTGCGCCTTGCTCATCCGCATGGCGCTGGATGGCACGATCCATCCGCATACGATCATCGGGCTCAATGCCGCGCTTCGGCCCTTTGGCGGTGGCGCGGGGCGGGCGTTCTCCTCGCTGGCGCGGTTCTTTGCGCTCAATCCGCTCGTCCCGCGCTTCTTTGCCTGGCAGGCTAATGATCCCGGCGCCATCCGACGGCTGATGGAGGGCACGGGCTCGCGGATCGACCCGCGCGGGCTAGAACTCTACCAGCGGCTGTTTCTTTCGCGCGAGCATCTGCAATCGACCATCACCATGATGGCGAACTGGGATCTCGTGCCGTTGAACGACGAGATGGTGCATCTCAATGCCAGCCTGCATCTCGTGGTGGCGCAAGGCGACAAGGCTATTTCGCCCGAGGATGCGCGACAATTGAAGCGCAAGCACCCGGTCATCCATCTGCATTGGCTGAAGGAAGGCGGGCACCTCGTACATGAGGAAAACCCGCTGGAGGTTGCCGCGCTGATCCACGATATCGCGAAGCCGGTTTCGCTTCGCCAGACAGGTTGAACGCCATGGGCCTGCAATCACCCCTTCCGCCCGATGCGCGCGAACGAGCGCCGGTGCCCTATCCGCTGCGGCCGCATGCGGTGGTGATCGGCGCAGGCATCGGTGGCTTGGCCGCCGCGATCCGTCTGGGGGCGCGCGGCTATCGCGTGACAGTGGTGGATCGGCTCGACACCCCCGGGGGTCGCGCCACCGTGCTGAAGCAGGATGGTTTCACCTTCGATCGCGGCCCCACGCTCATCACTGCGCCGCAATTGCTAGAGGAGCTTTGGGCGCTCTGCGGCAAGCGGATGGCGGATCACGTCACGTTGAAGCCGCTCGATCCATTCTATCGCATCGCCTTCGCCGATGGCTCGCATCTCGATTGGGGCGGCGACGAGGAGACCATGCGCCAGCGCATCACGGCTTTCGCGCCGGGCGAGGCGGAGGGTTATGCCAAGATCCTGAAGGAGAGCGCCGCGATCTATCGCGTGGGCTACGAGCAGCTTTCCGCGAAGCCCTTTTCGCAGCTCACGGATATGCTCAGGGCGGTGCCGCAAATGGCGTTGATGCGGGCGGATCGCTCGCTCTACAAGATGGTCGCGCGGTACGTCACTGATGAGCGGCTGCGCATGGCGCTCAGCTTCCATCCGCTGTTCATTGGCGGCAATCCGTTCAATGTGACGGCGGTTTACGCGCTCATCCTGCATCTCGAGCGCGAATTCGGCGTGCACTATGCGCTGGGCGGAACTGGCGCGGTGGTCACCGGCCTCGCCGATCTCGTGCGCGGGGAGGGGCACACACTGCGCCTCGGCACCGATGTCACGCGAATCCTGCACGAGAAGGGTCGTGCGACGGGCGTGGAACTGGCCGATGGCACGAGCCTGAAAGCGGATGTCGTCGTCTCCAACGCGTGCACCGCGCATACCTATGGCAAGTTGCTGGCCGATCTTCCAAAACAGCGCTGGACCGCGAAAAAGCTCGCGAAGGCGCGCTATTCCATGGGCGTGTTCCTCTGGTATTTCGGCACGAAGCAGCGCTACGAGCACCTGCATCACCACACGATCCAGATGGGGCCGCGCTATCGTGGCCTGCTCGATGACATCTTCACCGAGAAGCGGCTCTCGAAGGATTTCAGCCTCTATCTGCACCGTCCCTCGGCCAGCGATCCTTCGGTTGCGCCGCCGGGGCATGATGCCTTCTACGCCCTCGTGCCCGTGCCAAACCTGCAAGGCAAGATCGACTGGGCGCGCGAGGCCGAGCCCATGCGCCGACGGATTCAGGCGCATCTCGAGGCGACCCTGCTGCCGAAACTCGGCGCGAATCTCGTGACCTCTGCCGTGGCGACGCCGTTGGATTTCGAATCGCGGCTTCTTTCCACGCATGGCGCGGCCTTCAGCCTCGAGCCCACGCTTTTCCAGAGCGCGTGGTTCCGCCCGCATAACCGCAGCGAGGAACTCGAAGGGCTCTATCTCGTGGGGGCGGGCACGCATCCCGGTGCGGGCGTGCCGGGTGTCCTCTGCTCGGCGAAGGTGCTCGATGAGGTAGTTCCTGCCGCTGCCGGAGCGCACCATGCTTGAAGCAGATTACCTCGCCTGCCGGCAATTGCTGGAAAAGGGCTCCCGATCCTTCGCCATGGCTTCACGGTTGTTGCCGGATCGGGTCGTGCGCCCCGCCACTGCCTTCTATGCCTTCTGCCGTGTGGCGGATGACCTGATCGATCTCGGCGAATGCCCCGAAACCGGCCTCGCGCATGTTCGCGAGCGCGTGGAGGCGATGGTGCAGCGCACGCCCTTCGACCACCCGGCGGATCGCGCTTTTGCAGCCGTGATGGCGAAGCATAATCTTCCCCGCGCGCCGGTGGATGCCCTGGTCGAGGGGTTTGCGTGGGATGCCAAGGGCCGGGCCTATGAGAGCCTCGGCGAATTGCAGGATTACGCGGCGCGTGTGGCTGGCTCTGTCGGCATCGTGATGAGTCTCCTTATGGGCGCGCGCTCGGATGCGGCGCTCGCGGCGGCTTCCGATCTCGGGGTCGCGATGCAGCTCACGAATATCGCGCGCGATGTGGGCGAGGATGCGCGGAACGGTAGGGTTTACTTGCCGCGTGACTGGCTGGCCGAAGCGGAGATCGATGCCGACGAGCTCCTCGCGCAACCCGCCTTCAGCCCCGCTCTTGCCAATCTCGTCATTCGGCTGCTCGCCGAGGCCGAGCGCCTTTATGCGCGGGCCGAAAACGGCATCGTGCTGCTGCCGCCGGATTGCCGGCCCGCCATTCGCGCCGCGCGGCTTATTTACGCGGAAATCGGCGCGGATCTTCGGCGCCATCGCGCTGATTCCATCGCGCGGCGCGCCGTCGTGCCGGATCGCTGGAAGATGGTGCTGGCTTTTCGCGCCTATGCGCCGCTTTCCGGCGAGATCGCCGCGCGTCGCAAGCAAACCGCCACTGAACCGCTCGCGGCCAACCGCTTCATGATCGACGCGATCAGTGCTGCGAGCCCGCATCGAGCCATCCCGCGCTTTCCGCCACTCTGGTGGGATATGAAGGGCCGTGTTCTGCCGGTGCTCTCGATCATCGAGAAGCTCGAATGGGCCGAGCGCAGGCTGGATCTTCCCGCGCGCTGATCCATGTTTCGCTGATGGATGGCAATACGCTGATCTTCATCGAAATGGCGCTGGCGGCGGTCATCTGCCTCGGCTTCGGCTTCCAGCAGCTCTGGTCGCTCCGGCGGGAGAATCGCCGGGCGGCGGAGGCGAAGGCGCGTGCGGAAGCCGAAAAGACCTAGCTGCGCCTCGGCATGCGAAACGGCAGCATGGCCTGCACGATAGGTCGCGTGAGATGCGTGAGCGACAGGCTTTCCTGCACGGTTTCCAGCTTCTGGCCCATATGCGCCATCTCGATGAGGGATCGCGAGTAGAAGGGCGTGTCCTCCAGCGTTTTCACAAGCTTCGTTCCCGCCTCGCCATGCGCGATGCGCGGCACGCGCCACAATGTGCGGGGCAGGGCCTGCCGAGGCGGCAGAACCTGCTCCATCTCCACGCCATCGCGGCCGAAATCCACGCAGAAACCGAAGGTGCGGCCATCGCGCCGCCGGCCGGAATAGGCGACGAGCGCACCGTTCTCGTGCGCCGCGCGTTGCCAGCTCCAATCCACGAAGCCATCGGCGATGGGCACATCGCCGCGATTGTGGTCGAGATAGCCCGTGCCGCGCCAGGTGAGATCAGGCCGCTCGAAATCGAGCCGCACGCTTGCGAGGGGCGCGATGGGTTGCCAGATATGCTGGCCCTGCTCGTTGAGCACAAAGGCCTGCTGACCCCAGACACGCGGCGTGACGCGGATTTCTCCCAACAACCTGCGGGGGATGGGGAAGCCCCATTCCCGCACGGAAATCACGAGATCAGCCCCCTCCCAGCGCATGGAACTCGGGCCGATCACGAGCCAGTCGCGGTCCCGCGTGAGGGCCGATGCGCCGCGCTCGGTCATGGCCCAGCCACGCTTTTCGCCATAGAGCGCGACATTAAGCGAGACGTGATTTTCCGCCGGCACCGGCTTGTTGCGCCGCGCGAAGGCATAATACGGCGAGAACACGCTGCCGACAAAACCGATGATCGTCAGCGCGTTCCGGCCATCGTCGCTGACGGCGTCGAGATACCACCAGGCATAGCCACCGGATGGAACCGCGAGGTCGAAGCGAGATCCGTCAGCAAGGCTTCCGCCGCGAGGCTGCCCGAAAGCGTCACCATGGGCACGCCAGCTCCCGGATGCACGCTCCCGCCGGCACAATAAAGGCCCGGAATCCGGGTGCGCGCCGCCGGCCTCTGGAAGGAGGCCATCGCCCCGTGGGTCGCCCGGCCGTAAAGTCCGCCCCCCGATCCCGGAAACAGCGCCTCGAAATCGCGCGGTGTCATCGTTCGCGGGGGGTGGCGGCCCGGCAGGATTCGCACGCCATGGCGGGAGAGAACGGTCTCGATCCGGGCTTGGCATCGGGAGGGCTCCAAAGTCTCGAAGGTGGGATCATCGCCGCGGGGCGGCGCGTTGATGAGTGCGAGGAAGCGTTCTTCGCCGCCTCGCCGGTTCATGGGGCTATCGCGCCGGTCGAGCGCGCAGAGGTAGAGGGTGGGGTCATCCGGCACATGGCCGTGCGCGAGTTGCCGGAATTCGCGGGCATAATCGCGCGAGAAGAACACGTTGTGCATGGGCAGGCCCGGCCCCGAGATATGCCCGGCAAAGCTGACCGTTATGGCCGAGAGCGAGCGCATCTCGCGCGGGCGCGCCGGCACGGCCTGGCGCACGGCATCGCCCAGCAAACCAAGGCACAAGGCCTCGGTATCGGCATTGGCGATCACCGCCTCGGCCGCGAAAACCTCGCCGCTCTCTAGCGCAACGCCGGAAACACGGCCCTGCCGTGTTTCGATGCTTGCGACACGCGCATTGCAGCGCAAGGTGCCGCCGAGGCGTTCGAGTTCACGCAGCATCGCCTTGGCCAAAGCGGGCAATCCGCCCTCGATGGCCCAGACACCCTCCATCTCGGCATGCGCGATGAGCATCAGCGTGGCCGGCGCGAGGAAGGGGTTCGAGCCGCAATAGGTGGCGTAGCGCCCGAAAAGCTGGCGCAGGCGCGGATCGGGGAAGTAATCCCCCAGGGCATCCCACAGCTTCGTGAAGGGGCGGATCCGCAGCATGGCCGAAAGGCCGGCGATGCGCGCGAGCTCCATCGGCCCCGGCTTGGCCCGACGCATGAACGAGAGGTCCAGCGCCTCGAACATCGCGCGGCTATCCACCGAAAAACGGCGGAAGCCTTCTGCCGCCTTCGGGCCGCCAAAGGCGGCAATCGCCTCCACGGAGCGGGCGTGATCCGCGAAGAGATCGAGCTGCGAGCCATCCGGCCAGAAATGCCGCGCGAGGCAGGCGAGGGGGGTGGTCTTTACGGCGCTGTCGAAATTCGCGCCGATTTCCGCGAAGAGCGCATCAAAGACCGGCTTGAGGGTGAAAACGGTGGGGCCCGCCTCCAGCGCATGCGGGCCGGAGCGCTCCGCGCGCGCCTTGCCGCCCGGTTCGGACATCGCCTCGAACACGGTCACCGCGCAGCCCTTTGCCGCGAGTCGCAACGCCGCCGCGAGCCCGCCAAAGCCGGCTCCGATCACCGCGACCGGCGGAGAGAGGCGCATGAGGGGCTCCCGGAAGCGTCAAGCTGGAATGACATAAATGCTTGACATAAAAAACTGTCCAATCATCATTACACATATCGCGATCCGCGCAAGAGCCAGACGTGTCTGGCGTCGTGGGTTGTGCCGATGGTTTCGCGGGAGGACGGGCAGATGGTCCAATTCGAGCGGTTCCTGGAGGCCATCCTGACGGACGCGCGGCTGGAAGGCTGCCCGCCCCGGCTGGGCGAGGCCATCCATTACGCGGTGTTCCCCGGCGGCGCGCGTATTCGCCCGCGTCTCACCATGGCTGTGGCCAAGGCCTGCGGCGCGAAGGACGGGGCCATCGTCGCAAGCGCAGCGGCGGGAATCGAGTTCCTCCATTGCGCCTCGCTGGTGCATGATGACCTGCCTTGTTTCGATGATGCCGAGATCCGGCGCGGCAAGGCTTCTGTTCACAAGGCCTATGGCGAGCCGCTCGCGGTGCTTGCGGGCGATGCGCTGATCGTGATGGCCTTCGAGACGGTGGCGCGCCATGCCGTGGCGCATCCCACGCGGATGGCGGCTTTGGTTTCCATTCTCGGCGCTGCCGTGGGCACGCGCGGCGGCATTGTCGCGGGGCAGGCCTGGGAGGCCGAAAGCTCCATCGATCTCGCGCGCTATCATCAGGCGAAAACCGGCGCGCTCTTTGCGGGCGCGACCATGGCGGGTGCCACTGCGGCAGGCCATGCCGGTGCGCCGTGGCGTGCACTGGGCGAGAAGCTCGGCAGCGCGTTTCAGGTCGCCGATGACATCCGAGATGTCGCGGGCACAGCGGGCGAAATCGGCAAGCCGGCGGGGCAGGATGCCCTTCTGCATCGCCCGAACCTCGCGCTTGAACTCGGCGTGGCCAGTGCGATTGCCGCCCTCGATTCGATGATCGAGGATGCCGTTTCGGTTGTGCCGGATTGTCCGGGCCAGATCGAATTGCAGGCGCAGATGCGGATCACGGCGCGGAGCTTCCTGCCGGAGAGCCTCGCCCGTCGCGCAGCGTGAGGCGACGATGACTGCCTTGGCTGATCGCTTCTATGCCATTCGCGATCGCGTGGCAGCTTCTCCGCGATTTCAACGCTTTGCGGCGCGTTTTCCGCTGACAAGGCCTGTCGCGACGCGGCAGGCTTCTGCCGTTTTCGATCTCTGCGCAGGCTTCGTTTATGCGCAGATCCTGCGCGCAGCGGTCGATCTCCAGCTCTTGGAGCGCTTGCAGGCGAGGCCGCGTTTGCCTGCCGATCTTGCGCCGGAACTCGAACTCACCGAAGCCGCGACAATCCGGCTTCTGAAGGCCACGACCTCGCTGGGGTTGACCGCCTCACGCAGCGGCGGGCGCTATGGGCTGGGGATGAAGGGCGCTGCGCTGCTGGGCAATCCCGGTGCGCTCCGGATGATCGAGCATCATCATCTGCTCTATGCGGATCTCGTCGATCCCGTGCGGCTCCTGCGCGGCGAGGCGGGGCGCACGGCGTTGCAGGATTACTGGGGTTATGCGGTCAGCGAGCGCCCCGAAAGCAACCTGCGCGTAGAGGAATATTCGCGCCTCATGGCGGCCTCGCTGTCGCTGGTGGTGGAGGATGTGCTCGCCGCTTACCCTTTCGCGGGGCATCGCGTGATGCTCGATATCGGGGGTGGAACGGGCGGCTTCATCCGTGCGGTGGCGGCTGCGGTGCCCGATCTCCAGTTCCAGCTTTTTGATCTCCCGCCGGTCTGTGCCCTCGCTGGCCCGCGATTCGCGGAGGCGGGAATCGGCAACCGCGTCACCCGCATTCCCGGCAATGCGCGGCTCGGGCCGATGCCGGGAGGGGCGGATCTCGCAACCCTCATCCGCGTGCTCCACGACCATGACGACGAGGACGCGCAGGCGATTCTCCATGGTGCCTTCGCGGCTCTTCCGCCCGGCGGCACGCTGCTGATCGCTGAGCCGATGAGCGGACAGAAGGGCGCGGAAGCGATGGCCGATGCCTATTTCGGCTTTTACCTGCTCGCTATGGGCTCGGGTCGCGCGCGCAGGCCGGAAGAGATCAGAGCCATGCTTGAAACGGCGGGCTTTGGTGGGATTCGCACGCTCGCCATGCCTCGAGCGCTGTTGGCGAGTGCGATGGTCGCGCGGAAACCTGCCTGAAAAGTGACCAGGATCAAAGAATCCCTGTCAAAACAAATTGACAACCCGAAGCGTCACTCTAGAGTTACGTATGGCTGTAATCTCAGCCTGACACAGGGGGTCGAGTCCGCCATGCAAACGCTTGCGGTCGTCATGGAAAGGCCTGAGCAGCTCGCGCTGCGTCGCCTCGACCTGGTCGATCCGGGCGCGGAAGACGTGGTGGTGGATATCGCCTGGAGCGGCATCAGCACTGGAACCGAGAAGCTGCTCTGGACAGGCGCTATGCCGCCTTTCCCCGGGCTCGGCTATCCGCTCGTGCCGGGTTACGAATCTGTTGGCCGCGTCATCGAGGCGGGGCCGCAATCCGGCCGCCGCATCGGTGAGCAGGTCTTTGTGCCGGGCTCCAAGGGCTTCCGGGATGCGCGCGGCCTGTTCGGCGGGGCTGCCAGCCGCGTTGTAGTGCAGGGCGCTCGTGTGAAGCCGGTGCCCGAGAGCCTAGGCCGCGAGGCTGTTCTTCTGGCGCTTGCTGCGACCGCGCATCACGCGATTGCTGCGGAAGCGAGCGCGCTGCCCGATCTCATCATCGGCCATGGCGTTCTGGGTCGGCTCATCGCGCGGATTACCGTGGCTTTGGGCGGCAAACCGGTCGTCTGGGAAACCAATTCCGTCCGTCTCACCGGGGCCGAGGGTTACGCCCTGCGCCATCCGGATGAGGATCAGGACAGCCGCTACCGCACGATCTGCGATGCCAGTGGCGATGCGAGCCTCATGGATCGGCTGATTGCGCGGCTTCTGCCAGGCGGCGAACTGGTGCTTGCGGGATTCTACCATGCGCCCATCCAGTTCGCTTTCGCGCCGGCCTTCCTGCGGGAATTGCGCCTGCGCGTCGCGGCGGAATGGCGCGAGCCTGATCTCGCCGCCGTGCAACGGCTGGTGGCCGAGGGCGCTCTGTCGCTCGATGGCCTCATCACCCATGCGGAGCCGTTCGAGAACGCTCCGGAGGCCTATCGCACCGCCTTTGGCGATGCCCAATGCCTGAAAATGATCCTCGAGTGGAGAGCCTGATCATGAATGTGCAATTGCGCGACAAGGCTCTGAAAGTGGAGATCACCCGCAGCGGTCAGTCCACCGCAGCCGCCGGGATGACCGAGAAGCTGCGTGAGGAAGCCGCTGGCGCCGAGCCCGAGGTGCATACCGCGCCGGCCACCAAAGAGACGCAGGTGATCGCGATCTATGGCAAGGGTGGCATCGGCAAGAGCTTCACGCTCGCCAATCTCAGCTACATGATGGCCCAACAGGGCAAGAAGGTGCTGCTGATCGGCTGCGATCCGAAATCGGACACCACCTCGCTGCTCTTCGGCGGCAAGGCCTGCCCCACCATCATCGAGACCTCCTCCAAGAAAAAGCTCGCCGGCGACGACGTGAAGATCGGCGATGTCTGCTTCGTGCGCGACGGCGTGTTCGCCATGGAACTCGGCGGGCCGGAAGTGGGGCGCGGCTGTGGTGGTCGCGGCATTATCCATGGCTTCGAGCTGCTCGAGAAGCTTGGCTTCCATGAATGGGGCTTCGATTACGTGCTGCTCGACTTCCTGGGCGACGTGGTCTGCGGCGGCTTCGGCCTGCCGATCGCCCGCGACATGTGCCAGAAGGTCATCATCGTCGGCTCGAACGATCTGCAATCGCTTTATGTCGCGAACAATGTCTGCTCTGCGGTGGAATATTTCCGCAAGCTTGGTGGCAATGTCGGCGTCGCCGGCATCGTGATCAACAAGGATGACGGCACCGGCGAGGCGCAGGCCTTCGCGGACTCGGTGGGCATCCCGGTTCTCGCGGCGATCCCGGCGGATGAGGATATCCGCCGCAAGAGCGCGAAATACGAGATCATCGGCCGCCCGGATACCGCCTGGGGCCCGCTTTTCGAAAACCTCGCCCAGAACGTGGCCGATGCGCCGCCGGTTCGCCCGAAGCCCATGACGCCCGATGGCCTGCTCGGCCTCTTCGACGGCGACACCGTGGGGCGTGACGTGGTGCTGATCCCCGCGACGATCGAGCAGATGTGCGGGAAATCCGACCTTTCGAAGCCGACGCTGGAGGTGGTCTACGACAACGTCTGAGCCTTTCAATCGCCTGTTTCCGCTGGGGAAATTCTGATGACCGACCACCTTGATCCTGTCCTGACTTCCGCACCTGGCGCTTCCGCGCTGGACGCGAAGCCTGTGGGACAGGTGGATGGCATCGGCTGCCACACGGACAAATCCAGCCTTAAGGCCCGCGCGGCCGAGGCGGGTTTGGGCGAAACGCTCGCACGTTACGAGACCGATTATCCCGCCGGCCCGCATGAGAAGCCGCAGAGCATGTGCCCGGCATTCGGCTCGCTTCGCGTCGGCCTGCGCATGCGCCGCACGGCCACCGTGCTCTCCGGCTCGGCCTGCTGTGTCTACGGACTCACCTTCACCTCGCATTTCTATGGCGCGCGCAGAAGCGTCGGTTACGTGCCCTTCAATTCCGAGACGCTCGTCACCGGAAAGCTCTTCGAGGATATCCGCGACGCGGTGTTCAAGCTGGCCGACCCCGCGCTCTACGATGCGGTGGTCGTCACCAATCTCTGCGTGCCCAGCGCCTCGGGCGTGCCGTTGCGCCTGTTGCCGAAGGAAATCAACGGCGTGCGCATCATCGGCATCGATGTGCCGGGTTTCGGTGTGCCGACCCATGCGGAAGCGAAGGACATCCTCGCCGGCGCGATGCTGAACTATGCCCGGCAGGAAGCCGAGCAGGGCCCGGTTCAGGCGCCGCGCGGCGGCAAATCCGACAAGCCAACCGTGACGCTGCTCGGGGAGATGTTCCCGGCTGATCCCGTGGGCATCGGTATGATGCTGGAGCCAATGGGCCTCGCTGCCGGGCCGGTTGTCCCGACCCGCGAATGGCGCGAACTCTATGCGGCTTTGGATTGCGCGGCTGTTGCCGCCATCCATCCCTTCTACACTGCCTCGATCCGCGAATTCGAGATCGCGGGACGTCGTGTCGTGGGTTCCGCGCCTGTGGGGCATGATGGCACGGCGGCCTGGCTCGAAAACATCGGCAAGGCCTGCAATGTGCCTGCGGAACGCATCGCTGCCGCGCAGAACATGATCCTGCCGGCCATCAAGGGTGCGCTGGCTGGGAAGCCCATCAGGGGCCGCATCACGCTGTCGGGCTATGAGGGCTCGGAATTGCTGGTCGCGCGCCTCCTCGTCGAGAGTGGCGCGGATGTGCGCTACGTGGGCACGGCCTGCCCACGCACGGTGTGGTCAGATGATGACCGCGATTGGCTCCTCGCGCATGGCGTGCAGGTTCAGTATCGCGCCTCGCTCGAGCAGGATCTCGCGGCGATGGCCGAGTACAAGCCCGATCTCGTCATCGGCACCACGCCCGTGGTGCAGAAGGCGAAGGAGCTGGCAACGCCCGCGCTCTATTTCACGAATCTCATCTCCGCGCGTCCCCTCATGGGACCGGCCGGTGCGGGCAGCCTCGCGCAGGTCATCAATGCCGCGCTCGGCAACAAGGCCCGCTTTGATGCGATGAACGCGTTCTTCGATGGCGTCGGGACCGGCCATGCCGCTGGAATCTGGCCCTCGGGCGAGCCCATCGACGATCCCGACAAGCGCAAGCGTCTTGAGGCCCGGGCCATCAAGGCGAAGCGCATGGCCGAGGAGATCCCGTAATGCTGATCCTCGATCACGACAGGGCAGGCGGCTATTGGGGCGCGGTGTATGTCTTCACCGCCGTCAAGGGCCTGCAGGTCATCATCGATGGCCCGGTGGGTTGCGAGAACCTGCCTGTCACCTCTGTTCTGCACTACACCGATGCGCTGCCGCCGCATGAATTGCCGATCGTCGTCACCGGGCTCGGTGAGGAAGAACTCGGTCAGCACGGCACCGAAGGCGCGATGAAGCAGGCCTATTCGGTGCTCGATTCCGGCCTGCCTTCCGTGGTGGTCACCGGCTCGATCGCCGAGATGATCGGCGGCGGCGTTACCCCGCAGGGCACGAGCATCCAGCGCTTCCTGCCGCGCACCATCGATGAGGACCAGTGGCAGAGCGCCAACCGCGCGATGATGTGGCTGTGGAGCGAGTTTGGCCCGAAGAAGGTGCCGAAACTCCGGGCGCGCGCGGAGGGCGCGAAGCCCAAGGTGAACATCATTGGCCCGGCTTATGGCATGTTCAACATGCCGTCGGATTTGGCCGAAATCCGCCGCCTCATCGAGGGCATCGGCGCGGAAGTGCATGTGAGCTTCCCGCTCGGCACGCATCTCGCCGATATCGGCAAGCTCGCCGAGGCGGAGGTGAATGTCTGCCTCTATCGCGAATTCGGCCGCATGCTCTGCGAGGCGCTCGAACGGCCCTATCTCCAGGCGCCGATCGGCCTGCATTCGACCACGAAATTCCTGCGCTCCCTTGGCGAATTGCTGGGCCTCGATCCCGAGCCCTTCATCGCCAAGGAAAAGCACACGACCATCAAGCCGATCTGGGATCTCTGGCGCTCCGTGACGCAGGATTTCTTTGGCACGGCGTCCTTCGCAATTGTCGCGAACGAGACCTATACGCGCGGCGTGCGGCACTTCCTCGAAGATGAGATGGGCCTGCCCTGCACGCTCGCGGTCTCGCGCTGCGCCGGTACGAAGACGGATGCGGAAGCGATCATCAAGTCCATCCGCGAGAAGCCGCCGCTCGTCATGTTCGGCAGCTACAACGAGCGCATGTACATGGCCGAGGCCGGTGCGCGGGGCATGTATATTCCCGCCTCCTTCCCCGGCGCGATCATCCGGCGGCACACGGGCACGCCCTTCATGGGGTATGCCGGCGCGGTCTATCTCGTGCAGGAAGTGTGCAACTCGCTCTTCGACGCGCTGTTCCACATCCTGCCGCTGGCGAGCCAGATGGATGCGGTGGAGGCAACCCCCACCCGCGAGCATCGCGAACTGACCTGGGAGCGCGAAGCCAAGGCGCTGCTCGATCGCTTCCTCGAAAAACAACCCGTTCTGGTGCGGATCTCCGCTGCCAAGCGCCTGCGCGACAATGCGGAACGGCAGGCGAGAGCCGCCGGCCTTACCATCGTGCAGCCCGAACATCTTGATCCCGAAGCCCGCGTGAAACCGGAGATGCAGACATGACGGATGTGCCGATCACCTATGCGCCTTCCCAATCCCGCGAGAACAAGAAGGAGCCTGCCATGAGCTACGCCACCAAGCTTGATCGCCCGCAGCGCATGAAATCGCGCGCCGATCAGGCCCGGCTCTGCCGGCGCATCACCTTCGTCACCGCCTGCATGCTGGTTCCGGTCGTCATTGGCCGCCGCCTGATGCGGAGCAAGAACACTCCCGGCCCGCGCGATCGCACTTCCGTCTTCATGGAAGCGCGCGCGGATGCCGGAGCCATCATCCCGTGGATCTTCATGGGATGAAATATTGCAGCGGAACGGGGGAAAAAAAACCGCTCCGAGGCATGCTGCGGGCAACGCTGCAGCTCACCGGCCGTGCGGGAGGTGCACGGTAGCGCCCACTCCATCTGGAAAGGAATACTCCCATGGCGGATAGGCAAGGGTCCCTTACGGGACTGACTGATGAAGAAGCCCGCGAATTCCACGGCTTCTTCATGACGAGCTTCATCGGGTTCACCGTTGTCGCCATCATCGCACATTTTCTGGTGTGGTCCTGGCGTCCGTGGCTCCCCAGCGTGAAGGGCTATGCGGCGTTGCAGGACGGCGCAACCCAGCTCGCTTCGCTCGTCAACATGATCACCTGACAGGAAGGATACGAAAATGTGGAAGGTCTGGAAGATCTTTGATCCGCGTCGCACGCTGGTCGCCCTTTTCACGTTCCTCTTTGGTCTGGCGATCCTGATCCATTTCATTCTGCTCTCGACCGACCGGTTCAACTGGATCGAAGGTCCGCGGGCTGCTCGCAAGGCTGCGAGCATCACGATTGAAATGGTTCCGCCGGCTCCGGCCGCGATCTTCAAGATCGCTGCCTGATCGGAACCCCGGGCCGACGGGGTGTGTGGTTTCACGCATCCCGTCGCCCTTTCTCGCAACGCATTCGGCCCGTCGCTTGCTGCGATGGAGTCTCTTGGGGAGGCCGCCATGGCACTGCTCAGTTTCGAACGCAAATACCGTGTCCGCGGGGGCACGTTGATCGGCGGCGATCTCTTCGATTTCTGGGTCGGGCCGTTCTATATCGGCTTTTTCGGCCTTACCTCGGCGTTCTTCGCTCTTCTCGGCACGGCTCTCATTGTCTACGGCGCCAGCCAGGGTCCCACATGGAACCCGTGGCTGATCAGCATCAATCCGCCGGATGTCAGCTATGGCCTCGCCTTTGCCCCGATGGCGGAGGGCGGTCTGTGGCAGATCATCACGATCTGTGCCACGGGCGCCTTCTGTTCCTGGGCTTTGCGTGAGGTGGAAATCTGCCGCAAGCTTGGCATGGGCTATCATGTGCCCTTCGCCTTCGCTTTCGCGATCCTCGCTTATGTCACGCTGGTGATTTTCAGGCCGCTGCTGCTGGGCGCCTGGGGTCACGGGTTCCCGTATGGCATCTTCAGCCATCTGCAATGGGTGTCGAACACGGGGTACCAGTACCTCCAGTTCCACTACAACCCGGCGCATATGATCGCCATCACGTTCTTCTTCACCACCACGCTCGCGCTCTCGCTGCATGGCGGCCTCATCCTCTCGGCCACGAACCCGGCCAAGGGCGAGACCGTGAAGACTCCGGAGCATGAGAACAGCTTCTTCCGCGATACGATCGGCTATTCGATCGGCACGCTGGGCGTCCATCGCCTGGGGCTGTTCCTCGCGCTCTCCGCGGTCTTCTGGAGTGCGGTCTGCATCATCATCTCTGGCCCGTACTGGACCGAGAATTGGGCAGATTGGTGGAATTGGTGGCTCAACTGGCCGTTCTGGGCTGATTCCGCGCTTTCTCCGCGCTGATCAGCTCCGGCTCCCCCAAGTGGCGAGGACTTCAACATGGCCTATTATCAGAATATCTTCACCAAGGTTCAGGTGCATGGTGAACCCGATCTCGGCGTTCCCCTGACGGACAGCGCCTCGGATCGCGGCACCGCAACCACGAGCAACTACTGGCTCGGCAAGTTCGGTGATGCCCAGATCGGCCCGATCTATCTGGGCTGGACCGGGCTCACCTCCATCGTCTGCGGCATCATCGCGATCGAGATCATCGGCCTCAATATGTGGGCGTCGGTGAACTGGGATCCGGTGCAGTTCGTGCGCAAGCTCTTCTGGCTTACGCTCGATCCGCCGAAGCCGGAATATGGCCTCTCCATTCCGCCGCTGGCGGAAGGCGGCTGGTGGCTGATGGCGGGGTTCTTCCTCACCACCTCCATCCTGCTGTGGTGGGTGCGCACCTATCGGCGGGCCCGGGCTTTGGGCATGGGCACGCATGTGGCCTGGGCCTTTGCGGCGGCGATCTGGCTCTATCTCGTGCTGGGCTTCATCCGCCCGCTCATGATGGGCAGTTGGAGCGAGGCGGTGCCGTTCGGCATCTTCAGCCACCTCGATTGGACGCAAAACTTCTCGATCCGGTACGGGAACCTCTTCTACAACCCGTTCCATGCCCTCTCGATCGCCTTCCTCTATGGCTCTGCGCTGCTCTTCGCGATGCATGCCGGCACCATCCTGGCCGTCAGCCGCTACGGCGGCGAGCGCGAGATCGAGCAGATCACGGATCGCGGTACGGCGTCCGAGCGTGCAGCCCTCTTCTGGAGGTGGACGATGGGCTTCAACGCGACGATGGAATCCATCCACCGCTGGGCCTACTGGTTTGCGATCCTCTGCCCCATCACTGGCGGCATCGGTATCCTGCTCACCGGAACCGTCGTGGACAACTGGTACGAATGGGGTGTGAAGCACCTGATTGTTCCGGCCGATCCCAACCAGTGGCCCGCGACTCCGCCGCCGGTCTAGTGCTCAAGAGTTATCCGGTGCCCTCCGGATAAACGGAACCGCCCGCTCTCCTGCCATTCAGCGCCGGTTTCGTCTAACAGGCCACCTCGCCCCCCGAGTGTGGCCTGTTTTTTTTGGTCTGGATGGCAAGGTCCGCTTCCGGCGCGCCGCGTCAACGGCTGCATCCGGCAGATTGGTGGATTGGACGAGGGATGGCGTCGATCAGAGCGTGACGCGGAACACGCAGCGCGGATCGCTGGCGGCGGCGCATTCGGTTTCCTCAACTCGGATATTCGGCCCGGCCAATGCGCGGAACAGCGTTTCGAAAGTCGCGCCGTAATAGTCGCAGACCGCTTCCTCAGCCCAGATCTTCCGGCTCACGGGGTTGTTCTCGAGGCTCAGCTCGAAGCCCTCGGACGTGGCTTTCCAGGTGAAGACGCCCCGGCCCGCGAAGGTCCAGGCATGGCGCTCGATGGCTTTCAGCAGGATATTCAGCGCCAGGCGTCGGGGCAGCAGAGGCAGCAGCCATCGCGCGAGTTTCGGAATGCGGTGTCCGAGCAGATAGGCCCCTGTGCGGCGGCCAGCTTCGACGCCGATGGCGCGCCCGCGTGCGACGCCGAGATGCGCGAAAACGGCCGCATGCAGGAGCGCCACCTCGTCATCCGGCACCATCCTGGTAGGAGGCGTCGCGAGATGATGCGTGAGCCCCGCTTCCTCGAATATTGCATCGCGTGCCTGCGCACCGGCGAGCAGTTCCAGCGCCTCGGCCATGCGCGTGATCGCGTTGGGGCCGATGCGCCCGGGTTCCGCCGGCGCGCTCATGGCACGGTCAGATCTTCATGCGCGGGACATTGCTGGTGATCTCCACGCGCGGGGGCGGGGCCTCACCGAGGTCGTCCATCTGCTCCTTGCCGCCGCCACAGGCCAAGGCGGTTTCGCGCGCCTTTTTCTGGCTCTGGCGGTTATGCGTGGTTTGCCATTCGACATCGTTGTCATCCGCGCGCTTGCGGCTGGTATCGAAGTCGAAATGCACCTTCTTGCGGCTTTGCGGGCCCCAGTAATCCACCTTGCCGAGATCGTAGAACTTGCGTTCGAACCCGGCCTTGAGGAAGGCCTTGAGGCAGCCCAGCAGGTAGCGCCGGCGGTCGCCAGAGCCCTGCCAGGGGTAGGAGAACAGCGCCTTCTTCATGTAGAAGCGCCTGTAATTGTTCATCACCCGGTCGAGCAACTCGCCGCGATCCATCGAGTCGGGCTTCATGATCGGTGTGACGAAATTGTACTTCTCGTAATCGAAGATCTCCACCTTGTCGCCGAGGTCGCGGAAGAGATCCGAGAACGGCCAGGGCGTATACATCGACCAGTTGGCGAGGTCGGGTTTCCAGTCCTGCGCCATGCGATAGGTTTCTTCCAGGGTCTCCGCTGTCTCGTTCTCGAGGCCGACGATGAACTGCGCTTCCACCACGATGCCCGCATCGCGCAGGAGCTGGATCGCCTTCTTGTTCTGCGCGACCGTCGTCTCCTTGTTGAAGAGATCGAGCTTCATCTGGGCCGCAGCTTCCGTACCGAGCGAAACGTGGATGAGCCCGGCCTTGCGATAGAGCGGCAGGATGTCCTCATCGCGCAGAATGTCGGTCACGCGGGTGTTGATGCCCCAGAGGATATTCACCTTCCGGTCGATCAACTCGTTGCAGAATTGAATGAATTTCTTGCGGTTGATGGTGGGTTCCTCATCCGCGAGGATGAAGAAGCCGACACCGTGCTTCTCCTTCAGCTCGACGATCTCATCGACCACCTTCTTGGGGTCGCGGATGCGGTAATCGCGCCAGAATTTCCATTGCGAGCAGAAGGAGCAGGTGAAGGGGCAGCCCCGCGCCATGTTGGGAATGGCCACCTTCACGCCCAGCGGAATGTAGCGATATTTGTCCCAGTCGAGGATCGACCAATCCGGCGAAAGCCCGTCGATATCCTTCACCGTGGGCGCGGCGGGGGTGGCGAGCACCTTGCCATCGACCATATACGCGAGGCCCTTGATGGAAGCGCGCGCCTCGGGCCATTCACCGGCCTTCACCGCCTTGAGAAGATTGACGAAAATATCCTCGCCCTCGCCCCGCACGATGCAATCGATCCACGGCGCCTCGGGCAGAACCTGCTTGTACATGAAGGTGGCGTGCACGCCGCCGAGAACCGTCACGGCTTTCGGGCAGGCCTCGCGGGCGATCTGCAGCACGCGCTCGGCCTTGTAGATCGAGGGCGTGATGGCGGTGGCACCCACCACATCGGGCTGGAGTGCCTCGAGCTTCTCGCGGACCACTTCATCCGAGAGGTCATGCGTCATCGCATCGATGAAATGCACATCCGGGAAGCCCGCCTTTTTGGCGGCCCCGGCGAGATAGGCCACCCAGGCAGGCGGCCAGTTGCCGGCAATTTCGGCACCGCCGGAATGGTAGTTCGGGTGGATCAGAACAATCCGCATGGCGGGCCTCATGGATGAACAGCTGTCAATCCATGATGACGTCCATTTTGCCTTTCACTTTGATGTGGCGCAACCGAAGCCCGTCAACCGTAACAAACGCCGCCATCCACGATGAGCGTTTGCCCCGTAATGCACCGTGCAGCCTCCGAACAGAGGAACAAGGCGGCATCGGCGATATCCTCGGGCTGGATCTCGCGTTTCAGAGCCTGCGCGGCGAGGTTGTTCGCGCGCTTTTCGGGCGTCGCGTGCTCGCGCAATTGCCGTTCGGTCATCACCCAGCCCGGCGCGATGGCATTCACGCGGATGCCATCCGGCCCCAATTCACGCGAGAGTGAGCGGGTGAGGCCGTCGATCGCGGATTTCGCGGTTGTGTAGGCGATGAGATTGGTCGAGCCCTTCATCCAGGCGATGGAGCCCATATTGAGGATCACGCCGCGCCCCGCCGCGCGCATCGCCGGTGCCACGGCCTGCGCCGCGAAAAGCTGGTGGCGCAGATTGACAGCTATCCGCTCATCCCATTCTTCCACCGTGAGGCTTGCGAAAGCGTGGCGCGTATCCTGCGCCGCGTTGTTGATGAGCACGGAGGGCGGGCCGATTTTCGTGGCGATGCGCGCGATGGCCGCCTGCATCGCCGGGATATCGCGGAGATCCACGCGTTCGGCCACGAGATCGGGGTGATAGGCGGTCTCCTCCGCGAGATCCAGTACGCCCACACGCGCGCCTTGCGCCAGAAAGGCTTCGACCATCGCAAGGCCGATGCCCTGCGCGCCGCCGGTGATGAGCACGCTTGCCTGTTCGAGATCGGGGTAGCGCGCGGGCATGGTTCAGCCCGCGAAGAGGTTCGGCGCGCGGCCCGCAACGCCGATTTCCGCCGCGAGAAGGCCGCCGGAGAAGGGTGCTTCCGCGAGGATTTTCGCCGGCACGCGCACTCGCGCGGAGGTGATGAACAGGGTGCGGAGATCCTTGCCGCCAAAGGCCACGCTGGTGGGACGCGGCACGGGCACGCGCAGATCCTGCATCACGCGGCCAGCGGGATCGAAACGGCGCACGCACCAGCCATCCCACAAGGCCGACCAGACGCAGCCTTCGGCATCGACCGTCAGGCCATCCGGGCGGCCCTCTTTCGCGTCAATGCGCGCGAAGATACGACGCTTGCCCAAAGTGCCGCGCGCGGGATCGAACTCGTAGGCATAGATCGCACCCGCACTCGAATCCGTGAAGTAGAAGGTGCGGCCATCCGGACTCCAGTCGAGCCCGTTCGCGACCGTAAAGGGGTTGTCCATCCGATCCCAGCCGAAATCCTGCCCGATGCGGTAGAGCGCGCCGGATTGGCGCGTGGCATCGAGGCTCATCGTGCCGGCCCATAGCCGACCGAGGGGATCGCATTTCGCGTCGTTGAAGCGGTTTTCGGGCTGCATCGCCTCGGGATCGACGCGCTTCACGAGCTGGCGCGCGGAAAAATCGAGTTCCTCCACGCCTTCGCTGGTGGTGACGATCAACCCGCCAGATTGCCGCCCGATCACCGAACTCACGAGGCGGGGCAGGGGGCAGGTTTCGTTGTGACCGCTCGCAGGATCGAAGCGATGCACGGCCGGCTCAAGGATATCCACCCAGTAGAGCCGCTGTTCGGCGACCGACCAGAACGGCCCTTCCGCGAGGCTGGCACTCCAGGGCAGCACGCATTCCACGCGGGGGTCCGCCCCGCGCACCGGCGCTTTGCGCGAATGGATGCTGACCGAGGGCGCGCCGACATTGCCGGAGATGAGCCGCGCGGCTTCCATCAGGTCGCGTCCGAAATCATGCAAACGATCCACCGGATTGCGCGAGGAAGGCCCGAACATGCCAATCGCGCCAATCGCCTTGCCGGTGTGATCGAAGACCGGAGCCGCGACCGAGACCACGCCTTCCACATGCTCGCCGTTGGAAATCGCATAGCCGCGCGCGCGGGTCAGCGCGAGATCTGCCAGCAGCAATTCGGGCTCCACCAGCGTGTTCGGCGTGAAAGCCTCGATGCTGATGCGATGGAGAATCGCGCGCTGGTCATGCGGGGTGGAAAAGGCCAGCAGCGCCTTGCCCACGGCGGTGCAGTAGAGTGGCGCGCGCCGCCCCACCTCGATGCGAAAACCGAAGGGCCCGCCCTGGCTGCGCTGGTCGATATAGACGAACTGGTCGTTGTCGAGCGTGCCGATGGCCACGGTTTCCCGTGCTTCCAGGGCCAGCCTTTCGAGCTGCGAGGCAGCGGCACCGCGCAGATCGAAGGTCTCCCACACCCGGTGCGCCAGCTCGAACAGGCGATTGCCGAGGCGATAGGTGTTGTCACGCTCCTCGTGCCGCACGAGCCGGAAGGCCACGAGCGTTTGCAGCATGCGCGCGAGCGTCGCCTTGGGCAGGCCGGTCGCGATCTGCAGATCCTTGAAGCGCGCAGGGTGCTCCTGCTCGCCGATCACGTCAAGCAGGTAGAGCCCCTTTGCGAGCGCCGCCGCGCCGCCGGGCAGGTCGCGTTCATCGGGTTTCAGGACTTCCGCTTCGCTCGCCATGCGATGGCTGCCTCCTCAAGCATGCGGTCGAAGGTCCAGACGGGTTTGAAGCCGGTGAGTTTGCGCATGCGGGCATTCGAGGTTTCGTAGAACACGCCCGCGCCCGGCAGGTTCACGGCCCGCACAGGCAGGCCGGTGATCGCCGCCATTTTCGGCAGGGCTTCGGCGAAATCCACCGCTTCCGTCGCGCCGAGATTGCAGGTTTCGCCCACCATGGCCGGGGTATCGACGGCGGCGAGCAGGCCCGCCACCATGTCGCGCGTCTCGGTGATCACCATGCGGAAGGGGCGCCCCTTCTCGTTTTGCGCGAGCACATGGGCCGGTTGGCCATCATCCGCCGCGCGCAGAGCCGTGACCGCCGCGGCATTGCCGAACCCTTCCTGCTGGCGGATGCGCGCCTGAAGGAAGAAGCGCGGGCCGGAGAAGAAGCTCTCGGGGTCCAGCAGTTCGCTCGCATCCTGCGTGTGCGAGAAGCGGAGGATGGTGACAGCGAGGCCATGGCTGCGGCCGGCCCATCGCAGCATTTCCTCGCCCAGAAGCTTCGTGAGCCCATAGGCCGAGCGCGGTTTCAGCGGGTGGCTCTCATCCACCGGCAGGAATTCCGGCGCGCCCTCGGGATAGACCTCGCCGGAGGAGGCGAAGAGAAAGCGCTGCACCTTCGCCGCCAAGGCCGCCTCCAGCACCACGCGCGTGCCCTCGACATTCGCCGCGAAAAGCTTCGCCTGATCCTGCGGAAGCCAGGACATGAAGGCGCCGAGATGGAACACCGCGCGCACATCGCGCATGGCCTTGCCGACCGCTTCCGCATTGTCGAAAGCACCCTCGACCTCGTCGAAAGCGGAATGCGTGATGCCGCTGGCGCGCAAATCCAGCCCGCGCACCTTTTCGCCGCGCGCGAGCAAGGCCGCGACGAGATTGCGGCCAATGCGGCCCGCGCTGCCGGTGACAAGGATGGTCATTTGCACCTCACCGGATCGCCGCGCCCGTCGCCGGGTCGAAGACGTGAAGTTTTGCAGGATCAAACGACAGCGTCACGGGCTGGCCCACCGTCACAGGGCCGGCATTCATCAGCCGGGCGATGAGGCGCTCGCCGCGACGATCCTCATCGGATCGCGCGATGGTCCGGGGCGGGCGATTGGCCTCGGGCGCTTCAAAATAGACGTATTTTTCCGATCCCAGGCTCTCCACCAGCACGGGGCGGGCCTCGAAACTCATCGCGCCGGGGCCGGCGGCGATATGCTCGGGCCGGAGACCGATGGTCACGGGGCCTTCCGCACCGGCGGGCACTGGTACGGCGCTGCCAAAGAGTTGCGCGTGGCCGCCGCGCGCCTCCGCGGTGAGGAAGTTCATGCCGGGCGAGCCGATGAAACCCGCGACGAACAGGTTCGCGGGCCGTTCGAACATCGTTTCCGGGTCGGCGATCTGCTGGATTTCGCCATCGCGCATGATGACGATGCGGTTCGCCATGGTCATCGCCTCGATCTGGTCATGCGTGACGTAGATCGTGGTGACGCCCAGACGCTGGTGCAAAGCGCCGATTTCCGCGCGCATATGCACGCGCAGCTTCGCATCGAGGTTCGAAAGCGGCTCATCCATCAGGAAGGCCTGCGGCTCGCGCACGATGGC
>JALOTF010000089.1 GCA_025458025.1 Beijerinckiaceae bacterium | reverse complement strand
GTGCGCATGCTCGCGCGCACGCAGGCTTTCGGCATGTTCCTGCAGGGCTTCGTCGCTTTGGCGGAGCGCGTGACGGATCACCTCGCGGAACCCGCAGCCCATCTCCCGCGCGAGCGCCTCTGGCAGGTGAGGGCAGGGCGGATCGTGCTCGCCACCGGCGCGCTGGAGCGCCCGCTGGTCTTCCCGGATAATGATCGCCCCGGCGTTATGCTCGCGAGCGCGGGTCACGCCATGCTCGCGCGGCACAGTGTTGTTCCCGGCCGAGAAATCGTCATCGCGACAGCGACTGATGCGGTATATGCCACGGCCCGTGCGCTGCGCGAGGCAGGCGGGCATGTCGCGGCCATCCTTGATCTGCGCGAGACTCCCGCCGCCGCCGAAACCGCACGCTCCGAAGGGTTTCGCGTGGAAACAGGCGTGACGCTTCTCGGAACGGAAGGGAAAAAGGCGCTGAAGGGCGTCGCATTCGCCCGCTGCATTAACGGTGTCCGGCAGGGGCCTACGGAGACCATCGGCGCTGATTGTCTGCTGGTTTCCGGCGGTTTCACGCCCACCTTGCACCTACTTTCCCAAGCGCGCGGCAAGTTGCGCTGGGATGAGGCGCTCGCGGCTTTCGTGCCCTGTGATGTGCCCGAGAGCATCACAGTCACCGGTCTCGCAGCTGGTGATTTTCCGCCCGACATGCGCGGCGCGGCGCTCGGCCTGCTGCCCGGAAACGAGGACAAGGCAGCTTCGGCCTTCGTCGATTTCCAGAACGATGTCACCGTGCGCGACATTCGCTTGGCCACGCGCGAGGGCTTCCGATCCATCGAGCATGTGAAGCGCTACACCACCACGGGCATGGCGACCGATCAAGGCAAGACCAGCAATATCCACGCGCTGGCCATTGCCGCCGAGGCCCTCGGCCAATCGATCCCGGAAACCGGCCACACCACCTTCCGCCAGCCCTATACGCCGGTGACCTTCGGCACCTTCGCGGGGCCGCATCGCGGGCAGATGTTCGAGCCGACGCGGCTCACGCCCATGCATGATCTCGCGGTGAAACATGGCGCGATCTTCGAGGATGTGGGCCAGTGGAAGCGCGCCCATGCCTTCCCCCGCGCGGGCGAAAGCGTGCGCGACGCCGTGCAGCGCGAAACGAAAATGGTGCGGAGGCATGTCGGCATATTCGATGCCTCGACGCTCGGAAAAATCGAGCTGATCGGGCGCGATGCCGCCGCCTTCCTCGACAAGCTTTACACCAATCCGCTCGCGAAACTCCCCGTGGGCCGCAGCCGCTACGGCCTGATGCTGAATGAGTCCGGGTTCATCTGGGATGACGGTATCGTCTCGCGCCTCGACGAGAACCGCTTCCATGTCACCACCACCACGGGCGGCGCGGCGCGCGTGATGCACGCCATGGAAGATTACCGGCAGACGGAATTCACCGATCTCGATTGCTATTTCGCGTCAGTCACCGAGCAATGGGCGGTGATCGCCGTGCAGGGCCCGAAGGCGCGCGAGACGATCCAGCCCTTCATCGAGGGGATAGACCTTTCCAACGAGGCCCTGCCGCATATGGCGATCCGTGAGGGACGTTTCGCGGGCGCGCCGTGCCGCCTGATGCGCGCGAGCTTCACCGGCGAGATGGGCTACGAGGTGAATGTGCCGGCGGGCTTCGGCCTCGCGGCAATGGAAGCGCTGCTCCAGCGGGCGGAAAGCCTTGGCGGCGGCCTTTACGGGCTTGAGTCCATGCACATCCTGCGCGCCGAGAAGGGCTACATCATCGTGGGGCAGGAGACGGACGGCACCGTGACGCCCAGCGATTGCGGAATGGATTGGGCGATTGGCAAGGCGAAGCCCTTCTTCGTTGGCAAGCGCGGCCTCGCGCGGCCGGATCTCGTTGGGAAAGGCCGAAAGCAGTTGGTTGGGCTTATGCCGGAGGATCCGAACCTCATCCCGGAAGAAGGCGCCCAGATCATCCGCGAGAGCGAGCCATCGGTTGGCGTGCCCGCCTCGGGGCATGTCACATCGGCCTATTTCAGTCCCAATCTCGGGCGGAGTTTCGCGCTGGGTATGCTGAAGGACGGCGCCGCGCGCCATGGCGAAACCGTGGTGCTGCCCATGCCCGGTGGCCGCGTGAAACTGACCGTCACCGCACCGGTTTTCGTTGATCCCGAGGGGAGGCGGCTCCATGGCTGATGCACCCGCAGATGGGCTGATGGAAGCCCGCCCGCTCGGCTCCGGCGCATGGCCGAAGGGGGAGGGCTTTCGGCTCGAACCTTGGTCGTTCGCAACCCTGCATCTCGCTCCGATCTCCTCGGATGGTGCGAGGGCAGAAAACGTGATTCCCGGCCTCGATAGGCTCCCCGCCATGCTCCGGGCCGCGGAAATCCCTGGCGGAGCCGTGCTGCGAGTCGGCCCCGGCGAGGTTTTGCTCGTGAGCGAAGGTGGGGCAGAGACCCCGGCGAAGGCAAATTTTCCAGAACATTCATTGATCGAAATTTCGCATAGCCTGATCGGTTTCCAGCTCTCTGGCCCGAGCGCCGAGGCTTTGCTGGCGCTGGGATGCCCTCTGGATATGCACCGCGCTGCCTTTCCCGTGGGCATGGTGACGCGGACTGTGTTTGCAAAGTTCGATGTCATGCTTTGGCGCATCGCACCAACCGATTTTCGCCTTTTGGTTGCGCGTTCGGCATATCTCGCGTTCGTCGCGCAATTGGACTCTATCTTTCCGCATGTCGCGGTGTGAGAGAACATCCAGAGCGCGCGTTTTTCGTGATGAAAACAACCCAGGAGTGTTATTCGGTTATTTGAATTGCATCCGACTTTGCGAGGATGCACGATATGCTGCAACGCGAGATGCGGAAATTGCATCGGAGGCGTTGAATCCCGCGTCTGTTCCGCTGTTTCGGACATTGACGGGCGGGCGTTCCTCGCCAACAACTCCCAGCCCATGAAAAGCCCGAGGGAGACGGGTTTCAAGGTGATTTCCCGGCGTGTTTCGCCGTGAGGTCGCGGGTAGTATCAACATGGCGATGGACGACATTTCGAGTGGAGAGCGATCCTCTCGATCGGAAGAGGCGTATCAGCGGCTGCGCATACGGATCCGGCAGGAAAACCTCGCGCCGGGCGCGCGTTTGCCGGGCGAACCACAGCTTGCCCGCGAATTGGGTGTGTCGCGGGTCACCTTGCGACGCGTGCTCGACCGGCTGATGGCAGAAGGCGTTGTCGAGCGGCGGGCCGGCGCAGGCACATTCGTCCGCGACAGGGGTTTCAACGGACCGGTTATCCTCGATCTCGCGAGCCTGCTCGCGCGGATGGAGGATCTTTCGACCGGGCTCGAGATCGGCGAACGCGACGTGCAGGATGTCACGCCGCCGCTCACGGTGTTCGGGGCCTTGCGCCTGCGACCCGGCGAGGGTGTGCGGCGCATTGCAAGGCAGCGGCTGCGCAACGGCCAGATCTTCGCATTCGGGGTGGATTATGTGCCGTCCCGGCTTGCCGCTCGCATCATCGATGCCGATCTCGCGCGGGATTGGCTGCTTGGAGCGCTGTCGGGTGCCGATAGCGCCGTCGAGCGGGGCATGCAGGTGGCGGGGGCGGAAGCGGCGCAGGGCGAGGTCGCGCGCATGCTCGGGCTTTCTGCGGGCGATCCGGTGCTATCGGTGGCACGCAGCTTCTACGATTCGATTGGCCGGGGCGTGCTGCACACGCAGCTCTTCTTCCGCGCCGATCGTTATGCCCTGAGTTTCGATGCCCTTAGGGCTGGTTTCGGGCTGAGGCGGGTAGAGGCCTGAGGCCTCAGGCCGCCTTGCCCTGATGTATTGCATTGAAGAACTGGTCGATTTCCTGCCGGATCGCGCCTGATTCTTGGGAAATCGCGTCCGCTGCGGAGAGCGTTGTCTCGGCGCACCCCTCGACATGGGTAGTGCTGTCGGCCGCGCGATTGACGGTGGAGGACATGATATCCGTGGTGCCAGCAGTCTCGGCGATGGCGCGGGCAATTTCCGCTGTCGCCGCTGTCTGCTGGCTCAGGCCATCCGAGACGTGACGGATCATCGACTGGATCGCGCCGACCTCCTGCGTCATCGCCTCGATTGAGGTCACCGTCTCGCTTGTTGCGTGCTGAATTCGGGTGATCTGCGCTGCGATATCCTCCGTGGCCTTCGCGGTCTGCTGCGCCAACGCCTTCACTTCCTGCGCCACCACTGCGAAACCGCGTCCGGCCTCACCGGCGCGAGCGGATTCGATTGTGGCGTTGAGCGCGAGCAGGTTCGTCTGCCCCGCAATGGACTGGATCAGCGTCACGACATCGCCGATGGAGCGCGTTGCGGTGACCAGCGAATGCACGACATCCGTTGTGCCCGTCGCGAGCATGGAGATCGTGTCCACCTTGCCGGCGGTGGTGTTGAGCTGGTGGTTGAGATCCACGATCGAGGAGGACAGCTCCTCCGTGGCGCTCGCCACGGTGCTCACGTTGGAGCTGGTGGAGAGCGAGGCATCCTTCGCCTGCTGGCCGAGTTCCGCGCTGGATTGCGCGATGGACTCAAGCTGGGCCGCGGCCTGGCTCAGCCGCTGGCCGGCGTCACTCAGGCGGCCAAAGCGCGTGTTCACGGAGGATTCGAACGCCTGGATGGCTTGCCGCAGGCCGTTCTCGCGCGCCGTGCGCTCGGCGATCATCGTCTCCTCATAGGTGGAGATCGCGATATCGAGATCGAGCATCATCACCTTGTTCAGCAGCACGACATCCTCCGCCAGCGCACGCGCATTGCGCATGAAACCGCGGGAGAGGCATTCCGTGAGGCGGTTAAGGATGAAGCTGTAGCCCGAGATGTAGACTCCCGCCTCCAGCCCCACACGGTGATGGGCGTGGCCGATGCGCCTCACAGACGCGACATAGGCCTCGTCGAACTTGCCCAGGAACATCTGCTCCCAGTGCTTCTTCTGCACGGCCACCAGATGCGCCTTGCGGTGGCTGACCATCGTCGCAAGGCTCGGTATGGAATCGGCATGGGTATAAAAGGCATCGAGAACCGACGTAAGCGCCGGCGCGATCTGCAACCAGAAGGAGGGTAGGCGGGCCCTGTCTTTCTGGCTGATGCTGTAAAGCGTCAGACGGGCGGCAATTTCCTCGCTCGAGGCCATGAAACGTCTCCATACTTGAAATCGGAATGCCATGGGCGAAACGGCACCCACGATGCTTCAGAGCTGACAGAGCAAGGTTAAGCCGCGCTTAAACCTGCCCCGGATCAGCTCCGGAATCGCAATGATTGTCAGTTGGTTATCAGAGACTCGCGGCCGATCGCGCGGCTTGGTCGTAATGACCCGAGAGCGCACGCATGCGTTGTGCCACATCGTGGAGCATGCTCTCTTCAAGGCCGAGCGAGCGGATCGTGCGCACGAGCAGCGCCTCGCGGATTTCGCGATAGGTGAGGCAAGCCTGCTCGCCCGCAGCGGTGATCATCACCGTCTTTTCCTTGCCGGCCTTGCCGGATTTCACGAGCTTCAGGCGCTCCAGCTTCTTGATGGAATAGGCCACGGTGTGGGTGT
This sequence comes from Beijerinckiaceae bacterium, assembly GCA_025458025.1. GTDB lineage: Bacteria > Pseudomonadota > Alphaproteobacteria > Rhizobiales > Beijerinckiaceae > Rhabdaerophilum. The sequence goes on along the minus strand of JALOTF010000089.1, from coordinate 16,814 downwards.
CTTCCACGTTCAGCACGAGGCAGATATCCGCGAGCTTCTTGGAGCGCCCGCGGTGATTGACCGTGTGGAGCACCAGCACATCGAGCGCCGAGACATCCTTCACGCCGGCGGCAGCCATACAGCGCACCATCCAGCGCTCGAAGGCATGGCTCACGAGGATGAGGCCGAACTCGAATTCCGAGAGCGACGGGCTCGCGCCCGACGCGAGATGCGCGGAGGAGACGATCGGTCCGAGCGGATCAGGAACGCGTGTCGAAGACGTTTCCGTATCCTTGCGGTTCGACATGATCGCCTCCTCCGGCAGGTTCATTTCTGTCCGAGCATCTGGTTCGGCAGCCAGGTCGCGAGATCAGGGAAAACCACCATGATCGCGACCATCGCCAGCATCGCCAGAAAGAAGGGCAGAGCGGCCAGAGCGATATACCCAAGGGAACGACCTGTCAGCCCCTGAATGACGAACAGATTGAACCCGACGGGCGGGGTGATCTGCGCCATTTCCACCACCAGCACCACAAAGATGCCGAACCACACGAGGTCTATGCCCGCAGCCTTCACAGCTGGCAGCACCACGGCGGCGGTGAGTACCACCATCGAGATGCCATCAATCAGGCAGCCCATGATGATAAAGACGACCGTTAGTGCGATCAGCAGCCCGACCTGGCTCAGGCCAAAACTGTTGATCCACTCGGCGAAGATGCGCGGCAGTCCCGAAAAGCCCATGGCGGTCGTGAGGAACGCAGCACCTGCCAGGATGAGCCCGATCATCGTGTTGGTGCGCACCGCGCCCATCACGCTGTCATTGAACATCTTCCACGAGAAAGTGCCAGTCGCGACCGTAAGCACCAGCGATCCAACAACGCCCAGCACGGCGCTCTCGGTGGGTGTCGCAATGCCGGCATAGATCGAGCCAAGCACCACGATGATGAGCAGGATGACCGGAATGAGCCGTCGGCTCTCGTTCATCTTCTGCACAAAACTCATCGGCGCATCGCGATCCGGAACTTTCTGCGGCTGGAGCGTGGCCCAGAGCATCAGGACAAGCGAGAAGATCAGCATCAGCACAATGCCGGGGATGACACCCGCAATGAAAAGGCGTGCAATCGAGACTTCTGCCGCCACGCCATAGACGATCAGGATGATCGACGGCGGGATGAGCAGGCCCAGCGTGCCCGAGCCGGCAAGCGAGCCAAGGCTCATCATGTCGTCATAGCCGCGCTTGCGAAGCTCCGGGATGGTCATGCGGCCAATCGTGGCGCAAGTCGCGGCGGAGGAGCCGGAGATCGCCGCGAAGATGCCGCAGCCGAACACGTTGGTGTGCAGCAGGCGGCCCGGAAGCCGCTGCATCCACGGGGCAAGCCCTCGAAACATGTCATCGGACAGGCTCGACCGGAACAGAATCTCGCCCATGAAGATGAACATCGGCAGGGCCGTCAGCGTCCAGGAATTGAGGCTGCCCCAGACCGTCGTGCCGAAGGAGAGGGCGGGGTCGGAACTGGTCATCGTCACGAAGCTGATGAAGCCCACGAGGCCGAGTGCGAGCCCGATCCACAGGCCGCAGGCCAGTGTCAGGAACATCACGACAATGAGAAGGATAGATGCGCTTGAAGGATCCATGATAAGCCCCCGGATCAGCGTTCGACCGGCATCTCGTCGCCGTCTGCCGCGGCTGCGAGGTGCGATTGCGTGCCACCCATGAGGTCGACCACAAGGTCATCCACGAGCGCGATGAGGAAGACGAGAAAGCCGAAGGCCATGAAGAATTGCGGGATCCACATGGGCACCGCGAGCAGGCCCTGGTTCAGCTCGTTGTAGACATAGCTTTCCCAGACGAAATGGGCGCTGACATAGGCCGCCCAGCCCACAAGAATGATCGACAGCGCTGTCACGACCCGTTCGAGGAGGGCGCGGGCCGGCGTGCCCAGCTTCAAGCGGTCGATGAGGAGCGTCACCCGGATATGGGCGTTGTGGCGATAGGTCGGCGCAAGGCCGAGGATGATGGTCGCCACCAGCGCCCAACCCGAAATGTCATCCGCCGATTTGATCTGGCCACCGAAGAACCGCAGAAAGACCTGCACAAGAATGAGGGCCGCGATGAGCAGCATGGCCGCGGCTGCCAGCGCGCCGCAGAGCTTGTAGAGTGTGTCGAGTGCGCGGCGCATGGCACCACCTCCCTGGAAAAAAGACACAGACCTGCAGCCCACACCCGGCGGTCAGGCCGGGTTCTCCCGAGGAAGCACGTCTGGAATGAAGGAAGAAACCCTCGCGGGCCGCGTCGCCACGACCCGCGAGGTCTCGGGGAGAGCCCGGAATTACTTGCGGAAATCGGCGAGGATCTTCTCGCCCTCGGCGCCTGCGCGCTTGGCCCATTCAGCGGCCATGGTCTCGCCGATTTTCTTCAGCTCGGCCTTCATGGCGTCGGTCGGGGGAAGAACCTGAATGCCCTTCTCGGCCAGCGTCTTCTTGTGCGAGCTGTTCAGCTCCTCGCTCATCTTCCAGCCGCGATCCTCGGCGGACTTGGCCGCGTTCTGGATGGCGGTCTTCACGTCATCCGGAAGGGCCGAATAGGCACGCTTGTTGGCGATCACGATGTTCTGCGGCAGGAAGGCCTGGGTGTCGTAGAAGTACTTCAGGAAGTCCCAGGCCTGGCTGTCCACGCCCGTGGCACCCGAAGTGATCATCGCGTCGAGCACGCCCGTGCGGAAGGCCTGCGCGATTTCCGGCACCTGGATGGTGGTCGGCACGGCGCCGATCAGTTCCGCGAAGCGCGCGGTGGCCGGGTTGAAGGAACGGAACTTCGTGCCTTTGAGATCAGCCAGAGCTGTGATCGGCTTCGCGGTGTAGATGCCCTGCGGCGGCCACGCCACGGAGTAGAGGAGCACGAGGCCCTGCTTGTCGAGCGTCTCAGCCAGCTGCGCGCGGGCCGCGTTGTAGAGCTTGCGCGCTTCCGCATAGGAGCCGACAAGGCCCGGCACGGAATCGAAGCCGAAAATGGCATTCTCGTTCGAGAGCACCGAAACCAGCATTTCAGCCATCGGGACCTGGCCCGACTGCACCGAACGCTTCATTTCCGGCATCTTCACGAGCGAGCCGTTGGAATGCACGGTGATCGCCAGCTTGTTGCCCGAGAGCTTTGCGACTTCCTCGACGAAGGCACGGACATTCACGGTCTGGAAGGTGCCGTCGGAATAGCCGGTCGGCATGTCCCACTTGGTCTGGGCAAAGGCGCCCGTCGCAAGCGCGGCGAAACCGGCCGCGGCAGTCATTCGAAGCATCATGTTCATCGTAGTCTCCCTGTTTATAGCCCTGCGCCGGATTGGACCCGGCACTTCTCTCCCCGCGGATGTCAGAAGGCTGACATCCGCGAATTCCGTTTGTCCGTGATGAGCATGGCACCCGGCGCATGCGTGATGGCGAAGGCGGGCTTTGCCGCCGCGATCACCGCTTGCGGGGTGACGCCACAGGCCCAGAACACGGGAATCTCGTCATCCTTCACCTCAACCGGATCGCCGTAATCGGGCTTCGCGAGATCGCTGATGCCGATCAGCGAAGGATCGCCGAGATGCACCGGCGCGCCATGCACAGCCGGAAAACGCGAGGTGATCTGGATCGCGCGGATGGCATCCGCCGGCTTCAGCGGGCGCATGGACACGACCATCGGTCCCGCGAAGGGACCGGCCGGTGCGCAGGCGATATTCGTGCGATACATCGCGACATTCGCGCCGCACGCCACGTGCCGCAGCGGAATGCCATCCTCCAGCAGCGCCTCCTCGAAAGAGAAGCTGCAACCGATGACGAAGCTCACGAGGTCATCGCGCCAATGGTCGCGGATATCGGACACTTCCGACACAAGCTCGCCGTTCTTCCACACGCGATAGCGCGGAAGGTCCGTGCGCAGATCGATGGAGGAGCCAAGGCCAGGCACGCGGGGCGAGCCGGGCTCGGATAGGCCAATGACGGGGCAGGGCTTCGGGTTCTGGTGCGCGAAGGCGAGGAAATCGCCCGCGAGATCCTTCGACAGGATCACCAGATTACCCTGCACATAGCCCGGCGCGAGGCCGGCCGTGGCGCCCTGATAGTGCCCGGCGCGGATCAGCATTCGCACCGCTTCAGGCGAAAGGTCGCGGCTCGGCCGCATCTCCAGCTCGGCGGATTGCACCTTTGCGTTCATCCTGCGCCTCCCTGTTATGAAAGGACCAGACCGGGGCTCCCGACCCCGGCCAGCGCCTTTCTGCGCCGGCTTCACGAGAATGGAGGCTAACTTACAAAATCATCTTGTCAACAAAATATCGACGTTTTAAATGCGAAATCACGACACGATGAAAACGCATGGGAGGCGTCCGTGGGTACGAGCAGCAAGAATAGCGGCAAGGGATCGTGGGATTTTTGGATCGATCGCGGTGGCACCTTCACCGATGTGATCGGGCGAGACCCCGCCGGAAACCTCCATCAAAAGAAGATGTTGTCTGAAAATCCGCGCTCCTATCGCGACGCGGCCGTGCAGGGCATCCGCGAGCTGATTGGCCTCAAGCCGGGCGAGAAATTCCCCCACGGAGTGGTGCATGAAGTGCGCATGGGCACGACCGTTGCAACCAACGCGCTGCTCGAGCGGAAGGGCGAGTCGACTGTCCTCGTGACCACAAAGGGCTTCCGCGATGCCCTCGAGCTTGGCTACCAGGCCCGGCCCGATATCTTCGCCAAGGAAATCGTGAAGCCCGAGCTTCTTTATTCCGATGTCATCGAGATTGATGAGCGCGTCCTCACCGATGGCACCGTCGAAAAAGCGCTCGATGAAGCGGCGGCCACGGCGGCCCTCAAGACCCTGAAAGACAAGGGCGTTCAGGCTATCGCCATCGTCTTCATGCACGCCTACCGCTACCCCGCGCATGAAAAGCGCGTCGCGGAAATCGCGCGCGGCATGGGCTTTTCGCAGGTGTCGGTCAGCCATGAGGTCTCCCCGCTGATCAAGCTGGTGGGGCGTGGCGATACGACGGTCGTTGACGCGTATTTGTCCCCCATCCTCCGCCGCTACGTCAATCAGGTGGCGGAAGAACTGGATCTGGAAAACTCGGGCGCGCGCCTGATGTTCATGATGTCCTCGGGTGGCCTCACCGCGGCGGATCTCTTCCAGGGCAAGGACGCGATTCTCTCCGGCCCCGCCGGCGGCGTGGTGGCCTTGGCGGAAACTGGCAAGAGCGCCGGGTTTTCCCATGTCATCGGCTTCGATATGGGCGGCACCTCCACCGATGTCGCGCATTATGACGGCGCCTTCGAGCGCGCGTTCGAGACCGAGGTGGCGGGTGTGCGCATGCGTGCGCCGATGATGCGCATCCATACGGTCGCGGCCGGTGGCGGCTCTATCCTGCATTATGATGGGGCGCGTTTCCGCGTCGGCCCGGATTCGGCTGGCGCCAATCCCGGTCCGGCCTGCTACCGCAATGGCGGCCCACTCGCCGTGACAGATGCCAACGTGATGACCGGCAAGCTGATGCCGGAATTCTTCCCCGCGATCTTCGGCCCCAATCGCTCCGAGCCGCTCGATGTGGAAGCCGTGAAGAAGCGTTTCGCAGAGTTTGTCGCCAAGGTTCCCGGCAAATCTGCCGAAGAGATCGCGGACGGTTTTATCTCCATCGCAGTCGCCAATATGGCCAATGCGATCAAGAAGATATCGGTCGAGCGCGGCTATGATGTCACTCGCTATGCGCTCAACTGCTTCGGCGGTGCAGGCGGCCAGCATGCCTGCCTCGTGGCCGATCAACTCGGCATGACGAAGATCCTCATCCACCCCTATTCAGGCCTGCTCTCGGCCTATGGCATGGGCCTCGCGGCCATTCGTTCCACGCGCCAGCTCGCGGTGGAAGTGCCGCTCGGCGGTGATGTGGGCGAGCATGTGAGCCGCGCGAAAGCGTCCATCGGCCAGGAAGCCGTGGCGGAAGTGGAAAAGCAGGGAATCGCGCGCGACGCGATCGAACTCGTGACCGCGCTTCACCTGCGCTATGCGGGCACGGATAGCCCGATCGAGGTGGAATGGCGTTCGGGCGATGGCCCGCAGGCCCTGCGTTCGCGCTTCGAGACCGCGCATCGCGCCCGCTTCGGCTTCATGGATTCCGCCAAGCCCATCGTGATCGAGGCGATCCATGTGGAAGCGATTGGCGGCGGCTCCGGCCATGATGAGCCGAGCTTCGCCACCGCGAAGGATATGCCCGCGCCGGAGAAGCCCGTGCGCTTCTTCAGCCAGGGCCAGTGGCGCAACGGCCTCGTCTATCTCCGCAAGGCCCTGAAACCCGGCATGAAATTCATGGGCCCGGCGATTCTCATCGAGCCCAACCAGACCATCGTGGTGGAACAGGGCTGGGAAGTCGCGATCACCGCGAAGGATCATGTGGTTCTCACTCGGAAGGAGGCGCTCGACCGCGTGAAGGCCATCGGCACTGAAGCTGATCCGGTGTTGCTGGAGATTTTCAACAACCTCTTCATGTCCATCGCCGAGCAGATGGGCGTGGCGCTCCAGAACACGGCCTATTCCGTGAACATCAAGGAGCGGCTCGATTTCTCCTGCGCGGTCTTCGACCACGAGGGGCGGCTCGTCGCGAATGCCCCGCATATGCCGGTGCATCTGGGCTCGATGGATCGCTCAGTCGAGGCGATCATCAAGGGCAACGCGGATATCAAGCCGGGCGATGTCTACGCGATCAACGCGCCTTACAATGGCGGCACGCATCTGCCGGATATCACGGTCTGCACGCCGGTTTTCGATGATGCCGGCAAGAAGCTCCTGTTCTGGGTCGCCTCGCGCGGTCACCATGCGGATATCGGCGGCATCGCGCCGGGCTCGATGTCGCCGCTCGCAGTGAATATCGAGGAGGAAGGCGTCTATATCGACAACTTCAAGCTCGTGGATGAAGGCGAATTCCGCGAGGAAGCCCTCGTGAAGCTGCTGACCGGCGCGAAGTACCCCGTCCGCAACATCGTCCAGAACATCAACGACCTGAAGGCGCAGATCGCCGCGAACGCCAAGGGCGTTGCCGAGCTCGAGAAGATGATCGACGGCTTCGGCCTCGATGTCGTGCAGGCCTATATGGGCCATGTGCAGGATAACGCTGCCGAAAGCGTGCGCCGCGTGCTGGCAAGGCTCCATGATGCCATCTTCGAATACGAGATGGATCAGGGCTGCAAGGTGAAGGTGAAGATCACGGTGGATCGCGAAAAGCGCGAGGCTACGGTGGACTTCACCGGCACCTCGCCGCAGCGCGCCGACAACTTCAACGCGCCCGAACCGGTGACGCGCGCGGCGGTGCTCTATGTGTTCCGCGTGATGGTGGAGGATAACATTCCCATGAATGCGGGCTGCCTCCGCCCCATCCGCGTCATTGTGCCGGAAGGTTCGATGCTCTCACCGCGTTATCCGGCGGCGGTGGTCGCGGGCAACGTGGAGGTGTCGCAGGCTGTGACGAACTGCCTGTTCGGGGCGCTTGGCGCCATGGCGGCCGCGCAGGGCACCATGAACAACCTAACCTTCGGCAACCTGAAGTGCATGGCACGCCGGGCGTGCACACCCACATGACCAATTCGCGCCTGACCGATCCCGAAATCCTTGAACTGCGCTTCCCCGTGGTGCTGGAGGATTTCCATATCCGCCGCGGTTCGGGCGGCAAGGGCGAGTTCCGTGGCGGCGACGGCACGCATCGCCAGATCCGCTTCCTCGAGGAGATGGATTGCGCTCTGCTCTCCGGCCATCGGCGCGTCGCGCCGTTCGGCCTCAAGGGCGGCGAGAACGGACAGGTTGGCCAGAACCTTGTGCGCCGGCAGGATGGCCGGATCGAAACGCTGAAGGGCTGCGACCAGACCGTGCTGAAGCCGGGCGAGGCGATCATCATCATCCCGCCAACACCGGGTGGATATGGCAAGGTGCCGGCTTGACGGGACGCAGCCGCGTCGTTTTTGTCCCGTCGGAAAAGTCTTTTCGACGGGAGCAGGACGATGCGGCGTGCATTTCTGATTGTGGGTGCGGCTCTGGTCTTGGGCGGTTGCACGCCGGAAATGCAGCTGGCCAGCCAGCCGGCTTATTCGCCGGAATGGTGCAATGCCGCCAAATCGTTCTCGAATAACGGGAATTACCTCTTCGCCGTGGCCCAGTGCCATGAGCGAGGAGTCGCCGGCTTCCCTAGGGACGAGGCGATGATCGACTTCTACTACACCGAGGCTGTGCGCCGCGGGCATGTCGAATCCGGCGCGCGGCTCGCCTCGCGCGGCCAGCCGATTCCGGATGATGATCTGCGCCGCGAGGCGGTGGCCCGCGCCGAGGCTGAGCGGAACCGTCAGGCGCTGATTTCGGCCGTTGCCCCGCGCCAGGCACTGCGTCCGCAGCCGCCGGTCGTCAACCGTCCGACCGGCCCGAGCATCTCCGTGCAGCGTGAAAATCGCTCGACTAGCACGCGCCGCAACTGCACCAACAATGTCTGTCGCACGGAGACGACGACCTGCGTCAATGGTCGCTGCACCACGACCGTGACGAACTAGGCGCGCGGCATCTCGCCTGAAAGGATCGCGCGGTAGGTTTCATCAAACCAGCTGATGCGCTCCTCGTGTTTGGCGAAATAAGGCGCGGGGTCATCGAGGCGCGCGCTGGCCTGCAGTTTCTCGCAGGCCTCGTTGTCTTCCTCATGCACTTTCGCGCCGTAATACTTGAAGCCGGCCATCATGCCCGGCCAGGTGAGCTTGCGCTGAAGCGCCTTGTGGCTCTTTCCCTCAGGCTTCGGCGCCAGCGGGAAGAAGGTCGAGATCGAGCGCGTGCGATCATGCGCCTCGGGCACCAGCCTCTGGACTGTGAGTGCCCAATAGGTGTCGCCGAACGCATCTGCGATCTTCACGATGGCGAAGATCAGCGTGGGGAAGAACTGGAAGATGCGATAGCGATGCGGCACGTAGTCACCGCGTGCGCAGGCTTCGGCCATCGCCGCGAGCGCGCCCGGTTCGCCGCCCGGAAGGTAGGCGCTGTGCGCGCCGAAGCGGGCGTAATGCACGTTTTCGGGCTTCAGATACCCGTCCTTCCCGAAGGTCGAGGGATGCACCGCGACGATGTGATAATCGTCGAGCGAGATATCGATCATGTAGCGCCAATTGGCCTTCACCACGCGCTCATAGATCGCTTTCGAGGGCGAAACCTGCCCCGCGAGATGCCTGAGGATCGGCAGGCCCGGCCCCATCCATTCCTCGAACGAGACATCCGGCCCGCCTGCGAAGCGCCCGAACAGCATTGGCCCGGCCTGTGCGATCTCCACGCGATTGAGGCGCGCATCGAGGTCACGCGGGGTCGTATCGAACATCGCCGGGCATTCGGGAATGCCGAGCGCGAGGCCCTCGGCATTGTAGCGCCAGTGGTGGAAGCCGCAGATCAGCGGGCCGCTGCCCTTGTCCTCGTGGCGCAGGGGAAAGCCGCGATGCGCGCATTTGTTCTCGAAGGCGGAAATGCCCTTCTCGAAGCGCTGCACGATGATGCTGCGCCCGCCGAGCATGGTGCGGAACCAGTCATTCGGCTGGCTCACCTGCCATTCGAAGCCGAGGAAGGTCCAGCATTGGCCAAGCGCCTCCTGCTCGGCCCGGAAGGCTTCGGGCGAGAGGCGCGCGGCGATGCCGGTGATACCGGCCTGTGGGTCACGAGGGATCATGCTAGCTTTGTGCAGCGCGAAAGGGTGGGTGGCAACCCGCGCCGTTACCAGCTGCCCGTATTCGGCATGCTCGCCCAGGGTTCGGCCACCGGCAGGCTCTCGCCCTTCTGGAGGAGTTCCACCGAAATGCCGTCCGGGCTCTTCACAAAGGCCATACGGCCCTCGCGCGGCGGGCGTAGGATGGTGATGCCCTGCTTCTGAAGGTGGGTGCAGGTGTCGTAAATGTTGTCTACGCGATAGGCGAGGTGGCCGAAATTGCGCCCGCCCTTGTATTCCTCGTCATCCCAGTTGAAAGTGAGTTCCAGTTCCTTCGAGCGATGCGCCTTGGCATGCTCGACATCGCCGGGCGCCGCGAGGAAGATAAGGGTGAAGCGACCCTTCTCACTCTCGGTGCGGCGCGTTTCCACAAGGCCGAGGCCATCGCAGAAGAATTTCAGGCTCTCCTCGATGTTGCGGATGCGGATCATCGTGTGCAGGTATTCCATGGCGGCGCTCCAGTGCGGGGTGTTTCCTCCATATGGTAACGCGAGCCGCCCGAGGGCAAGGCGGTGCTCGCCACAATGCCCTTATGAAACCAAATGTAGGAAACAAAAAAGATGATGATTTTTTCCTACATCCATGCTAGCAACCTCGCCGGGCGGGCTAACTCCCGCGCCCGCCCAACCCAATTCCTGCCGGAGTGACCATGCCGCGCCCGTCTTTCGCGCCCTTGCTCGGTGAAGCACGCGTCATTCCGGTTCTCGCGATCGACCATCTTGAGGATGCGGTGCCACTGGCGCGCGCGCTCCATGCCGGTGGACTTGGTGTCATTGAAGTCACATTGCGCACGCCCGTGGCGCTGGCGGCCTGCGCGGCCATCGCGCGGGAATGCCCCGAGGTGGTGCTTGGCATCGGCACGATTCTCACGCCGGATCAGGTGAAGCAGGCTGTGGATGTCGGCGCGCAATTTCTGGTGACGCCCGGCACGAGCGAGAAGCTGGGCCGCGCTCTGGCCGATTCGGACGTCGCGGCGCTGCCCGGTTCAGGCACTCTCTCCGAAATGGTCGCGCTGATGGAGATGGGCTTCCGGGAGATGAAGTTCTTCCCCGCCGAAGCCGCGGGCGGTCGCGATTATCTGAAATCCGTCGCGGGTCCGATCGCCGAACTCCGGTTCTGCCCCACGGGTGGCATCACGCCCGCCAACGCACCGGATTATCTCGCTTTGCCGAACGTGATGTGCGTGGGTGGCTCTTGGGTGACGCCGAAAACCGCGTTGGCCAAGCGCGACTGGGCGGAGATCACCCGCCTCTCGAAGGAAGCGGCGGCCCTGCGCGCCCGCATCTGAGGCCTCGGGCTTGATTGCTCGCTCCGCGCGCTTAGCTTTTCGGGCATGGTCGCGTCCACTCTTCGCCAAACCCTGCATGATGCCCTGCTCGCCTCGCGCCGGCTCGTCATCTTCACGGGCGCAGGGCTTTCCACCGAAAGCGGCGTGCCGGATTTCCGCACGCCTGGCTCGCCCTGGATGGCGAACAAGCCTATTCCCTTCGATGCCTTTGTCGCGAGTGCCGAGGCGCGGCGCGAGGCCTGGCGGCGGAAATTCACGATGGATGACAGCTTTGCCGGGGCGAGGCCCTCGCCGGTGCATCGCCTGCTCGCGGAATTCGTGCGCGAGGGCAGGGCACTGGGCCTGATCACGCAGAACATCGACGGTTTGCATCAGGAGGCGGGAACGCCGGTCGAAAAGCTCGTGGAACTCCACGGCAATGGCACCTATGCGACCTGCCTCGATTGCGGCCTGCGCCACGAATTGCATGTGATCCGACCGGTTTTCGAGGCGACCGGGCACGCGCCGCGTTGCGAGGATTGCGATGGCCCGGTGAAGAGCGCGACCATCTCGTTTGGCCAGCGCATGCCCGAGGCGGCCATGCGGCAGGCTGATCAATGGTCGCGCGAGGCCGATCTGTTTCTGGTGATCGGATCATCGCTGGTGGTGCACCCCGCGGCACAATTGCCGCTCGTAGCAAAGGCGAAGGGGGCGGCTTTAATCATCGTCAATCGCGAGCCAACGCCACTCGATTCGGCGGCTGATCTTGTTGTGCGCGGGGAAATCGGTGCGGCCTTCGCGGGCCTCGCTCCTGCTTCGACAAAGGCACCTGAATCCGAGGCGTGGGAACTGTGAAAAGCCTTGTGAAAGGGGATTGCGGAAGCCATCCCAATCAATGTTATGGTTAAGGCCTCAGTAACAAAGATTCGTGCGTCGGCTCTCCCGAAACGGGGGCGACGCCGATAGAGAACGCGGGTCGGGCACGTTCATGGGTGACGATTTCGGAGCCAAGGCATTCGGGAACCGTTTCATGGTTCCATCACTCGGCCGCGATGCCGAAGGACGCCCTGATGACCAGCCGCTCGACCTTGTCGAGATCGCCGGCTCGATCAAATGGTTCGATGTCTCGAAGGGTTTCGGCTTTATCGTGCCGGATAACGGCATGGCCGATGTTCTGCTCCACGTCTCTTGCCTCCGCCGTGACGGCTACCAGACCGCTCCGGAAGGGGCGCGCATCGTCGTGGAAGCCATGGAGCGTCCGCGCGGCTATCAGGCTTTTCGCATCCTCTCGATGGATCTCACGACCGCCGTCCATCCCTCGCAATTGCCGCCGGCCCGTACCCATGTGCAGGTGACCGCGACGAGCGGCCTTGAGAAGGCCGTGGTGAAGTGGTTCAACCGCCTGCGCGGCTTCGGCTTCGTTTCGCGCGGGGAGGGGACCGAGGATATCTTCGTCCATATGGAAACCCTGCGCCGCACCGGCGTGGCGGAGCTTGTGCCGGGCGATACGGTCTATGTTCGCTTCGGCAAGGGGCCCAAGGGTCTGATGGCCTCGGAAATCCGCCTCGGCGACGAGCAGGATCCGCCGAACTCGCATTAAGCGTGAAAGCGGCGCGAGCGGATTGATTCCCGCGCCGGAACATCTCATAGCGCCTGCATCGCCGCGCGAAGCGGCAGAGCCTCCTTGGCGTTTCCTCATGGGGAGTTCCCGATGCCCGGCAATCCCAAGCCCTCCGGCCTTACGCGGGGCCGCCTTTTCCTCATCCTGTTCGTCGCCTTCATGCTCTCGGTGGCGGGCATTTCGGTCTTCACAAACCTCACGCGCATGGCCGAGCGTGATGCCGCGCGCGCCCAGCAGGCAGAGGGCGGGGTACGGCTGGAACCGCTCACCATCGATTCCAGCGGCAAACGCCACAATTTCCGCATCGAGTTGGCCCGCACGGACAATGACCGCGCGCGCGGCCTGATGTTCCGCCGCTCCATGCCGGCAGATCAGGGCATGCTCTTCGACTTTGAGCGCGACCAGATGGTCTCGATGTGGATGCGCAACACCTATATTTCGCTCGATATGCTCTTCATTTTCGCCGATGGCCGCATCCATCGCATCGAGCAGCGCACGGAAGTCGAGAGCGAGCGTACCATCTCGTCGGGTGTGCCCGTGCGCGCGGTGCTGGAGCTGAATGCGGGCACGGCCGAGCGCCTGGGCATCAAGCCCGGTGACCGCGTCGTGCATCCGATGTTCCGGTGATGGACAGTTCGCGCCTTGCCGGTGCCATGAACAAGTGGTAGCGGCAGGAGTAATCGGGGTATAGCGCAGTCTGGTAGCGCGGTAGTTTTGGGTACTACAGGTCGTAGGTTCGAATCCTGCTACCCCGACCAACTTCCAACGATCACGACGGCGAACCTACGACTGATGCCGATCGCCGGACGAGCCTCGTCCGGAGGCGATCGGCGAGAAAAAACCGGGTTCGAATCCTGCTACGCCGACCATTCCCTTCAGTTCTCGATAGCGCTCCGCACCGTCACGCCGGCTTCCGCAAACATCTCGGCGGCGGCCTCGAATTCCTCGGCGGGCATGGATGTCACGCCATTGCCGGTGACGACGCATGCAATGCCCGCCTGAATGATCGAGCGCGCGCAGGACGAGCACGGGTGGTGCGTGACGTAGAGCGTGCAGCCCCGCGTCTGGATTCCCTCGCGCGCGGCAAAGGCCACGATGTTCTGTTCGGCATGCGAAGCGAATAGATATTTCCGCGGGCGGATGAACCGGTCCGGGCTGTCGTTCACGCCACGCGGTGGACCGTTGTAGCCGGTAAGGCGCACCTCGCCATCCGGCCCGACGAGCGCTGCGCCGACCTGCGTCGAATCCTTCGAGCGTGTCGCGGCATGGCGCGCGAAACCCATCAGGTAGCTCTCGAGGGTGGGGCGCTCGGTCATGGTGATCTCCGATGGTTCCGCGTGGCATCCGTGTCAGCCGGGGAGGGGGCTGTCAACGCGCGCTTCACCAGCAGGCTGGCCCGTGGTTGCCTCGAGGGCAGAGTCTGATTATCACGGTCTGCGCGCGGGGGGCGCCCCCGCTTCGCCCGCTATTCCGGAGACGCCCGATGACGGCCCGCATTTCACGCCCCGCCAAGACCGCGATGCAATCCGGCACCGCCAAGAGCGCCCGCTGGCTGCTCGAATTCGATGCCAGTGCTGCGCGCTCCATCGAACCGCTGATGGGCTGGACCTCTTCGTCCGACACCCTCGGGCAGGTGAAACTATGGTTCGACACCAAGGACGAGGCGATTGCCTACGCCACCCGCAACGGCCTTGCTTACCGGATCGACGAGCCGAAGGAGGCCAAACGCCGCCCGGCGACCTATTCGGACAATTTCAAGCACAACCGCATCGGCAGCTGGACGCACTGAGTCGGGGGTATGCATTTCCGGGGATCGCCTGCTTTTGGCGGTCTCTCGCGGCCCGGATGTTTAAAAATCGCCTTTACCGGCCCCTTAGCTCAGCTGGATAGAGCGAGTGCCTTCTAAGCACTAGGTCGCAGGTTCGAGCCCTGCAGGGGTCGCCATAAGTTTATGGTTATCAAATGGTTGCGAGAGCTTTCTCGCAAATCGATTCAGGGACTTCAACCGTTTCGGGAAGCCCTTCACAATCTGATTCCGGTTCTTCAGACCAAGATTCCGCCATGTGAGCCGAACGGCCCAAATGCTTTCAACCGGATTCGTTTCCGGTTCGAGCCGTGTCGAGAGAAAAGGAAGGGAATTTGCGTTCCGCGAAGCCTCTTCTAGGCACAACCGAAATCAGGTGCAACGGCTCTGAAAAGAGCCTTTTTGCCGTTCCCGACCCTGCATTTTGCAAGTGCGAAATCACTGATGCGGCTAGATGAATCGGATCATCCCCACCCGTCAAGAGTCCTCCGCGAAAAAACTGCTCCGTCGTGAATCAAAGCATGAGGCACCGGAATCAGCTTCTCCGCCTCCGCCGGCAAGTGGCGGGAATGACTCACGCCTTTCCGCTTGATCTTCGGCGCGGGCTCATGTCGAAAGACAGCCATTGAACCTCGGGAAGGCAGGATGGCCATGCGCGCAATCGCGAGCCGTTTTCGCAGGCTGGACTGGCGGGAGCGTTTCCATCGCCTCACGCTCACGCATATGCGGGCGCTGATCGCGCTGACGATCGTGAGCTTCTGCCTGTTCCTGCCGGGGCAGATGTCGCTCCAGCCGATGGACCGCGACGAGCCGCGTTTCGCGCAGGCCTCGAAGCAGATGCTGGAGACCGGCGATTTCGTGGATATCCGCTTCCAGGAGGAGGCGCGCCACAAGAAGCCCGTGGGCATCTACTGGATGCAATCGGCAAGCGTGGCGATCGGCCAGGCCCTCGGCGTGCCGGATGCGCAGCGGCAGATCTGGCTTTACCGCATCCCCTCGCTGCTGGGGGCGGTGGCCATGGTGCTGCTGACCTATTGGGCCGCACTCGCCTTCCTCTCGCGCGAGGGCGCGATGCTCGCCGCCCTGATGATAGCCGGCAGTGTGCTGCTCGGCGTGGAGGCGCGGCTTGCGAAAACCGATGCCGTGCTCGGCGCGCTCTCGGTCGCCACGATGGGCTTCCTCGCCCGCGCCTATCTCGCGGCCCGAGCGCCGGGAATCGCGACCGGACTGGAGAGGCGACACCTGCTGCTGTTCTGGTTCGTGGTCGGCGTGGCGGTTCTGGTGAAGGGGCCCATCACTCCGCTGGTGGCGGCTCTGGCGATCGGCACGCTCGCCATCCGCGATCGCGGAGCGGGCTGGCTGAAAGGCATGCGCCCCGGCCTCGGCCTGCTGATCGTGGCGCTGATCGTGCTGCCCTGGCTCGTGATGATCCTGATGAAATCCGGCGGGTCGTTTCTGGAGGACTCGCTCGGCAAGGACATGCTCGCGAAAGTCGGCAGCGCGCAGGAAAAGCATGGCGCGCCGCCGGGCACCTATTTCGGCGTGTTCTGGGTGACCTTCTGGCCGGCGGCACCTCTAGTGTTGCTCTCGCTGGCCTTCGCGTGGCGCGAGCGCCGCGATGACGGCGTGGCTTTCCTGCTGGCATGGATCATCCCGTTCTGGCTGATCCTCGAAGCGGTGCCGACCAAGCTCCCGCATTACGTGCTGCCGGTTCTGCCTGCTGTAGCGATCCTCGCCATGCTCGCGGTGGAGCGCACAGGCCTTGTGCTGAACCGCGCCCTGCGCTGGCTCGCGGCCTTCCTGCTCTTTCTGGTGCCGCTGGTCTTCCTCATCGGTGCGCCGGCGCTCTTCCTCATCATGGAGGAGGGGCTGCTGATCCTGCGACTGCCATTCATCGCGCTGCCTTTCCTGGTGGTCGCGTTCCTGCTGGGGGCGGCAGGGGCCTTCTCGCTGGTGCAGCGGCGTCCCGTGCGCGCGCTGCTCTTTGGGGCGGTTGCCTCCTTCAGCCTTGTACTCGCGGCTTATCCCCTCGGCATGCCGATGCTGAAGGCGATCAACCTCTCGCCGCGCCTTGCGGAAGCCGCGCGTGCCACGGGCTGCGTTGACCCCGCCTTCGCGACCGTGGGCTATCGCGAGCCGAGCCTCGTCTTCCTCACACGCACCGATATTCTCATGGCCGAGCCGGCTCAGGCCGCGGCTTTCCTCGAGCGGCCCGGTTCGGGCTGTCGCATCGCGTTTGTCGAGCGGCGCTTCGAGGAAGCCTTCCGCGCGGGCCTGAAAGGCGATTCCGCCCCCGCTCTCGTGACGCGCGTTCGCGGCGTGAACCTCAATGCGGCGTTCGACAAGCAGCGGCGGTTGCGCGTGCTCGATCTCGCGGTGTATGTGCGGCGCTGAAACAGCGAGCCTTCCATGCCTGAAGAA
>JALOTF010000088.1 GCA_025458025.1 Beijerinckiaceae bacterium | reverse complement strand
GGCCCGCACCTCCAGCGCAATATGGTCGAGCGGCACGCCATGCACGCCCTCGGGCCGAACGCTGAGACCCGAAATCGAAAGCATCGCCTGGCTATCCGCACGCGGCGGGCGATGCACGAGATCGGCAACGCTCTCGCCCACCATCATCTCCGCGAGTTCAGCGGCGGAAACATCGCGCGGATTGGCCGAGGCGATGCGTTTGCCGCCGCGCAGGATGGTCGCCGCACCACAGAGCGCGCGCACCTCATCGAGCTTGTGCGAAATGAAGAGCACGCCTGCCCCGCCAATGGCGAGGCGCCGCAAGGTGTCGAACAGCCCTTCCGTCTCCTGTGGCGTGAGCACGGAGGTCGGCTCATCGAGAATGATGATCGAGGGGTCCTGCATCAGCACGCGCAAAATCTCGATGCGCTGCCGCTCACCGGCCGAGAGCGTATAAACCGGGCGGTTGAGATCAATCTCGAGGCCGTAGCGCTTGGCCTTGTCCATCACTTCCGCCGCGAGAACCTCATCGGCCACCTGCCCTTCCAGCGGGATCGCGATATTCTCAAGGGCCGTGAAATCCTCGAAGAGCGAGAAATGCTGGAACACCATGCCGATGCCCTCTTCCCGCGCGACCTGCGGCGAGGCGAGCTGCACCGGCCTTCCCCGCAGGCGGATCTCGCCGGCATCGGGCGTGAGCAGCCCGTAGAGGATCTTCATCAGCGTGGATTTGCCCGCGCCGTTCTCCCCCAGCAGCGCATGGATTTCACCGGGGAAGACGGTGAGGTCGATCGAATCATTCGCAACCAGCGCGCCGAAGCGCTTGGTGATTCCGCTCAATTCGATCAGAGGCTGAAGCAAGGTCGCGCAGGCCTCAGGGCACGAGAATGGTCGAGCCGGTGGTCTGCCGTCCCTCGAGCGCGCGATGGGCATCCGCTGCATCGGCAAGCTTGAAGACCTTGGGAGGCGCGATGGTGATCGTGCCCTTGGCAATCGCGCCGAGGAGCCTCTTCGCCATTTTCTGATAGGTCGCGGGGTCGGCAATATGCGTCATCAGCGTGGGCCGCGTGACATAAAGCGAGCCCTTGGCCGCGAGAATGCCGAGATTGACACCATCCACCGGGCCGGAGGCATTGCCGAAGCTCACGAGCATGCCGTAGGGCTTCAGGCTGTCGAGCGAACCTGTGAAGGTCGTCTTGCCCACGCCGTCATAGACGACATCGCATTTCGTACCCTTGGTGATCTCGCTGACGCGCTTGGCGAAATCTTCCTTCGAATAATCAATCACATGGTGGCAGCCCGCCTTCTTCGCGAGCTTCGCCTTCTCGGCCGAGCCCACCGTGCCGATCACGGTTGCGCCCAGCGCTTTCGCCCACTGGCAGAGGATGAGGCCCGTACCACCCGCCGCCGCGTGGATGAGCACCGTATGGCCCGGCTTCACCTTGAAGGTGCGGAACAGTAGGTATTCCGCCGTGAGGCCCTTGAGCACCACGGACGCTCCAATCTCGAACGAGACCTCTTTCGGCAGTTTCACGAGCGCCTGCGCCTTGATGTTGCGCTTTTCGGCATAGCTGCCGAGGCCGGTTGTATAGGCGACGCGATCGCCCACTTTCAGCCCCGTCACGCCCGTCCCGAGGGCCGTTACGGTGCCCGCCCCCTCGTTGCCGAGCACGAAAGGCATGGTCGGGGCGGCATAAAGGCCGGTGCGGAAATAGGTATCGATGAAGTTCAGGCCCATGGCCTTCTGCTCGATCTGCACCTCGCCTGCGCCGGGGGCTGCCAGCGGCCGATCCACAAGCTTGAGCACCTCGGGCCCGCCATGACGCTCGACCTCGACCACACGCACCATTGTTCGTCTCCGAAACTCGTTGGGGTTTGCCCGGATATTTCTACGACTTTCGTCGCAGGCACTGCTGGCTTTGCTTGGCAAGCCTTGCGCTCATCCCGCAACGTGAAGCCCCGATTCCGATTTGGCAAGGCCTTCCAAAGGTGAGTGTTTCCAGCGATGCGCCCTTCGCGCCAAAACTGCTTTCCGTCTGGCGGGAGGGGTACGGCGCAAACGAATTCCGGAAAGATGCCATTGCCGGGCTGACAGTCGCGATTGTCGCGCTACCTCTGTCCATGGCGATTGCCATCGCCTCGGGTGCCTCGCCCGAAAAGGGCCTCTACACCGCGATCATCGGCGGCTTCCTGATTTCCGCCTTCGGTGGCTCGCGATACCAGATCGGCGGGCCGGCGGGAGCCTTCATCGTCCTCGTCGCGACAATCGTCGAGCGGCATGGCTATGATGGCCTGCTGCTGGCGACCATGATGGCCGGCGCAATGATGATCGCGCTCGGTGCCTTCAGGCTGGGAACGCTGATCAAATTCATTCCGCAGCCCGTGACCATTGGGTTCACTGCGGGCATTGCCGTCATCATTTTCGCGAGCCAGATCAAGGATCTGCTGGGGCTGACGCTGGCAGGAAAAGAGCCGGGTGCACTTCTTCCGAAATTGCAGGCCCTCGGAGCTGCGATTTCCAGCATCAATCCCGCCGCGGTGGGGATCGCACTGCTGACCATGCTGACGATCTCGATCATCAAGCGATACCGCCCGCATTGGCCTGTGTTGCTGATCGCGGTGACGCTTGCGAGCAGCGTGGCCTATTTCTTCAACCTACCGGTGGAGACGATCGGCTCGCGCTTTGGCGGCGTGCCATCCTCACTGCCCGCGCCGTCCCTGCGCGCTTTCGATCTCGCGCGGCTCGGCGCGCTGCTCCCGGATGCGATGGCCATTGCGCTGCTCGGCTCGATTGAATCGCTGCTTTCGGCGGTGGTTGCGGATAGCATGACCGGACGACGCCACCGTTCGAACACCGAACTTGTGGCGCAGGGCATGGCGAATATCGCGTCGGCCTTGTTCGGCGGCATCACCGCCACCGGCACGATTGCCCGCACCGCAACGAATGTGCGCGCCGGCGCGCATGGCCCGGTCTCGGGCATGCTGCACGCGGTTTATCTGCTCGGTTTCATGCTGCTGCTTGCGCCGCTGATGGCGAAAATTCCGCTGGCGGCCCTCGCTGGCCTTCTCGCCATCGTCGCCTGGAATATGGCCGAGAAGCACGTCATTCTCAGCCTCCTGCGCGGGCACGGCGCAGATGCCGCGGTGATGCTCGCGACCTTCCTCATCACCATCTTCCGCGATCTTACCGAAGGCATTCTCGTCGGCGTCGTGCTGGGCTCGATTCTCTTCTCCGTGCGCATGGCGCGGCTGGTCGAGGTCACCTCTGGCTCTTCCTTGGCGGATAACACCAGCGAAGCCCCTGTGGCCGAGCCAGGCGATGACCGCATCGTCACGTATCGCATCGCAGGGCCGCTGTTTTTCGGCTCAACGCCCCGTTTCGGCGATGTGATGAGCCGCATAGGCATCCGGCCGCAGGTCTATCTGCTTGATCTTACCGCCGTACCGCTGATCGATGCGAGCGGCGCCGAGGCCATCGGCGCCTTCGCGCGGCAGGCCAAGGGACAGCAGGCGAACGTGATCGTGTTCGGCGCACGGAGAGATATCGCGGATGCCCTGCGGCATGATGAACAGGGCGGCGCGCTGCTCGCTTTCGCCGCGAACCAGCCGGAGGCACAGGCTGCGGCACGACGCCTCCTTCAGGGCTGAAACCCTTGCCGCGCGCGCCGCGTTGCGCCAGATCACAGCCATGACACGCGCGATGAAGCACAAGCCTGACATGAACCACGAAACCGATGTTCTCATCGCCGGTGGCGGGGCTGCGGGCATCGCAACGGGCCTCGCGCTGGCGCAGACCGGCCTTCGCGTCACCATCGCCGGGGTGCCGGAGGCGATCCGCGACGATGCCCGCTCGGCCGCGCTTTTTGCGTCGAGCTTTGCCTTCCTCGATGCCATCGGCGCAGGGAACCGGCTGCGCGCGAAAGGCTGGCCGCTGCGCGCCATCCGCATCGTGGATGTGACCGGCGCGCTCGTGCGCTCGCCCACCACCACCTTCAAGGCCATCGAGATCGGCGAGCCGGCTTTCGGCTGGAACATCGCGAATGCGGATATCCTGCGCGAACTCATCGCCATGGCGAAGGAAACGCCTGGCCTCACGCTCGATCCCGCGCTGATCACCAACCATGGCGGGAGCGGTGGCGCAGTGACGGCGATCCTCTCCGACAGGCAGGAGATCACCGCGCGGTTGCTGATCGGCGCGGACGGGCAAAAATCATCCGTGCGGCAGGTCGCGGGTATCAAGGCCCGCATCAAGCCCTATCCGCAGGTCGCGATCACGGCGCGCGCGACGCATCCACGCGACCACGAGGATGTCTCGACCGAATTTCACACCCGGCAGGGCCCCCTCACCTTCGTACCCTCGGGTGAGAAGCGTTCGGCCATCGTGTGGCTCATGACGCCGGAGGAGGCGGATCGCCGCCTCGCCTTGCCGGTCGTGGATTTCACGCGCGAGATGGAGCGCATGAGCGGGCATTTCATGGGGCCGCTCACGCTGGAAGGCCCGCAAGGCCGCGTTCCGATGCAGAAGCTCGTGGCAGATCAGCTTGTCGCTCCGCGCGTGGCGCTTGTGGGCGAGGCTGCGCATGCCTTCCCGCCCATTGGCGCGCAGGGGCTGAACCTCGGCTTCCGCGATTGCGAGGCGCTCGTGAAGCGCGTGAGCGAGGCTTCCCGCGCGAAGGCGGATATCGGCAGCGATGATGTGCTCGCCGCCTATGCGCGCGACCGGAAGATGGATGTGGAAGCGCGCTCATCTGGCGTCGATATCCTCAACACCGCGATTATCGGGAACCTGCTGCCGCTCGATCTCGCGCGGGCTGCGGGGCTGAGCCTGTTTAACGCGGTGCCGCCGCTTCGCCGGTTGGCCATGCGCCTCGGCGGTGGCATGCCGGTTTTCGGGAAGACCTGAGCATCATCCCCGGAAGTGGATACCGGTTCCGGGACAGGATGATGCGATCATAACAAGCCTTACCAAACCGGCAGTTTGTTTTCCGCAATCAACCAGAGCAGGCCCGTTACTGTGCCGATCGAGGCGAGCGTGCCCACGAGCACGCCGGATGACGCCTTGTCCACCCACACATTGTATTGCCGGGCCATCACGAACACGTTGAGCGCCGGCGGCAAGGCCGACATGAGCGTCGCCGTGAGAATCCACACCCGCTCGAAGCCGCCGATCAGGCTGAGCATCGTGAACACGAGAACGGGGTGGAAGATGAGCTTCACGAAGAGATGCACCGGCATCTCGAAAGGCATGGATGTCAGCGGGCGAAGTGCCACGGTCACGCCCAGCGCGAACAAGGCCACGGGGGCCGCGGCATTCTTCAGCAGCACGAGGACAGTGTCGATGGCCGCCGGCGGGTTCCATTGCAGGTAGGAGGCGAACACACCCGCCGCACATGCAATATTGAAGGGATGCGTGACGATCCGGATGATCACGAGCTTTACCGTGGCGAAGAATTTCATCTTCTCGGACCCGCCCAAAGCCATCAGGAAGGGCAGCAGCGTGAAGAGCAGCACCGAATCGAACACGAAGATCAGCACGGTTGGCACGGCGGATTGCGGCCCAAGCGCCGCAAGCGTGAGGCCCGGGCCCATATAGCCCACATTCGAATAGGCCCCGAGATTGCCCTGAATGGTAGCCTCGCGCACATTTCCCTTCGAGGCGATGAGCCCGATGCCAAAAGAGATCACGAAGGCCACATAAGTGCACACCGTCGTGGTGAGGATGAACCGCCAGTTACCGAACTGCTCGAACGGCGTCACGCTCATCAGCTTGAAGAACAGCGCCGGCACCGCGATATAGACAATGAAGAAATTCATCCATCGCATGCCCTCTTCCGGCACCTTTGCGATCTTGCCGGAGAAGAACCCGAGCAGGATCAGGCCGAAAAACGGGAAGGCAAGCGAGATAACAGGGCTCATTGAAAGCTGCGGCGTGGACCGAAATCGAAGGACACAGAAAGCCGGCCAGCATCGGCAGGCCGGAACGAAGCGGACAAACGCATCTTGACGGACGCGACTTCGCCCTGAACAAGAAAGCCGATTAGCACCTTCGTCGCGGGGCCGGAAGCCCCGATCCCGCATGCCCACCCCTGCATGGCTGCGGCCTGAACCCACCCGGATCACGCTTGACCCTGCCGCCCCCCACCCTCGCCCAACGCGCGCAATTCCGGCTGGAAGCACTGGCGTTCGATCTCGGCGCCGCGGGCATCCACGCTTTGGGGCCGGACCGCGCGAGTGCGCTCGGCAGCAGCCTGTGGCGACGCATCGCCCCGCTCAACAAACGCCATGCCCGCGCCGAGGCGCATCTGCGCGCGGCCTTCCCCACGCTGGATGATCGCGCGATTGCGAGCCTCCTCGTGGAGATGTGGGACAATCTTGGCCGCACCAGCGCCGAGGCCTTTCACCTGCCGCAACTGATTGCCGAACAGGATCGCTTCACAATCCGGCCAGGATTTTTCGAGGCCATCCGCATGGCGAAATCGCGTGGCGCAGTGTTCGTGTCGCTGCATCTCGGCAATTGGGAACTGGCCTCGCCGCTGCTCCACCATAACGGCCTGCCCGTCGCAGGCGTCTATCAGCGCTTGCGCAACCCGATCGTCGATGAGCGCGCCACAGAAGCGCGCGGGCCGTTCTACGCGCGTGGGCTCTACAGCAAGGGGCCAGAAACCGCGCGCAAACTGCTGCGCATCGTAGGCGAAGGCGGCACCGTGACCATCATGGCCGATCTGCGCGATCTCACCGGGCTTTCCGTGCCGTTCTTCGGCCGCCCCGCGCCTTCCAACATTTTCCCGGCGCTCCTGGCGCGCGGGCGGGACGTTCCGCTTTTCGCAGGCATCGTCGCGCGGAAGGACGGCGCGACCTTCGAGGCCGATGTAGCCGAAATTCCGGTTCAGCGCAGCGCCGACCGCGATGCCGACCTTCTTGAAACCACCGCCGCCATCCAGCGGCAATTCGAGGCCTTCATCCGCGCCCGGCCCGGACAATGGATGTGGGGCCATCGCAGGTGGCAACGCTGACGCACCTCCGCCTCTTCGCTGCAAAGGCTCTTGAGGTGGCGAAAAAACCGCCTAAGTTAAGGGGGTGCGAGGTTTTCAGCCATGAAAGACCGTCAGGGTAAATTCGTCGAAGCCAAGTTCGCCATCGGTCAGGTGGTGCGCCACAGGTTTTATCCGTTCCGGGGCGTGATCTTCGATGTCGACCCGGAATTCGCGAATTCCGAGGAATGGTGGCTCTCGATCCCAGAGCATTTGCGCCCGCGGAAAGATCAGCCCTTCTACCACCTCTTCGCCGAGAACGCAGAAACGGAATACATCGCCTATGTCTCCGAGCAGAACCTGCTGATCGATGACAGCGACCGCCCGTTGCGGCATCCGCAGATCCCGGATCATTTCCGCAAGCAGCATGACGGGCATTTCCGCGTGAAGAACAGCGCGCAGATGCATTGACGCCTGCGCCCGTCAGGCGGGGCGCTCGGCGAGACTCTTCGCGAAGCATGAAAAAACCGGCCGTTTCCAGCCGGTTTTGTTTTGGGCAAATCAGAAGTGGTCGAAGGTTACTGCGGCTGGTTCTGGCGCTGGCGCACCATTTCCTCGCCACGGCGCTTCAGGTCATCCGCACCCGGAGCCGGAGCGGCAGCGCCCCCCTGCTGCTGGCGGCGGGCTTCCTCTTCCTGCAGCTTCTGGATGGCCGCGCGGTCCAGGCCGGCGCTGTCATACATCTTGGCGAAGCCCGCGAGCGGAAGCTCGAAATTCACTTCCTGCTGCACCTGGTTCTGCATGTCGATGCGCAGGGTGTTGCCCTTCTTGAGCGCATTGATCGCAGCCTCGTTCAGCTCGACCTCGACATAGCAGCCTTCCTGCGAGCAGAGCTGGAAGCGGCCGGCAACCGGGTTCAAACCCTCTGTCGAGAGGCGTACACCCGGTGGGATCATGAAGGTCAGCGGAACGACGAGGCGCGCGAAGCGGCGCGGATCATCCTTCACCTGATAGATGGCGATGCCCATCACCGGCTGGTTGTTCTCGGCCACGAATTCACGCGAGGTGAGGCAGACCGTCTTCTTGGCGGCTGGGTCCTCGTCGCAGATCTTCACCCAGTCAGGCTGGCCGGGCGAAGTCTTCAGCGGCACCTTCACGGCGGTGGGCGCCTGCGGGGCAGCGGGAGCAGCCGGCTGGGCGGGGCGCTGGCCCTGCGCCTGGGCGCCAAATGTGGCGAGGCCGAAACCGATGGCGAGAGCCAGGGGGGCGAAGCGGGGCTTCATGGAAAATCGTCCTTTTTTCCTGTTCCGGTCGGGACCTGACGTTTTCTGATCCAGCCGGATGCGCCGTTTGCTTAAGCGCGTTTGCGACCGTTTCGCAACCCCCGGAGCAGGAGAATCGTCGCGAGCGCCTCCGCTCTCTCTCCCGGGGGAATACGGCTGAAGCGTGACGTTTTCGCGCTGGCCCGCATGGCATAAGCGGGCACGCTTGCTTATTCTAGGGGCATGAAAAAGCGCCGAATCAACAAGGCTGGCCCGGATCGCCGCGCGGTGCTCGCTGGCATGGGGGCCGGCGCGCTTGGCCTTGCCGCGCCCGCACGCCTCTTGGCAGAGGATGCACCGCACCGGCATGGCATCGCCATGCATGGCGAGCCGGAATTGCCGGCGGGCTTCACGCACCTACCTTATGCGAACCCGAACGCGCCCAAGGGTGGCCAGCTGCGGCAGGCCATTGCCGGCTCCTTCGATACGCTGAATTCCATGAGCGTGCGCGGCAACGCACCAGCCCTCATGGTACCCTACATCGTGCAGCCCCTGATGATGCGCTCGCAGGACGAGCCCTTCACGCTCTATGGGCTGCTGGCAGAGACCGTCGCGACCCCGCCGGATCGTTCCTTCGTGGAGTTCCGCATCAATCCGCGCGCGCGCTTCTCGGATGGCCAGCCGGTGACAGCGGCGGATGTCGCTTTCTCGTGGAAGCTCTTCACCGAGCGTGGCCGCCCGAATTACCGCCGCAACGCCGAGAAGATCGCGCGCGTGGATGTGCGGGACGAACGCACCATCCGCTTCACCTTCAAGGCCGCGAATGATCTCGAATTGCCGCTGATCATTGGTCTGATGCCCGTGCTCGCGGCGCATGCGACCGACCCCACGAAATTCGAGAATATGGGCTTCAACGCCTTTCTCGGCTCCGGCCCCTACAAGCTGGAAGCCGTGGACCCCGGCACCTCCATCACGCTCACGCGGCGGGAGGATTACTGGGGCAATGATTGGCCGGCGCATCGCGGGCTCTACAATTTCGACACGCTCAAAGTTGAATTCTTCCGCGATTCCAACACGCAATTCGAAGCCTTCAAGACCGGGTTAATCGATTTCCGCGCCGAAATCGACCCCGCGAAATGGCTGAATGGCTATGACATTCCCGCCGTGCGCGAGGGGAAGATCCAGCGCCATTCCGTGCCGGTGAATGCGCCGAAGGGCATGTCGGGCTTCATCTTCAACAGCCGCCGCGCGCCGTTCTCGGATATCCGCGTGCGCGAGGCGATGTTCTCGCTCTTCGACTTCGAATGGCTCAATGCGAACCTGTTTTCCGGCGTCTACCGGCGCACGGGCTCGTTCTTCGATGAAAGCGACCTCTCCTTCCGCGGCAATCCGCTCTCGGAGCGCGAGATCGCGCTGGTGGGGCCGGAGCTTTCCGCCCTGCCCCCGGCCTTCCGCGATGGCTCGTGGCGACCGCCAAGAACCGACGGCTCGGGCCGCGACCGCACGATCATGCGCCGCGCGATCGAACTCCTGCGCGAGGCGGGTTATGCCATCCGCGACGGCGTGATGACCCATTCTGGCGGCCAGCCACTCGCCTTCGAAATTCTCGTGACCACGCGCGAGAAGGAACGCATCGCTCTGGCCTTCGCCGATACCCTTCGGCAGGTCGGCATCCGCCCGAACATCCGGCTGGTGGATTCGTCGCAATATTGGTCGCGCCTCAAGGACAAGCTCTTCGATTGCATCATCGAGGGCTATGTCGTGGGCGCCTCGCCCGGTCAGGAGCAGGTGAACCGCTGGAGTTCCATCGCGGCAGACCAGCCCGGCACGCTCAACTGGGCGGGCGTGAAATCGCCTGTGGTCGATCGCGCGCTGGCGGCCTTGCTCGCCGCGAAAAGCCGGGAGGATTTCACGGCGACCGTGCGCGCACTCGATCGGCTGCTGCTCGCCGGGCATTATGTGCTGCCGCTCTACCACCTTTCAGACCGCTGGCTGGCGCGCTGGAGCCATATTCGCTGGCCGGAACGCCTTCCGCGCTTCGATTTGACGGCTGAACTCTTCTGGTTTGAACCGAATCGGTAGAGAATGTCGCACTATGACCGGTTCTGATCGCAATTCCGCCCCTGATTTCGCACGCACCGCGCTGGCAGAACCCTGGAACCGTCTGACGGTCGCCGGGCTGGCGAGCAGCGCGGCCAAATCCAACCCCCAGAAACGCATCTTTCTGCGCGACTGCCCCGAACGCGAAAAATGGGATGGCAACCTGCCGCGCGAACTCAGCTTCGCGGATTTCTATCGCGAGGCGGAATTCTTCGCGGGCCAGCTTGAAACCCTCGGCATTGTCGCGGGTGACCGCGCGCTGGTCCTCATGCCGAACGTGGCGGAAGCCGCCATCGCCATTGTCGGCTGCCTGATCGCGGGCGTCACCCCGGCCCTCGCACCGGTGGAGGAAAGCGTCGACATGCTGCGCGCGGCCTGCGAGCGCATCAGCGCGGCTGCAATCATCACCACCGGCAAGCTTGAAGAGCTTCGACCGGCGGAAGTCGCCCGGCAGATTGCGGCGCGCGCCATTTCCGTGCGCGTCGTCGCGGCCTATGGCCACAAATTGCCGGATGGCGTGATCTCGCTCGATGGCTGGTCCGAGCAGGATGTGGACGCCAACCCCAATCGCCCCCCGCGCAAGCAGGAGGCCGAGGGGCTCATCACTTTCTCCTCCACGCCACGCGGCGTGCTCGCCCATATCCGCTCGGAAGCGCAGATGATCGCCGATGCGCTCGCGGTGGCGACCCGCCACAAGCTCGGGCGCGAGCAGAACATGGTCTGCACCATGCACGCCACGGGCTCGGCCGCCTTCGCAGCCGGCCTGTTGATGCCGCTGTTCCTCGGCGTGACGATTGATCTCGTCGGTCCCTTCACGGCAGCGCGTTTGCGCAGCGCGCTGGATCGCGCAGGTGAGAAGCCCGCCTTGCTCGCCCCGGCATCGTTGCTGCCGCTGCTGCAGGAATCGATGCCGCGAGAAAAGGGGCTCACCGGCCTCGGCAGCCTTGTCGCCGTCATGCGGCCGGGCATGGAACTGATGGAAGCGGCGAGCGAATTCCCCTTCGCGGTGGTGCCGGTCTTCGACCTGCACGAGCGCGCGCTCGTCTCGCCGGAAGTCCTGCCGCGCGGCCTCGCGGATCTCATCGGCAGCCACACCCACCCGATGGAAGCCGTGCTCGCCGAGGGCCAGCCCTACCTCATGATTTCCGAAGGGGATGACGGCGTGGCCCGCGCCTTCGGTTTTGCGGCCTCGGATGTGCTGGCCCGCGCCGGTGCGGTGGAAGAAGCGGCCTGAGCCAGCGCCCCGTTACTTCCGCTTCTGCGCGATCTCCGCGATTTCGCTGAGGATCTTGCGCGTCGCTTTCAGGCGCACGCCCGCATTCTCGAACGCGCCGGCGAAGACAATGCGCATATCCGGGCGCACCTTCGCGGTCGGGCCTTTCTCGCTCACATATTTCACGAGACCATTGGGGTTCGCGAAAGCGTTGCCCCGGAACGAGAGGATGATGCCTTTCGGACCCGCCTCGACCTTGTCGATATTCGCGCGACGACACAGCAGCTTGATCGAGACAATCGCCATGAGATGCCCGATTTCCGCCGGCAGCGGGCCAAAACGGTCGATCATCTCGGCGGCGAAACCTTCGATTTCCTGCTCGCTTTCGAGCTGGCTGAGGCGACGATAGAGGCCCATGCGCAGATCGAGATCGGCGACGTAATCCTCAGGGATGAGCACCGGCGTGCCGATGGAAATGGTCGGCGACCAGGCTTCCTCATCCGGCAGTTCCTGCCCGGCCTTGAGCGCGGCCACGGCCTCTTCCAGCATCTGCTGGTAGAGTTCGTACCCCACTTCCTTGATGTGCCCGGATTGCTCGTCGCCGAGCAGGTTGCCCGCGCCGCGCAGATCGAGATCGTGGCTCGCGAGCTGGAAACCAGCGCCAAGCGAATCCAGCGATTGCAACACCTTGAGGCGCGCCTCGGCGCCCTTCGTCAGCGTGCGATTGACCGGCAGGGTGAAGAGCGCATAGGCGCGCGTCTTCGAGCGGCCCACGCGGCCCCTGAGCTGATAGAGCTGGGCGAGGCCGAACATATCCGCGCGATGCACGATGAGCGTGTTCGCAGTGGGAATGTCGAGGCCGCTTTCGACAATCGTGGTCGAGAGCAGCACATCGAACTTCCCGTCATAGAAATCGCCCATGACCTGTTCGAGGTCTGTCGCGGCCATCTGGCCATGGCCCACGCCCACGCGCACCTCGGGCACGTGGCGCTCGAGGAACTCGCGCACCTCCGCGAGGTCGTCAATGCGCGGCACCACATAGAACGATTGCCCGCCGCGATAGCGCTCGCGCAGCAAAGCCTCGCGCACCACGAGCGGATCGAACGGCGTAACGAAGCTGCGCACCGCGAGGCGATCCACCGGAGGCGTTGCGATAATCGAGAGTTCGCGCACACCCGTGAGAGCCAGTTGCAAAGTGCGCGGAATGGGCGTGGCCGAAAGCGTGAGCACGTGCACTTCCGCGCGCAGCTCCTTCAGCCGCTCCTTGTGGCTCACGCCGAAATGCTGCTCCTCGTCGATGATGAGCAGGCCCAGATCCTTGAACTGGATGGCTTTTCCGAGCAACGCATGCGTGCCCACCACGACATCCACGCTGCCATTCGCAAGGCCATCCTTCGTGGCCTTGAGATCGGCGGGTGAAACGAGGCGCGAGGCATGTGCCACATTCAGCGGCAAGCCCTGGAAGCGGCTCTGCACCGTGCGGAAATGCTGGCGCGCGAGCAGCGTCGTCGGCACGACAATCGCCACCTGCTTGCCCGCCATCGCCGCCGTGAAGGCCGCACGCAACGCCACTTCCGTCTTCCCGAAGCCGACATCGCCGCAGACAAGACGATCCATCGGGCGGCCTGCATCGAGATCGGCGAGGGTCGCGTCAATCGCCGCCTGCTGGTCCTCGGTTTCCTCGAAGGGAAAGCGCGTGACGAATTCCTCGTAAGCGCCTTCGGGC
>JALOTF010000087.1 GCA_025458025.1 Beijerinckiaceae bacterium | reverse complement strand
AACCGATCCGCGCTTCCAGCATCTCGCGCCCCGGCCGCGCCAAGGTCAGCGCACCTTCTGGAAGATGCGGCTCCAGCGCACATCCGTGGGCCAGCGCCAGACCTGCCAGGCCGGGGTGCCCTCTTCCATCGAGAAGAAGATGACCTGCGCCTTGCCCACGAAGTTATCGAAGGGCACAAAGCCCACCGATTGCAGGTCCCGGCTGTCGGTCGAGTTGTCGCGGTTGTCGCCCATCATGAAATAATGGCCGGCGGGCACGACATATTCCACCGTATTGTCGAAATAGCCGCGATCCCCCTCACGCTCGATGACGTGATAGGTCACGCCATTCGGCAAGGTTTCACGGAAGCGCGGCACACGCGCCACGCGCCCGAAGGCGTCGCGATCTTCCACCACGCCATCCGCCACCTTCTGCACCGGCTGGCCGTTGATGCGCAGGCGACCATCCAGCACCTGCACCCGGTCGCCCGGCAGGCCAATCACCCGCTTGATGTAATCGGTCTCGTTGTCCTTCGGCAGCTTGAATACGGCGATGTCGCCGCGCGTCGGCTCGCCGCCCCAGACACGGCCCGAGAAAGGCGCCGCCGAGAACGGGAACGAGTGCTTCGAATAGCCGTAGCTGTATTTCGAGACGAAGAGATAATCCCCGATCAGCAAGGTCGGGATCAGCGAGCCCGAGGGAATCGAAAAGGGCTGGAACAGCAGCGTGCGGATGACCACGGCGATCAGCAGGGCTTCCACGATCACGCGGATCGTTTCGCCCCAGCCGCCCGATTGGGCTTTCGCGGGCTGGCCCGGCGTCTCGTTGGTCATGCGGGGATTTCCTCGGGGGATTCAAACGTGCAAGGGGATATACAGCCGCGTTTCTGCAAGGGCAATGCGGCTGGAACGGGGCGGTTCACCCTGTTTCCGGCAAAGCCTCGATCACCACGACAGCCAGCGCATAGGGATCATCATCGGTGATGGTCAGGTGGATGACGGCACGATGCCCCGGCGGCGTGATGCTCTTCAGGCGCTCGGCTGCTTTCCCCGCGAGCACCATGGTCGGCCGGCCCGAAGGCTCGTTCACCACGCCCATATCGCGCCAGGCGATGCCCATGCGCAGGCCCGTACCGAGCGCTTTCGACATCGCCTCCTTGGCGGCAAAGCGCTTGGCATAGCTTGCCACGCGTTCGGCCCGGCGCTCGGAGCGGTTGCGCTCGGTTTCCGTGAAGACGCGGTTGATGAAACGCTCGCCAAAACGGTTCAGCGTCTCCTCGATGCGGTCGATGCGGCAGAGATCGGAGCCGATCCCGATGATCATGCGCGCTTCGCCACACCGCGATCCATGGCCGCCCGCATCTGGCGGATCGCCTCGGGAAGGCCGACGAAAATCGCCTCGCCAATGATGAAATGCCCGATGTTGAATTCCACGAATTCCGGCACGGTCGCGAGCTTTTCTGCGGTCTCGTAGTCGAGGCCGTGGCCCGCATGCATCTCAAGGCCAATGGAAGCCCCGAAAGCCGCACCAGCCTTCAGGCGCTGGAATTCGGCTTCGGCCTTCGTGGCATCGCCGGCTTCCACCGCATGGCACCAGGTGCCGGTATGCAATTCCACGATATCCGCGCCGAGTTCCTTCGAAAGGCGGATCGGTGCCTCATCCGGCTCGATGAAGAGCGAGATGCGGGAGCCCGCGGCCTTCAGCTTGGCAATCGCCGGGATGAGCGCGGCCTTCTGGCCCTGCACATCCAGCCCGCCTTCCGTGGTGCGCTCCTCGCGCTTTTCCGGCACGAGGCAGCAGGCATGTGGACGCGTGCGCGCGGCGATCGCCAGCATCTCGTCGGTGACGGCCATCTCGAAATTCAGCGGCTTTGAAATCTCGGCCTTGAGGCGCGCGATATCGGCATCGCGGATGTGCCGGCGATCCTCGCGCAGATGCGCGGTGATGCCATCCGCCCCGGATTCGATGGCCAGAAGTGCCGCGCGCACCGGATCAGGCCGTGCGCCGCCGCGCGCATTCCGCACGGTTGCGACGTGATCGATATTCACCCCGAGGCGGAGTTTCGCGCTCATCCGGCCTTTGCCCCCTGAATGCTGCGCGAACCCGGCTTGATCGGCGGAATGCTGGCCAGTTCCGGCGGCAATTCGCGCGGATCGTAATCCGGCACGGCATATTCGCAGAGCGAGACCAGCGGCGCGCCGACATCGGCCTTGCCACCCGAACGGTCAATGAGACAGGCGACGCCGAGGATCTTGCCGGGCTGGTCGCCCAGCGAATTCAGGCATTCGCGCACCGAGAGGCCAGTCGTCACGATATCCTCGACCACGACCACGCGCTCGCCCTCACGGATCTCGAAGCCGCGACGGAGCTGGAACACGCCGTCCTCGCGCTCAACAAAGATGGAGCGGGCGCCCAGCGCGCGGGCGATCTCGTAGCCCGGCACAATGCCGCCGATGGCAGGGGCCACAACCACATCCACCTTGCCGAAGGTGGCCGTGAGCTTCTCGGCCAACGCGCGGCAGAGTTTCTCGGTGCGGCCCGGATGCTCGAACACGCGGAATTTCTGAATGAACACCGACGAGCGGCGGCCGGAAGACAGGATGAAATGCCCCTCCAGCAAGGCACCAGCCGCGCGGAATTCCGCCAGGATTTCGTCTCTCGTCATGCGCCCGGCCCCTCCTTCGGGAAGATCATGCAGGTTTCCGTGCCGTGGGCGTAAACCTTGCCGGCGGAATCGACAAGACGCGCATCGCTCAAGGCCAGCGTGCGGCCGCGATTGATCACCTGCGCCTCGCAGCGCAACGGCCCGGTGCGCCCCAGAAGGATAGGCCGGAGGAAACTCACCTTCATCTCGACCGAGGTGTAACGCTCGCCAATGGCCAAAGTGGAATGCACCGCGCAGGCGAGCGCCGAATCGAGGATCGTCGCGGTCCAGCCGCCATGCACCGTGCCCTGCGGGTTCAGCGCATTCTCCTGCGGGTCGCCCGTGAAAACCACACGACCGCATTCCGCTTCCGTGAGGCTGAAATTCAGCGTCTCGGCAATCGGCGGCCCAGGCAGATGCCCCGCGATCATCGCGCACAGCGTTTCAAGCCCCGTCTGGCTCAGATGAATATCCGGCGGAAGCGGCGAAAAGCGGCTCATCAGCCCAGCACCCGTTCGACATTCGCGATCATCGGCTTGGCCTTGAGGTCGGTCATAATCGTGGTGAGGTGCTTGATGTTCCAGACCTCGATATCGAAGAGCATCTCGCGGAAATCCTTGGTTTTCGCGCGCATCTCGATGTTGTCGATATTGGCGTCGGTTTCCGCCATCACGCGGGCCACCTCCGCGAGGCTGCCCGGTTCGTTGATGACCGAGACGACAAGCCGCGCAGGGTAGCGACGGCGCTCGCCCTCCTCCACATCCCAGCGCACATCCAACCAGCGCCAAGGCTCCTCGTCGAAGGCCGAGAGGCTTGGCGACTGGATGGGGTAGATGGTGATCCCCTCGCCCGACGTGAGAATGCCTACAATCCGCTCGCCCGGCACCGGCCCGCCACCCGGCGCGAAACGCACGGGCAGGTCATCCGAGAGGCCACGGATGGGCAATGCGCCGCCGGCGCCTTCCTGCCCGGGCACCTTGAACTTCACCTCATCGGCGCCCTGCACGCCGAACCAGCCCGCGCCGTTGGGGCCCGCGGCGGTTTTCGGTGTCTCCTCCTTGAAATCGGGGAAGACGGCCTTCACGACATCGCCGGAATGGAGTTCGCCGCGCCCCACAGCGGCGTAAACATCTTCAAGGCTTGGGCGCGCGAGGCGCGGCACCACGGAAGCGAGCTTTTCCTCGGTCTGCGGCTTGCCCATGCGCTCGAAGGCGCGCTCGATGATGCGGCGGCCAAGGCCGGCGAACTGCTTGCGCACGGCTTCGCGCGTGGCGCGACGGATGGAGGAGCGCGCTTTGCCCGTGACGACGAGGCTCTCCCATGCCGGGGGCGGCACCTGCGCCTCGGAGGTGAGGATTTCAACCTCATCGCCGTTGCGGAGTTCGCTCGTCAGCGGCGCATTGCGACCGTTGATGCGGCAGCCCACCGCGTGGTTGCCCACATCGGTATGCACGGCATAGGCGAAATCGATGGGGCTGGCGCCGCGCGGCAGCGTGATGAGCAAGCCCTTCGGCGTGAAGCAGAAGACCTGATCATGGAAGAGTTCGAGCTTGGTGTGCTCGAGGAACTCCTCGGGGTTGTCGCCCTCGGCCAAGGTTTCGATGGTGCGGCGCAGCCAGTTATAGGCGCGCGCCTCCTTGCCCAGCACGGCGTCGCGCTCGGCCACGGTCTGATCCTTGTAGAGCGCATGCGCGGCGATGCCGTATTCGGCGATCTCGTCCATGGCCTGCGTGCGGATCTGCAGTTCCACACGCTGGTGCTTCGGGCCGACCACGGTGGTGTGGATCGAGCGGTAATCGTTCTGCTTCGGCGTCGAGATGTAATCCTTGAAGCGCCCGGGCACGAAGGGCCAGGCGTTGTGGACAATGCCGAGCACCCGGTAGCAATCGGGGATGTTGCCGACCATCACCCGGAAGCCGAGAATATCCGGCAATTGCTCGAAGGAGACGCTCTTTCGCTCCATCTTCCGCCAGATGGAATAGGGCCGCTTCTCGCGCCCCTTCACATCGCCCTGAATGCCATTGGCGGCGAGCTTCTCGCGCAGGTCATTCTCGATGAAGGCGATGATCGGCCCGGAACGCGAACGGAACGCATCCAGCCGCTGCATCACCATCGTGGCGGCATCGGGCATGAGAACGTGGAAGCAGATATCCTCCAGTTCCTCGCGCATTTCCTGCATGCCGATGCGACCGGCCAGCGGCGCGTAGATTTCCAGCGTTTCCTCGGCGATGCGCGCGCGCTTGTCCGGCGGCACGTAATGCAGGGTGCGCATGTTGTGCAGGCGATCGGCGAGCTTCACCAACAGAACGCGCGCATCTTCCGCCACAGCCAGCAGCATCTTGCGCAGGTTTTCGGCCTGTGCGGCCTTTTTCGACACCAGATCAAGCTTCTTGATCTTGGTCAGCCCCTCGACCAGCGTCGCGATATCCGCGCCGAAGCGGCTTTCGATATCGGTGCGGGTGGTCTCGGTATCCTCGATCGTGTCGTGGAGCATCGCGGCGGCGATGGTCTCGTCATCCACGCGCAATTCGGTAAGGATCGCCGCGACTTCGAGGGGATGCGAGAAATAGGGGTCGCCCGAAGCACGCTTCTGCGAGCCATGTGCCTTCATGGCATAGACATAGGCCCGGTTGAGCAGGTCCTCATCCGCACGCGGATTGTAGCGCTTCACTCGCTCGACGAGTTCGTACTGCCGCATCATGGCCGGCTGTCTTGCCCGTCCTTTGGCTCACGCGACGGAACGCGCTCGGGGAATCAAAAAAGGGCGGCGCGAAACGCGACGCCCTTTCCAATATGACAACGGGATTTCCGCCGTGCAACGGCGAAGTGCCGGATTATTCGTCGTCGTCCTGCTCGGTCGGAGCAACGAGGCCATCGAGGCCGCGGAGCAGGTCTTCTTCCGACATGCGATCAAATTCCACCGCGGAATCATCCTCGGACGAAGCGGCAGCAGGCTGGAAGCCAACACCCGGCGCCGGAAG
This sequence comes from Beijerinckiaceae bacterium, assembly GCA_025458025.1. GTDB lineage: Bacteria > Pseudomonadota > Alphaproteobacteria > Rhizobiales > Beijerinckiaceae > Rhabdaerophilum. The sequence continues at coordinate 7,732 of JALOTF010000087.1, read as the reverse complement.
GCGCGGCACGGCCTCGGCTTCGGGCTCGTCCACCTCGACATATTTCTGCAGCGAGTGGATGAACTCTTCCTTCAGGTCGCCCGGCGACAGGCGCTCCTCGGCGATCTCGCGCAGGGCGACCACCGGATTTTTATCGCGGTCGCGCGCAACCAGCGGGTTGGAGCCGTTGGCGAGCATGCGAGCACGGTGGCTGGCGAGCAGCACGAGCTCAAAGCGGTTCTCAACCTTGTCGACGCAATCTTCGACGGTGACGCGAGCCATGAAAGACACGCTCCTTAAGGCTTGAATTTCGAAGGAGGTGATGCGCATACACGCTTCCGGGCGGGCCTGCAAGCCGGAGCAGTGCAGAGAACGCTGGAACCCCGCCTTGATTTAGCCGCCTCACTACTTTTCCGTAGTGTGCGCAGAAATTTGCATACACGCAATGGACCAACCGGATCAATTGCGTCACATTCCAGATGTTGCCGAAGATCGTCTTTTCAACACGATCACCTTTGATGGAACCGTTACGACCATGGAACGCATCGCTCTCTTTATTGATGGCGCGAATCTCTACGCGACATCGAAAAGCCTTGGCTTTGACATCGATTACCGCCAACTGCTGAAAGAATATGGCTCGCGCGGCTACCTCGTACGCGCGTTTTATTACACGGCGTTGGTCGAAGATCAGGAATATTCCTCCATTCGCCCCCTCATCGATTGGCTCGACTATAACGGCTACACCGTGGTCACCAAGCCGGTGAAGGAATTCACCGACGCGCAAGGGCGCCGCAAGGTGAAGGGCAACATGGATATCGAGCTTGCCGTCGATGCGATGGAGCTTGCGCCCTTCATCACCCACATGGTGCTCTTTTCCGGCGACGGCGATTTCCGCAGCCTCGTGGAGGCGATGCAGCGCAAGGGCGTGCGCGTCTCGGTGGTCTCGACCATCCAGACCCAGCCGCCGATGATCGCCGACGATTTGCGCCGCCAGGCCGACCAGTTCGTGGATCTCGCGGAGCTTCAATCGAAGATCGGGCGCGACCCCGCCCAGCGCCCGCCGCGCGAGCCGCGCGGCCCCGGCATGGCCGAAGGCCGTAGCAGCATGCCGTCCTTCATCGAACGCCCGTCGCGCCCCTTGCGTGACCGCGACGACGAGTGAGCGAACCCTCTCGCGATTGCCCGCTCTGCCCGCGCCTCGCCGCGTTTCGCGACGAGTGGCGTGGCCGCGAGCCGGGCTGGCACAATGCTCCGGTCCCCAGTTTCGGGGCGGCGGATGCGCGGTTGCTCATCGTGGGCCTCGCGCCGGGTTTGCGCGGTGCCAATGCCACGGGCCGTCCTTTCACCGGGGATTATGCGGGCGATCTGCTTTATTCGACCCTGATCGATTTCGGCTTTGCGACCGGCGAATTTCTCGCACGCCCCGATGACGGGCTCACCCTGCAGGATTGTCGCATCACCAATGCGGTGCGCTGCGTGCCGCCACAGAACAAGCCGGAGACGGCGGAAATCGCGCAATGCCGGCCGTTTCTGGAAAGCGTGATCGCCGAAATGCCGCGTCTCAAGGTCATCCTCGTGCTGGGGCAAATCGCGCATCAGAGCACCGTGCGTGCCTTCGGTGAGAAGCCTTCGCGCGTGCCGTTCAAACATGGTGGCGAGGCGGCGCTGGGTCGCGTAATGCTCGTTTCGAGCTATCATTGCTCGCGCTACAACACGAATACCGGCGTGCTGACAGAAGCCATGTTCCGGGATGTGTTCCGACGGATCAGAACGCTGATCGCCTAGCCGCGATCCCTTAGCAGGCGGCCCTGCTCGCGCTTCCAGTCGCGTTCCTTCTCGCTTTCGCGCTTGTCGTGCAGCTTCTTGCCGCGTGCGATGGCGACCTCGATTTTCGCACGGCCCTTTTCGTTGAAATAGACCTTCAGCGGAATGAGCGTCATGCCCTCGCGCTCGATGGCTTGGGCGAAGCGGGCAATCTGCTTCTTGCTCGCGAGCAGCTTGCGTGGGCGTTTCGGCTCGTGATTGAAGCGATTAGCCTGCAAATATTCCGGAATATAGGAATTGATGAGCATCAGCTCGCCGTTTTCAATCGTGGCGTAGCTCTCGGCAATGGTCGCCTTGCCGCCGCGCAGGGCCTTCACCTCGGTGCCCGTGAGCACGAGCCCGGCCTCGATCGCGTCGACGATCTCGAAATTGTAGCGGGCCTTGCGGTTATCGGCCGCGATCTTGAAGCGGGGATTGTCGGTCATGCTTCGTATGTGGGCTCAAGCGCCCGCGCGCGCAAGATGCGCCGCGATGAGCGCGCGCATAGTCTCGGCCTGCGCATCGCCATCCGCCGCCAACCCCGCGACGACGCCCTGCTGGTCCTCGACCTTCCGGTTCTGGCTCAGCTTGAACTTGCCGGTGATTTCGCGGATCGCGATTTCCACGCCCACGATCCCCCGCATCTGCGCTTCAATGAAGGGTTCCGGCGCGTCATTCACGGACCATGGCTCGGCGCGGGTGCCTTCATGCTGCTGCGTGAGCTGGTCGATCTGGCCGTGGAGCCAGTCGCGGCTGTCATCCACCCTGGCGGGCCCCCTCACCTGCACCACGATGTAGTTCCAGGTGGGCACGACCTTGTGGGTCTCGGCCTTGGTGGCATACCAGCCCGGCGAGACGTAATGCTCGACGCTCTGGAACACCACGAGCGGCTCGGCCCCGGCCTTCATTTCCTGCCATTGCGGATTGGGCCGCGCGAGATGCGCGCGCAGAACCTCGCGGCCCGGCTCACCGGTCAGCACGAAGGGGATGGGGTTCGCCATCAGCCCGCCCGGCCCCGCCGTGATCAGCTGGGCCAGCGGATGCGCGCGGATCACATCGAAGAGTGTCGCGCGATCCTCGACCCGGAAATGCGCGGGCTCGTACATGGCTTTCGCTGACCCTCGATGGCTCTCAGTTCATCAGGCCGGCATGCTGGAGCGCGGCGCGCAGGGCTGCTTTCGTCGCTTCCTGCGCTACCGGCATCATCGGCAGGCGGATTTCCTCGTTCATGCGGCCGAGAAGCTTCAGCGCGTGCTTCGCGCCGGCAAGGCCCGGCTCCTTGAAGACTGCATCATGCAGCGGCACGAGGCGATCCTGCACGGCGAGCGCGCCAACGAAATCACCCTTGAGGCTCAGCGCCTGCATTTCCGCGCAAAGGCGCGGCGCGACGTTGGAAACCACCGAGATGCAGCCATGGCCGCCAGCGGCGTTATAGGCGAGCGCCGTCATGTCCTCGCCCGAGAGCTGGATGAAATCCTTGCCCACGATATGGCGCTGCTGGGAAACGCGCGCGACATTACCGGTCGCATCTTTCACGCCGGCGATGTTCTTCAGCTCAAAGAGCCGCGCCATCGTCTCGTTCGACATATCCACCACCGAGCGCGGTGGAATGTTGTAGATGAAGATCGGGATGCCCACGGCATCGTTCACGGCCTTGAAGTGCTGGTAGAGCCCTTCCTGCGTGGGGCGATTGTAATAGGGCGTGACGACGAGCAGCGCATCGGCGCCCGCCTTGTCGGCATGCACCGCAAGATCCACCGCCTCCCGCGTGTTGTTGGAGCCTGCGCCCGCGATCACCGGCACGCGGCCTTTCGCCTCGGCGATGCACCATTCGACCACCTGCTTGTGCTCGGCATGGGAGAGCGTGGGGCTCTCACCCGTGGTGCCCACCGGCACGAGGCCGTTGGTGCCCTCGCTGATCTGCCACGACACATGATCGCGGAAAGCTGCCTCATCCAGCGCGCCGTCTTTGAAGGGCGTCACCAGAGCCGTGAACGAACCGCGGAAACGGGAGGCATTGGCGGGAGCAGTCATCGCGAGGGTCCATGTCGAATGCCGGATCTTATGCCCGGCCGGGCCTCGGTTTCATCGGAAAACGCTTGCCGCGTCAACCGCTGCCGATAAAACCGGGAGAGAACCGCCTGCGGGAGAGCCCATGCCGATGCCTTCTGATGCCGAAACGCCGCATCCCGACATGCCGGGCTGGCAGAGCCTGTTCTTCCGCTCGGGCGACGGGCTTCGCCTGCATGTGGCTGAGACGGGCAACCGTCACTCGCCGCGCCTGCCGGTGATCTGCCTGCCGGGCCTCACGCGCAACGCGATGGATTTCGATCTCATCGGCAGCCGCATCGCCGCCGAGCAAGGCCGGCGCGTGCTCGCTTTCGATTATCGCGGGCGCGGCCTCTCGGATTTCGACAGCGACTGGCAGAAATACGACCTGATGGTTGAACTCGAAGACCTGCATGCCACGCTGACGGCCTTGGGCATTCCGCGCGCCCTGTTCCTCGGGACATCGCGCGGCGGGTTGCTCACCATGCTCACGGCCATCACCCGGCCAGGCGTTCTTGCGGGCGCGGTGCTCAACGATATCGGCGCGATCATCGAGGCGCAGGGCCTCGCGCGCATCCGCTCCTATGTGGGGAAGATCCCACCGCCCCGCTCGGAAGATCAGGCGGTGATCACGCTGAAGCACCTGTTCGGCGGCTCCTTCCCCGAGGAGACCGAGGAGAGCTGGCTCGCTTTTGCCCGCCGCGTCTGGAAGACCGAAAACGGTCAGCTCATTCCGCGCTATGACACCAACCTGATGCGCACGCTGACCAATCTCGACCTTGAGAAGCCAATTCCGCCGCTCTGGCCGCAATTCGATGCGCTGAAGCCCGTGCCCTTCCTGCTCATTCGCGGCGAACTTTCTGATCTTCTGTCGCAGCAGACGGCGGAGGCCATGGTCGCGCGGCATCAGGAGGGTGATTTCGGCCAGCCCGCGCGGTTGCACATCGCACCGAAGCAGGGCCACGCGCCCTTGCTCGAGGATGAGCCGACCATCGCGGCGATCCTCGATTTTCTGGCCATGGCCGATCCGGCCTGAGTTGGATCAGCCCTTCTTTTTCGGTGGAGGCTTCACGGGCTTGTCTAGTTTCGCCACGTTGTCCTGCCCCTTGTCGCCATCATCGGCGGAGGTGGGCACGAGGCCCTTGGCGACGCGCTTCGAGAATTCTGTATCCGCGCCCGTGGCCAGCAGCTTCGCCTGCCCCACCCAATCCTCGCGCTCGATGCGCCCGGGAAAGGCAAGGTAGGAGCCGACCCACTGCACTTCCTCGGCGCTCCACCCGGCAATCTGGTCGAAATGCCAGATGCCGAGCGCATGGAGGCGGCCCTCATTCTGCGGGCCAATGCCGCGAATGCGCTTCAGGTCATCCGCCTTGCCGTCGCGCGCGGCCTCCAGCCCCATGGGTTTCGTGCCGGCATGAACCGGCTCAACCGGGGCGCTTGCAAGCGCAACAGGGGCGGTCGCCGGCTGCGATTTTCCGCCGAGAAGCTGCTCGGCATCGTATTTCCAGCGCCACCACCAGCTGGGGAAGCGGCCGGTGAAACCAAGTTGCCGGAACAGCCAGCGCCGCTGCCCGGGCGTGAGCACGGCCATCTGGTCGATATGGTAGAGGCCCAGGGCATTGAGCTTTGTTTCCGTTTCCGGATCAATGCCATAGATCTGCGTGAGGTCATCCGCCTTGCCATCGCGCGGGCGGCTCAAGCCCGTGATAGCCTCCTCGATTGCCTCGGCAGCGATGGGCTGGGGCTTAGCCGTCATCGGCTCGACCGGCACTTCCTTCGGCTTCGTCGCGACAGGCGCGGCGATCGGAAAAGGAGCCGGCGCTGGCTCAGCAATGACCGGCTCGACCTTCATGGCGGGCCGGGATGTCTCCCCCGCCTGCCGCCCCTTCCACAGATGCCCGAGGAAGCAGCCGATGAAATAGCAGCCCGTGAGCAGCATGCCGAGATCGACCCAGAATCCCGGCCCATCGCGGAACACGCGCCCGGCAGCCACAAGCCCACCGACGCCCAGAAGTAAGGCCCAGGGAACGAGACCGCGCCAGAACGCGCCATCGCGCCCGCGAAAGGTAAACCAGCCCACAGCGAGACCCAGAACAAGCGCTGCGAGCAGCCAGAGCCAGAATTGCCCGATCAGATAGACCATTTCAGCCCCTCACTGCACCGTGAACTCGATCCGGCGGTTCTGCGCCCGCCCTTCGGCCGTCTCATTCGAGGCGACGGGCCGGCTGGCACCATAGCCGCGCGCTTCCACACGCTCACCGGCAATGCCGGCCTGCGCGAGGTAATCCACCACCGATTTCGCTCGCGCCTCGGATAGGGTGAGATTGCTCTCGGCGGAGCCAACAGAATCGGTGTGCCCTGCGATCTCCACCTTCGCGCCCTCGCAGCGGCGCACGACCACGACGAGACGATCCAGCAGGCCGAAACTCTCCGGCGCAATGGTCGCCGAGCCGGTATCGAACTGGATGCGTGCCCGCGCGAGCAGATCCTGGAACAGGAAGTTGCATTCGCCCATCACCGTGATGGGCGGTGGCGCCGGCGCGGCATTGATATCGAGAGTGACGCCGAAGCTGGAGGGCAAGCGGCCACGAAGCGCGGCCATTACCTGATCCCTTGCCGAACCATGCAAGGCAAGGCCGCGCAAGGCCACGCTCTTGTCGGACAGAGAGAGCGAAGCACCGGGCATCAGGCGGGAGAGATCCTGAAGGCCGCCACGCACTGCAGCAAGAAAGCCTTCCGGCGCGCCAAGGCCCAGTTGCAGGCTATCGACAACCCGGTCGCCCTCGAAAAAACGGCGGGCGAAAGCGAGAACATCCTCGCGCACCTTCTGGTCTGGAACGAATCCGGTAAGAGTGAGATCGCGCTCGCCGCGCACGGCATTGAAAAGGTAGGGGCGGATGGCCGGCGAGGTGATGTCATTCGCGCCCAGTCCACGCCCCAGAATGAAACCGGCAGGAAGCGCGCGAAGGCTGGCGCGAACGGCATCATCGATCTCGATGGTCTCGGCATGCCCGGTGAGCGAAATGGTCTGGTCCTGCAGGCCCAACTGCCCTTTCGCGAGCTTCGCGAGTTCCGCCATACCGAATTGCAAGCCATTGAGATATTGCGCAGAAGCGCCACGCGCCGCCTTCAGCTGCTCCTCGATGGCAAGGCCCGGGAACGCCTTGCGCACACCATCCAGCAGAGCCAATCTCGTCGGACCGGGTGGAACAAAACCAGCCACCGTGACGCGATTGCCATCCCGCGTAATGGTGGTCGTGAAGGGTTTCTGTTCGGGGAGAAGAGTTGTCTCGTCGCGCACCAGACGCAGACCGAATACGCGCTCGGCGACATCACGCGCCGCAGGACGCGCCTCCGGCGCCGGTGCCTCTCCCTTCAGCACGGCATCGCGGCCAGCCGGTTCGAGGCGGGCCCAATCATAGCCGGCGCTCTGCAAGGACGCGCCGCCGCGGGTTCCAATGTCTTGCTCGACAGCGCCCTGTTTGAGGGAACCGGCTGCCACAAGGACCAAGGCCAATGGGATCAGCCCCAGGAACCACCGGATGGGCGACGACATTCCACACACTCCCCGAAGAGGCCCGCAAAGCGAAGAACGGGCCGGCTCGCGAAACTCGCATGGATCAGAAATTCGTCAACCCGCCTGAACGGGTATGGAACAGAAAGACAGAGGGTCCTGAGTACAACATATGATCCGGAAACAAAAAAGACCCGGGGCTTTCACCCCGGGTCCAATTCCAAATCTCTTTTCAGAGATTAGAAGTCGCGCTGGAAGCGAACGCGGCCCACGAACTGGTCCTGCGAGCGAGAGGCCGTGGCCTTGTTGTTCGCGATAACCGAGAGGCCGGCAACGCCGGTACGAGCCGAGATGTAGCCAACTTCCGCACCGATCTGGAAGCCCGAG
>JALOTF010000140.1 GCA_025458025.1 Beijerinckiaceae bacterium | reverse complement strand
AGAATCGCCGGGGGCGGGGTCTTCATGCGGCAGGGACGACATGGAAACCCTCCTGAAACGGGCGCGAAACGCGTTCAGCCATCCAGCGGCGTGGTGCCCAATGGCTTGCCATCCGGCCCAAACTGGATCTTCTCAATGCGCATCTCGGCTTCGCGCAGCAGCGTCTCGCAGCGCTTCTTCAGGGCTTCGCCGCGCTCGTAGAGGCCGATCGATTCCTCAAGACTCACCTCGCCGCGCTCCAGCTGGCTCACGATGGATTCGAGTTGGCGCATCGCCTCCTCGAAGGGAAGCGTGGCGAGGGCGGGATCAGCGGCTGTCTCTTTGCTCATGGCCGGGAATGTAGGCGAGGGGAAGCGGCGGGGCGGCCACCCGTATTGGTCTGTTCGCTGGTCGCTTCCACGAGACCTGTCGATTCCACCAATCGCCGGAAATTCTGCTTGTGCAGATGATCGCCGGAAATCGCCTCCACCTTCTGCTGCAAGGAGGTGAGCGTGAAGCGCTCGGGCAGAAGCTCGAAGACCAGCGGACGATATTTCAGCTTGCCCCGCAGGCGCCCCAGTGCGGTGGCAAGAATGCGCCGATGGTCGAACTGCATCGTGCGGCCCAGAAGCGGACGAGAGGTCCAGAACTGCGCCGCCGCGCGCCCGTCACGCCGTGCTTCCTCGACAAGGCCCGCCTCGTAGAGAAGCTCATAGCGTTCGAGCACCTTTTCCTCGTCGAAGGGCCGGCCATTGAGCGCAAAGAGCATCGTCGCACGATCCATGCGCGTCAGGCCCGGCTTCGCCAGCGGTTCGGCGGGGGCCGCCGCCCATTCGCCAAGGCGCGGGGCGATGTCGCGGTCGATGATGGCGGGACGCCCGCCGCGCCAATCCTCCCACGGGAAAAAACCATAGATATTGTGCAGGGCCGATGACGGCACGCACTCACCCTCCTGCCGTGTGAGCGCGAGATAGCCGATGGAAACCACATGCGGGTTCTCGCTCACCGGGGCGGTTGCGAGGCGCTCCTCAGCTTGCCGTCCGCGATCACCGAAGGTGTAGAGCTGCTCGACATAGCCGAGTGTAAGGCCGGCCTGCTCGCTCGCGAAAGCGCGAAGCCCCAGTTCCAGCGTGCGATGCACCGTGGGCTCGAACGGGCCGGAGGGCAGGCCCGGGCTCCCCGCAACGTCAAACGCCGAGGCATAGACCACCGGCATGTCCCGCTCGATCATCAGGATGACGGCGGTGAGGTTGATCTCGATCGCGTTGCCGGAGGCGTGCGGCATTCAGCCTCCCCGCGCTCCCTGCGGCCCGATCTCGAGGCTGAAGGGCACGCCCTCATAGCAATCGACGCCGCGGCCGATGGCCTCCACCGCGCGGATCATCCGGCCACCACGGCCCAGCAGCCGATCCCCCAGCCCCACGATGTGGATATTGGGAGTGGCGGTGGGCGATACCTGCCGCAGGCGCATCGCCCATTCCTCCTCGCTCGTATCGGGCCTCAGCGCACAGGCGGCGATGAAGGCCGAAGCGGTGGAGCGGCTAACCCCCGCGTAGCAATGGATGACCAGCGGATTCTGCCGTTCCCAGCTTTTGATGAAGCTGATGATTTCCGCGACATGCACCTCATTCGCCATAACCTCGCCCTCGGTAGGGCGCCAGATATCGGCGAAATCGAGCTTCAGGTGGCGATCCGAGGTAACTCCCGCGGGTGTCTCCACCTGACCGATATTCTTGATGACCGTGAGCACATCGCGCGCGCCGGTTTCCGCGACAGTCCGATGCAGGCGCTCGAGCGAGCAGACATGAATGCGGGGCATGATCAGGCTCTCGCGACAGGGGTGAGTTCGGCGAAGCGAGTGAGGAAGCGGCTCTTGGCTTCCTCCGCGCCCCAGGGATTGAGCAGGGCATAGATGGGCGAGGCGAAAGGCGGCGGCGCGCCGAAGATATCGTTCGCCTCGCTTTCCGAAAAGCCGGCAAGGCGCGTGGCTTCGAGATAGGCTGCCGCGCGATCCGCCTTCTTGGCAAGGTCATGGGCGATCTTGGTCATGGGAGCGGGCAGTTCAAACCGGCGCATCACGGCTTCGAGAATGCGCGATTCGGTCTCGCGATAGGCCTCGCCGATCACGGATTTGAAAGGCGAGATGATGTCGCCGATCACATACTCCGCTGCATCATGCAGGAAAACCGCGCGCCGCGTGGCCATGGAGATCGAGGGCGCGAAATGCCCGGCAATCGCATCCACCAGCAGCGAATGCTGCGCCACCGAATAGATCTGCGCGCCGAGGGTCTGGCCATTCCAGCGGGCCACGCGCGCAAGGCCATGGGCGATATCCTCGATCTCGATATCGAGCGGGGAGGGGTCGAGCAGATTCAGCCGTCGGCCCGAGAGCATGCGCTGCCACACGCGCGGAGCGCTGGCGGAGGTTCGGCGGGGGGAAGCGGAGCGAGCCATCCCTTGGGTTATCGCGGGGGAAACATCCCGTTTCAAGGGGCGAGCGCGTCAGGCGATGCCCGGCACGGCAAAGCGCACGAAATCCGGCTTTTCAAACGCCACCGGGACACCGCCTGTCGTGAGGCTCTGGCCGGATGTGAGCGCCTCTTCCAGCCGGTCAAGTCGCACCAAGGCAATCGCGCGATCGCCGAAGCATTCGCCGATGCTGCCGATCTGTCGGTCGCCCGCCATCACGGCAGCGCCGCCGATGCCGCCGAAGCCGTTGGTGAAGCGCAGCGGGAGCGCTCGCGTGCGGGCCGTGCCGCGATGCTCCATGCGGCTCACGACCTCCTGCCCGATATAGCAGCCCTTCCGGAAATCGACGCCCGCAAGCTGGTCCAGCAACACCTCATGCGGGAAGGCATCGAGGCTCGGATAATCCTTGCCCATCTCGGGAATGCCGAGGCCCACGCGGCGCAGGTGATAGGCCCCGGCATCGGCCTGTTCGAAACCCTTTGCAAGGCCCGCCAGAACCGCCTCCGGCCCCACGAGGCGCACGCCCAGTCCCGCATGGCGCGGATCTGCGAAGATGTAGACCTCATCGCTTTGGAAATCTGGCGCATCGAGCAGTGCCGCGACGGCTGTTCCTGCCGGAGCATGCCCTAATGTGACCTCTGCGCGCAGCTTGTATTGCCCGAGTTTTTCCAGCAGCGGATCGGCAAAGCCCGCGCCCACATCCAGCAGGAAAAGCCCCTCCGCCTCGCCGTCCTCGCTGGCATTTGCCACGAGCATCTCGGCGATGATCTTGCCCTGTGGGGTGAGCAGGGCAGCCGGGCGCATCGTGCCGGGCTTCAGTGTCTCGATATTCGCGGTGAGCAGGTTGTGCAGGAAATGTGCCGCATCCTTGCCCGCCACGATGAGCAATCGACGTTCGGGCAGGGGAATGAATTGCGACACGCGAGCCTCTCCGGCGCTTGTTTCAGCAGGCTACGGCAGATAAGCAACCGGGGTCCGAACCGCAAGGGAGCCCCGCCATGCCGCAGATTTTCGATCTCATCCTCAAGGGCGGCGAGGTGGTCAACCAGGATGGTCGCGGCCGGCGCGATCTTGCTATCCGCGATGGCAAAATCGCCGGGATTGGTTCGTTCTCGCCGAATCAGGCGGGCGAAACCATCGATGCCACCGGTCTCACGATCCTGCCCGGCGTGATCGACACGCAGGTGCATTTCCGCGAGCCCGGCCTCACCCACAAGGAAGACCTCGAAACCGGCTCGCGCGCCGCCGTGATGGGCGGCGTGACGGCGGTGTTCGAGATGCCGAACACCAACCCGCTCACCACCTCGGCCGAAACGCTCGCGGCGAAAGTCGCGGCGGGCCACCATCGCATGCATTGCGATTTCGCGTTCTTTGTCGGCGGCACGGCGGAAAATGTGGATGATATCCCTGAGCTGGAACGCCTACCGGGTGCGGCGGGCATCAAGGTGTTCATCGGCGCCGCGCCTCCTTCCATTGCGAGGATGAGCCGCGCCTGCGCGAACGGATGAACCTCCGCGTACCGGGCGATCCCTCCTCGCATCCGGTCTGGCGCGACCCGATCGCCGCCTTGAAAGCAACCGAACGGCTCGTCACGCTGGCCCGCAAGCATGGCAAGCGCGTGCATGTGCTGCACATCTCGACGGCTGAGGAAATCCGCTATCTCGCGCATCACAAGGATGTCGCGACCGCGGAAGCCACGCCACATCATCTCACGTTGGTCGCGCCGGATTGCTACCAGCGCCTCGGCACTTATGCGCAGATGAACCCGCCGGTGCGGGATGCGTCGCATCAGGCGATGATCTGGAAAGGCGTGCACACGGGCGTGATCGATATTCTGGGGTCAGACCATGCGCCGCATACGCATGAGGAAAAGCACCACGCTTACCCTGCTTCGCATTCCGGCATGACCGGCGTGCAGACGCTGGTCTGCACCATGCTCGACCATGTGGCGAAGGGTCGCCTTACGCTGGAGCGCTTCGTGGATCTCTCCTCCGCCGGCCCGGCGCGTCTGTTCAATATCGCGAGCAAGGGGCGCATCGCGGAAGGCTATGACGCGGACCTCAC
>JALOTF010000012.1 GCA_025458025.1 Beijerinckiaceae bacterium | reverse complement strand
GAAGCGCCGGTCGAGGCGATCACAGCCATCCTCGCGAAACACGAGGGCGTGCGGGCCCTCTTCGACCAGCGCTGGCTGCACCTCTTCGCGATTGGTTCGGAGGGCAAGCTCAGCCAGCGCTATATCGGCAATCTCGGCTGGGAAGCCGAAGGGCCTGGCCAGACGAACGGCGCGACGAAGCTTGCGGCGTGAGAACCGGGAGCGCCGCTTTCAGGCGGTCAGGCGGCACCCTCCCCGCTCGCGAGGTTGAACCCCTCATCGAGCCAGCCGGTGATGCCGCCGACCATGATCTTCACCGGTCTTCCGAGGCGCGCGAGCCGCAAGGCACCACGCGCCGCGCCGTTGCAATGCGGGCCAGCGCAGTAGGTGACAAAGAGCGTGCCTTCCGGCCATTGCTCCATCTTGGAAGCCGTGATCTTGCCATGCGGCAGATTGATCGCGCCCGGCACATGCCCCCGGGCGTAGAGCGCGGGGCCGCGAACATCGAGCAGCACGAAATCGACCTCGCCCGATGCGAAAGCGGAATGCACATCCCAGCAATCGGTCTCGAAGGTGAATTCCGCTGCGAAATGCGCTTCGGCCTCGGCGGAAGGCGCTGCGGGAATGGCTGTGACGGCGGATGGCATCGTGATCTCCTTTGGCTTCGCCCGCCCGTTCTGCCGGGTTGTGGCAACGCCCACAATTGGCATAAATGACATTTATGGTTCAGATCATGCCAAGCTTGGCCGCACCGTCCGCCACCCCGCGAGGGCCGCTTGTGGTCGCGCTCGTCTATGACGGGCTCTGCACCTTCGAATACGCGATCACCGCCGAGATCTTTGGCCTCGCGCGCCCGGAAATGGGGCCGGATTGGTATCGCTTCCGAAGCGTCGCCATCGAACCCGGACCGTTGCGCGCGCAAGGGGGCTTGCGCTTCGAATGCGATGGCGGCCTCGAATTGCTGGATGAGGCGAGCCTCATCGTCGTGCCCGGCTGGAAGGGCGCGGGTGTGCCTGTCCCCGAGGCTCTGCTGGAGCGCCTCCGCGCGGCGCATGCCCAAGGAGCGCGCCTCGGCTCCATCTGTTCAGGCGCCTTCGTGCTCATCGCGACCGGTTTGCTCAAGGGCCAGCGCGCCGCGACGCATTGGCGATACGCCGAGATGCTCGCAGCGAAGCACCCGGAGGTCGAGGTCGATGCGCAGGTCCTCTATTGCGAGGGGAACCGCGTCTTCACCTCCGCCGGAAGCGCTGCGGGCATCGACCTGATGCTCCACATCATCCGGCAGGATTATGGGGTGGAGGCTGCGAATTCCGTCGCGCGACGGCTCGTCATGCCGCCGCATCGCGCGGGTGGGCAGGCGCAATTCATCCCCCGGCCCGTGCCGCCCTCGCCTGCTGGCAAGCTCTCGGGCCTGCTAGAGGCGATCCGGGCCGAGCCCGCGCGCGACTGGACCGTGCGCGACATGGCCGCGAGCCTCGCGATGAGCCAGCGCACCTTCATCCGCCGCTTCACCGAGACGACGGGCCTGCCGCCGGGCGAATGGGTGATCGCAATCCGCGTGGAAGAAGCGAAAACGCTACTCGAAACGACCGATATCGGCATCGAGGAGGTCGCGCGGCGCGCCGGCTTCGGCAGCGTGGAAGCGATGCGCCACCATTTTCGCAAGGCGGTCGGGCTCTCGCCGCGCGATTATCGCGAGACCTTCTCGGCGGGCTACACCAGCAGCCCGCCGAAGGTTTCAGCCGTCAGCTGACCGAGGTCGCAGCCTTCGCTGCAAAGCGCGCGTTGAACGTCTTGGGCACAAGCCCGCTTTCGAGGTTCGCCAGCTCGGGATCGAGCGATTTTAGCATGTTGGCGACCGCCCACATGCCATCCTGCTGCATGATGCCGGTCTTGGAATAGGCATCCTTCGAGGCTTTCACCGCGCGGATATAGAGCGCCTTGTCGCCAAGATGGAACTGCTCGGGCACGGCATCGGCGATCTGCTCCGGCGTTGCCTTGTCCACCCAGCGCAGTGCCTTGTAGAGCGCGTTGGTGGCAGCCTGCGTCGTGTTCGGGTTCTTCTCGATGAAATCCTGCCGCAGATAGAGGCAGGCCGCCGGGTTCGTCGCGCCGAACAGCGCGCGCGTGCCCGCTTCCGTGCGGGTATCGACCAGCACCACGATATCGCCATCGGATTCGAGCTTGGAAATCACCGGCTCGAGATGGGAGATCGCGTCGATTTCGCCCTTCTTCATGGCTGCAACGCCGCTTGCGCCTGCGCCAACACCGATGAAGCTCGCGTCGGTTGGCTTCAAGCCGGCCTTCACCATGGCATGCACGGCCGTGATATGCGTGGAGGAGCCCGGTGCGGTGACGCCGATCTTCATGCCCTTGAGATCCGCCGGGGTCTTCACCTTGCCGGCGAGATCCTTGCGCACGGCGATCACGATTGTCGGGAAGCGCAGGAGTTCGAGGGTGGAGCGGATATCCTGCCCCTTCGCCTGCATGCGGATGGTGTGCTCATAGGCGCCGGTGACGAGATCGACCGAGCCGCCTACCAAAGCCTGCAGCGAGCGCGCGCCGCCGGCAAAGTCATTGATTTCAACGTCGAGGCCGAATTCCTTGAAGAAGCCCTGCCGCTCGGCAATCGTCAGCGGGAGATAGTAGAGCAGCGCCTTGCCGCCCACGCCGAGCGTGAGCTTGGCCTTTTCCGGCGCACCCTGCGCACGGGCGGGCAGCGCGCCGAGCAGCGGCAGGCCCGCGCCTGCACCCATCAGCGAAAGAACTTGACGACGATCCATGGTTTCCTCCGGTTTTCTTGTTGTTTCAGAACGTTAGACAGTGCGCGTCTCGCCCGGTTTCCAGACAAGAAGCGGCTTTTCAATCACGGTGACGATGGCGTCGATCAGCATCACGAACATCATGAGGATCACCATGCCGGCGAAAACCCCGGTGACATCGAACACGCCTTCCGCCTGATGGATGAGATAGCCGAGGCCAGCGGCAGAGCCGAGATATTCGCCGACGACCGCACCCACCACCGCGAAGCCCACCGAAGTGTGCAGCGACGAGAACACCCAGGCAAGAGCCGCGGGCCAATAGACATGGCGGAGCAATTGCCGCTCGTTCATGCCGAGCATGCGAGCATTGGCGAGCACCACCTGCGGCACCTCGCGCACGCCCTGATAGACGTTGAAGAACACGATGAAGAACACGAGCGTGACGCCCAGCCACACCTTCGACCAAATGCCGAGGCCAAACCAGAGCGCGAAAATGGGTGCCAGCACCACGCGTGGCAGCGCGTTCATCATTTTCACGTAGGGGTCGAACACGGCGGCCACGAGTGGCTTTCGCGCAAACCAGAAGCCGATGACGATGCCGAGGCTCGCGCCGATCACGAAGGCGAGGATGGTCTCGACCAGCGTGATCCAGAGATGTTTGTAGACCGAGCCATCCGCGAACATCCGGATGACGCGGGTGAACACGTCGATCGGCGTCGAGAAGAAGAACTTCATCGTCTTCACATCCGAGAAAACCGGATAATTCGTGACGATGTGCCAGAAGATGATCGCGAAAACCGCGACGAGAACCTGCAGGACCAGCAGTTTGGAACGGGCAATCGGCATCAGGCGGCGCCCTTTCCAGCAAGGCCATAGGTCTTGCGCACTTCCTCACGCAGGCAGGACCAGATATCGGCATGCAGCCTATGGAAGGCCGGCTCCGAGCGCACCTCGGCAATGTCGCGCGGGCGCGGCAGGTTCACCTCGAACTCGCCGATGAAGCGCGATTTTGGCCCGGCGGACATGACCACCACGCGATCCGAGAGCGCGATAGCCTCATCCAGATCGTGGGTCACGAACATCACCGCCTTGCGGTCCTGCTGCCAGAGATCGAGCAGCAATTCGCTCATGATGAGGCGGGTCTGCGCATCCAGCGGGCCGAAGGGCTCGTCCATCAGCAGGATTTTCGGCTCACGGATCAGCACCTGCGCGAGCGCCACGCGCTTTCTCTGCCCGCCCGAGAGCTGGTGCGGATAGCGATCCCCAAACGCGCCAAGGCCGACTTTTGTGAGCATCACCTGCGTGCGGGCCAGAGCTTCGGCGCGCGACACACCTGTGACTTCGAGGCCAATGGCGACATTATCCTGCGCCGTCTTCCACGGCATCAGGGCGTCCTGCTGGAAGAGGTAGCCCGCCTTGGCATTGAGGCCGGAGAGCTTCTGACCAAAAATGTCGCATTGGCCGCTGGAAGGCGGCATCAGGCCGGCGGCAATGTTGAGCAGCGTGGATTTCCCGCAGCCCGTAGGGCCGAGCAGCGCCACGAACTCGCCATCGCGCACGGAAAGATCGACAGGCTGGACCGCCTCGTAGCGCCCGCCACCGGCCAGACCATAGGCCACCGAAACGCCGGCCAATTCCACGGCCTTCGTCATGCATCCTCCCGCCTTCCGCATCGTGACGTGCGGATCATTCGTTGTGGGATACCAAGCTAGGTCGCGCGCCGCAATGCTCAAGCAGAAAGTGCGGCGCCCTGCCCTCGGCCTTTGCGCATGGGATAAAAAAACGCCCCGGCGCGAATGCACCAGGGCGTTCTGTTCCCGGGGGAGAAGCCGGGATCAGTAGACGGTCAGCGCCGGAACGTAACTGATGAGCAGCAGGACGATCATCGCCACAGCGAAGAACGGCCAGAGTTCCTTCGTGGTTTCGCTCATCGAGCATTTCGCGATGGAGGCCGATATGAAGAGTGTTGTGCCAATGGGTGGCGTGTAGAGCCCGATTCCCAGATTGATGATCATGATCAGGCCGAGTTGCACCGGGTCGAGCCCGATCGCCGCGCCCAGCGGCACGAAGATCGGCCCGAGCAGCAAGATCGCCGGGGGAAGATCCAGCGGCATGCCCACGATCAGCATCAGGATGTTGAGCGCGAGGATGATCAGCAGCTTGTTGTCGATGGTCGTCTTCACCCATTCGGCGAAGCGCGCGGGCACCTGATCGAAGGTGAGAAGCCAGCCCACCACCGCGCTGCCCATGATCACGAGCATCACAACGCCGGTCGCGATTCCCGCCTCAACCATGGATTGGCAGAAGCGCTGCCAGCTCAGATCCTTGTAGAAGAAGATGCTGAGCAACAGCGAGTAAACGACGGAAAGCACGGCCATTTCCGTGGGTGTCGCAAATCCGGCCCTGAGGCCCACGAGGATCAGCACCGGCAGAGCCAGAGCGGGCGTCGATTTGATCGCGAGCCTCAGCAGCGCCTTGCGGTCCACCGGCTCGGTGGAGGGCTGGTAGCCGCGCCGCTTCGAGATCCACCAGCACACGCCGATGAAGCCCAAGGCCATCATCAGGCCGGGCAGAATCCCTGCGATGAAGAGATCCGCCACGCTCACGCCGCTGACGAGGGCATAGAGGATCATTGGGATCGACGGTGGAATGAGAATATCGATCACGGCGGAGGTCGCGTTGTTCGCAGCCGTCAGCCCCGCGGGGTAGCCGCGCTTCTTCTGCCAGGGGATGAGCACGCCGCCGAGCGCCGAGGCATTGGCCACTGCACTGCCCGAAACGCCACCGAAAGCCACGGATGCCACCACCGTGGTGGAGAGTTCCCCGCCCCGCCAGCGCTTCATGCCCTCGGTTGCGAAATCGAGGAGTTGCTGGCCGAGTTTCCCGCCCATCATCAGCGCGCCGGCCAGCGTAAAGAACGGCAGCGCGAGCATGGGGAAGGATTGGGTCTGGTCGAACATCTGCTGCGCGATCAGCATCAGCGGCAGGCCGTTGCCATCCCACATCACCGCGACCGCACCTGCGATCACCAGGCCATGGCCCACGGGAATCGCGAGGATCATCAGAACCGTAAAGGCGATCACCATCGTGAAGCTCATGATCACTGCTCCTGATAGGTGAAGCTGAAGCGGCTGCCGGTGCCAAGCAGCGTGACGCGCACGGAAGACGCGATATGGACAAGGCAGAGCGCCACGCAGGTGCCCGCAATAGCCCAGTAGCCATGGCTGCCGGCAAGGCCGAGCACGGGGCTTTTCTCGATGCTCGCAATCTCCGCGACCAACATCGCCTGCTGGAACAGCACAGCATAGGCGATGACGACAATCGCGTTGCCGAGATGCAGCACCCAGCGGCGGCGCTTCTCGGTGCCCACGAATTCGAGCAGCCAATCCACCGCCATATGGCCGCCGGCCTGCGCCGCCAGCACGATTCCCCCGGCGATGAACCACGGGAACAGGCGCTCCGGCAGTTCCTGCAAGGCTGCAAACCCGCCCGAGGGCATGAGGTAGCGCGTGAGCACGTTGGTGGTCATGATGACCGTCAGCGCGATACCACTGGCGAGAACCAGCAGACGGCCGGCAATCGTGATGGCCTTTTCGACCGCGCCGGCCGCGGCAATCGCGGCTTGCCCGGTCCGGGAGAGGCCTTTCGCCCCTCCCGTTCCATTGGGCTCCAAGGGATCAGCTTTTCGGTGCGGATTCGGCGACCTGGGCCACGAATGCACCGAAGGGCTTCGCTTTCCAGGCCGTGAGCACGCCGGCGGTTGCGGCGCGGAAGGCCGCGCGATCCGGCTCGTTCACCGAAACCTTGCTGTTCGCCTTGAACTCGCCGAGCAGCTTCGCATCGGAATCCGCCATCAGCTTGCGCTGGAGGACGCCGGCTTCCTTTGCCGCCGCCTTGATGATTTCGAGCTGGTCCGGCTTCACCTTGCGGGTCGCGATCTGCGACATCAGGAAGGGCGTCGATTCCCATTTGTGCCCGGTGATGCTGATGAAGCGGTTCACCTCGAAGAGCTTCGCGGAATGGATGTTCGCGAGCGGGTTCTCCTGCCCGTCCACCACGCCCTGCTGGAGCGCGACATAGAGTTCGCCGAACGCGATCTGCTGGGTCGCAGCCCCCATGGCCTGGAAGATATCCACGGTCATCGGGTCCGGCGGGGTGCGGATCTTCAGGCCGTTGAGGTCGGCCGGTGCGTTGATCGCGCGCTTCGAGTTGGTGGTGTGGCGGATGCCGTTATCCCACCAGTCGAGCGGAACCATGTTCACCGCCTCGAACTTCTTGTTGAGTTCCGCGCCCACGGGGCCGGCGAGCATTTTCACCGCCGCTTCCGAGCCGGAGAACAGGAACGGCAGGCCCAGGGCGCCGATTTCAGGCACCAGCGCCGAGGCTGCGCCCTGGCTGTTCGCGGTGAGATCAAGCGCGCCGGTGCGAAGGCTCGTGAGCATCGAGGCATCCGAACCCAGCTGCTCCGATCCCGCGATCTTGATCGCGACGGCACCTTTGGTGCGATCCGAGACGAGCTTCGCGAAATACTCCGCCGCGAGCGTGCGCGGGTTGCCCGGTGCTGCGCCATGGCCGAGCGTGAGCGTGACGGCGGCCTGCGCCGAGAGCGGAACGGTGAGGATCGCCGGCGAAGCGATGGTCGCGGCGGCCGTTTTCAGAAAATGGCGTCGATCGTGAAGGCGGGTCATGGGTGTCTCCTCTTGGGTGGGCGGAATGAGCCCCTCTTCCGGGGGCCTTTTCGGGGTCGTCGGGCGCCGCAGCAGGCGGCACCCGAATTGTTCAAGGCCTCAGAGCCAGCTTTTCAGCGTGGCGACGATGGCCTTGGTGGAAATGCCGTAGCGGTCGTGCAGCGTGGGCAGCGCGCCCGCGAGCAGGAATTCATCCGGCAGCGCGATGTGCCGGAACTTCACCGGATGGATGCCATTCAGCAGGAAATCCCGCGCCACGGCCTCGCCGAGGCCGCCGACTTCCGTGTGGTTCTCGGCCACCACCACCAGCCGGCCGCTCTTCTTCGCTTCAGCCCGGATGGTCTCGACATCGAGCGGCTTGATCGTGGGGCAATGCAGCACCGCGACGCCGATCCTGTCCTTCTCCAGTTCCTTCGCGGCTTCCAGCGCGCGCATCGTCAGCAGGCCCGAGGAGATGACGAGAATGTCCTTCCCCTCGCGGATGACCTGCGCTTTGCCGAGCTTGAACTGGTAGCCGTATTCATCGAGCACCAGCGGCACGTTTCCGCGCAGCAGGCGCATATAGGTCGGGCCGTGATACGCCGCGATGGCTGCCGTCGCCTGCTCGATTTCGAGCGCATCGCAGGGGTCCACGATGGTCATGTTCGGCATGGCGCGCATGAGTGCCAGATCTTCCGCCGCCTGGTGGCTTGGGCCATAGCCCGAGGTGAGGCCCGGCAGCGCGCAGACGATCTTCACGTTGCGGTCTTCCTCCGCAATCGTCTGGTGGATGAAATCATAGGCGCGCCGCGTCGCAAACACCGCATAGGTGGTGCAGAATGGCGTGAAACCCTCCGCCGCGAGGCCCGAGGCCGCGCCGAACAGGATCTGCTCGGCCATGCCCATCTGGTAGAAGCGATCCGGATAGGCCTTCGCGAAGATGTGCAGATCCGTGTATTTGCTCAGATCCGCGGTCATGCCGACGATGTCGGGCCGCGATTTCGCAACCTCCACGAGGGCATGGCCGAAAGGCGCGGGCTTCGTCGCCTGCCCTTCGGCGGCGATTGAGGCGATCATCGCGGAGGTGGTGAGCCGCTTCTTGCCCGGCTCGAAGGGCGGGATGTTCGGCTTCATGCGGGCCTCCCGGCATCCAGAGCTTCCAGCGCCAGCGCCCATTCATGCGCATCCACGCGGATGAAGTGGCTCTTGTCGCGCTGTTCGAGGAAGGGCACGCCCTTGCCCATCAGGGTATCGGCGATGATGATCCGGGGCTGTGCGCCGGGATGGGCTTTCGCGGTGTCGAAAGCCTGCCGCACGGCTTCGAGATCATTGCCGTTGATGCGCTGGGTGAACCAGCCGAAGGCCTGCATCTTCTCGACCAGCGGCTCGAAATTCGCGACCTCTTTCGACGGGCCGTCAGCTTGCATGTTGTTCACGTCGACAATCGCGATGAGGTTGTCGAGCTTGTAATGGGCGGCGGACATCATCGCCTCCCAGACCGAGCCCTCATCGAGTTCGCCATCGGAGAACAAGGTATAGACGAAATTCTTGGAGCCCTTGCGCTTGAGGCCGAGGCATTTCCCAACGGCAATCGCGAGGCCCACGCCCAGCGAGCCGCCCGACATTTCCATGCCCGGCGTGTATTGCGCCATACCCGACATGGGCAGGCGGCTGTCATCCGAGCCGTAGGTCTCGAGTTCTTCCTCGGAGATGATCCCCGCTTCGATGAAGGCGGCGTAGAGCGCGATGGCATAATGCCCGTTCGAGAGCAGGAAGCGGTCGCGGCCCTCCCAATCCGGATCTTCCGGGCGGTAGGTCATGGCATGGAACCACGCGACCGCGAGGACATCCGCGATGTCCAGGGCCTGCGCGATATAGCCCTGCCCCTGCACTTCCCCCATCCGCACGGCATTGCGGCGGATGTGATAGGCGCGATCGGCGAGCGTCTTGTTAGGCCGGTCAACCATGAATCAGCATGCCCCCATTCACGTCGATCACCGCGCCGGTGACATAGGCCGAGAGATCCGAGGCAAGGAACAGATAGCAGCCCGCCACATCCGAGGCCTCGCCGAGGCGGCTCAGCGGAATGCCCTTGATGATGTCCGCCTTCATGTCTGGCGTGAGCTTGCCGCCGGTGATGTCGGTCTGGATGAGGCCGGGCGTCACGCAATTCACGCGGATGCCATCGGGGCCGAATTCGCGCGCCATGGCTTTCGCGAGGCCGAGTACGCCCGCCTTCGCCGCTGAATAATGCGGGCCGCCAAAAATGCCGCCGCCGCGCTGCGCGGAAACCGAGGACATGCAGGCGATGGAGCCCTGCTTGCGCGCCTTCATCGAGGGCAGGAAGGCCTGGCTGAGATAGAGCACACCCTTGGTGTTGATATCGAGAATACGGTTCCAGCTCGCTTCATCGATTTCCAGCGTTTTCACGGGCTGGGTCACGCCGGCATTGTTGATGAGAATATCGAGATGCCCGAAGGCCTTCAGCACTTCCGCCGCGGCCGCATCGCAGGAAGGCTTGCTGGCCACGTCGCAGGCGAGGCCGATATGCCCGGCGCCGAGTTCCGCCGCAGCCGCCTTCGCCGCTGCACCATCGATATCGAGAATGGCGATGCGCGCGCCGTGTTTCGCAAAGAGCCGCGCGGTAGCCAACCCAATGCCGCGTACGCTCGCCGCGCCGGAAATGGCAGCGGTCTTCCCCTCCAGGAGCATGGTCCGTTCCTCACTCTCACGCGCCCCTTTTTGGAGCGCTGTTCTTGTTGTGACAGGGAACGGCAGAAGAGCCCGGGTGACAAACGGTCGTTTTTCAACATAAGATGAATTTCATTCAACTGTTGGAGCGCGGTGACGCGCGCTTTCCGGTCATTCGGGCAGAAAGCGGACCCATTCGCTCCACCAGCACCACATGCAGCGCGTGGCCATCAAATGGAGATCATGGATCGATGCTCAACAAGGTCTCGCTCTCTGCGATCCGGATCTTCGAGACGGTCGCGCGGCGCGGCTCGCACAAGGCAGCGGCGGCAGAGCTGAACCTCTCGCCCAGCGCGATCTCCCACGCGATCAAGAATCTCGAGCAAACCATGAGTGTGCAGCTCTTCGAGAAGGATGGGCGCCATGTGCGCCTGACCGTGAGTGGCGAGGTGTTCATGCGGCATGTCGTGGCGGCCTTCGATGAGTTGCGGCGCGGCTTCGAGATGGTCTCGGTGCGGCCGAACAAGCGCATCCTCAGGCTGCATTCCGCGCCCTCCATCGCCTATGCCTGGCTCACGCCGCGCCTCCCGCGTTTCATCGCCGCCCATCCCGGCATCGAGGTGCGTCTTTCAGCGGGCACGGATTACCCGCGCTTCAACGCGGACGATTTCGATGCGGATATCGTCTACGGGCCGATCCATGCGCCGGGTGTCGTCGCCCTTCCGCTTGCGCGAGAGACCGTGACGCCGCTCTGCACGCCGGAGATGGCCGGACGCATCAGGACCCCGCGTGATCTGCTCGATTGCAATCTCATCCTCAGCGACAACAAGCAGGTGCGCTGGCACCATTGGTTCGATGCGAACGGGCTCAACCCGGTTTTGAACCACGATCTCCGGTTCGATCGTAGCTTCCTCGCGCTGGGTGTTGCGGCGGATGGCCTCGGAGTCGCGCTGGAATCGACCCTGCTCGCGGCGCGCGAGATCGCCAGCGGGCGGCTCGTCGCGCCCCTCGCGGGGGCGAGCGTGGATATCAATTATGTCGGGCATCACCTCGTCTATCCGCGCGAGACACGACACGGCGGCGTGCTGAAAACCTTCTCGGAATGGCTGTTGCGCGAGATCGGCGCGACCGAGCCCGCCGAAACTGCTCTCGACGCCTGAGGCTCAGCGCACCGGCGGGGCGTGGAGGATTCCCCCCTCGCTCCAGAGCTGGTTCAACCCGCGCGGGATGCCTAGGCGCGAGCCTGTGCCGACATTACGCTCGTAGAGTTCGGCATAGTTTCCCACGGCCTCGATCGCGCGCCGCGCCCAGTCATCCTGAAGGCCGAGCATCTTGCCGAACCCGCCTTCAACGCCGATGAGGCGACGCACATCCGGCTTGCCGGATTGCGCGGCCGCGGCGAGCGTTTTTGTCGAAACGCCCAACTCTTCGGCATTGATCAGCGCGAAGGCGACCCATTTCACGACCATGTGCCAGCGCATATCATCCGCGCGCGTGACCGGCCCGAGCGGTTCTTTCGAGATGATATCCGGGAGGATCACGGCATCGCCGGGCTTTTCCAGCTTCAGCCGCTCGGCAAAGAGGCCGGAATTGTCGGTGGTCATCGCCTCGCATTCGCCCTTGGCAAAGCCCGCGAGCGTGGCAGGCGCATCCGGGAAGACCTTGATCTCCACCTGCATCGCATTGGCGGCGAAGTAATCGCGCGCGACGTTCTGGCTGGTCGTTCCAGCCTGCACGCAGACCTTCTTGCCGCCGAGTTCGAGCGCGGATGTAATGTTGGCGCTCCGGCGCACCATGAAGCCCTGGCCATCGTGAAAGAGCACGGCCGCGAAGACGAGGCCGAGTTCCGCCTCGCGCTGGAGAGTCCAGGTGGAATTGCGCGAGAGAATGTCGATCTTACCGCTTTTCAGGGCCTCGAAACGCTCGGCAGCGGAGAGCGGCACGAAGCTCACGCGATCCGGACTGCCTAAAACCGCCGCCGCGACCGCGCGGCAGAAATCAACATCGAAGCCGGCCCATTTCCCGTCCTGCTGGATCGAGAAGCCATAAAGGCCCGTGCTCACTCCGCATTGCAGGCTGCCGCGCTGGCGCACCTGCTCCAGCGTGCCGGTCTGCGCCAAAACTGGCACCGTGAGGCCCGCAAGGGCCAGTGACAATGCCGCGAGGCTCTTGCGCCAGACCATGTGACTCCCCCTCAGACCTGCGGCCCGTGCCGGATGATGACTTTCGCGCCCACGGGCACGCGTTCAAAGAGGTCGATCACATCGCCATTGGCGAGGCGGAAGCAACCGGAGGAAATCGCCTGCCCGATCGTCTCGGGCTGGTTGGTGCCATGGATGCGATAGACCGTGGAGCCGAGATAGAGCGCCCGCGCGCCCATGGGGTTGCCCGGCCCGCCGGCCATGAAGCGCGGCAGGTAAGGCTGGCGCTGGATCATCTCGGGCGGCGGAGTCCAGTCCGGCCATTCGGCCTTGCGGGTCACCTTTTGCAGGCCCGCCCACTGGAAGCCCTCGCGCCCTACGCCGATACCGTAACGAAGCGCACGATTACCGCCCATCACCACGTAGAGAAAGCGCTCGGAGGTGTGGATCACCACCGTGTTCGGCGGCTCGCTGGAGCGGAAAAATACCATCTGCCGCGCGAAGGGGCCGTCCTCAATCACGGTTTCAGGCGTTGAAACGCGGCCCGGCTCATCGCCGATATCCATGGTTTCCGGCGGCGGGGTGCGCCCTTGTGCGAAGGCCGTGCTAGCGGCCAACCCGGCGAGAAACGCCAAAAGCAGCGGCTTCCGCATCACGCGCGCCCTCCTCTCACTTGCACCGGACATAGATGAAGGTGCCGTAGCGATTGTGGATCTCGGGATCGACAAAGCGCATCACCCACTGGTCGTTCGAGGCGGAGAGGATCACGCGATCCTGCCAGTCGCCGGGCGGGGCCTCGAAACCAAGATAGGTCTTGCCGTCCGAGCCGCCCTTGAGGCGCAATTCGTAGAGCTTGGCGTCATCGGCGGCGTGCATCATCACGCCGTTGCGCGGGCCGGCGGTGATCACATAGGGCTGGCGCGCGCAGAAGGAGCGGGCCTGCGCGGTGACGCGCGCGCGATCCTTCTCCTCGCGGAAGGAGGCGATGCCCCAGCGGCCAATCAGCATCTCGCGGGTGAGTTCGGTCGGCCGTTCGGTCAGATTGCTGGTGGAGGCCGCAGCCGGCCCCTCCTGTTCAGGCTCACCGACCGTGGCGCAACCGGCGACCGCGAGTGCCAAGGATAACCCTAGAACCGCAAACCCTGCCTTCATGACGCCCCCCGAAACACGCAACGCGACAGGAAACCCGGCGCTACTGGCGAAAGCGCTTCCCCTGCACTCCCGTCCGGCAAGAGGATCATGCACCTCGGAAAATGTCAAAGCGACAGCAGGGACGCAGCCTCGCGAGGAACGGCTGACCCCCATCTCCATCAAAGACCGAATATGACGCGTTCTTGACATAAAAAACGATTTGGATATCCCTGTCAAAACGATTTGAAGCTCTGCGAATGAGTCTCGGTCGTCTGAGGGGGAAACCATTCGCATGTCCTTGCGCGTTCTCGCGACAAGATTGGGATTATCCATCACCACGGTGTCGCGCGCCCTCGATGGCTACGAGGATGTCGCTCCGGGAACGCGGATCCGCGTGCGAGAGGCCGCCGATGCGATGGGCTACCGCCCGAACCCGGTGGCCCGCCGCCTGCGCAAGGGCAAGGCGGATGCGATCGCGCTCGTCATGCCCACGGAGCCCGGTCGCTTCTTCGAGCCGGCCTTCGGGGAATTGCTCGCGGTCATCGGCGAAAGGCTCGCGGAGGTCCGGCTGGATTTCTCGCTCCATGCCGCACGGCCCGGACCGGGAGAGGCGGAGGTCTATCGCCGGATTGTCGAGAGCAAGCGGGCCGATGCCTGCCTCATACTGCGCACGCGGCGGCATGATGAGCGCGTGGCCTATCTCGCCAGCGAGAATTTCCCATTCCTGTGTTTTGGCCGCACGGAAACGCCCGAACCCTATGCCTATGTCGATGGCGCGATGGAAGAAGGCTTCGAGGCGCTCACATCGCGGCTCATCGCGGCGGGGCGCCGGCGGCTCGCGCATCTCGCGGGGCCGTCGAACCTCACCTATTCCGGTCTGAGGGCGCGCGGCTTTTCCACGGCCATCGCGAAGGCCGAATTACCGCCCGCGCGCATCATAGAGACCGTTTCGACCGAGGAAGGCGGCTTCCACGCCGCGCGGATGCTGCTCGCCGGCGCGGAACGGCCAGATGCGATCATCTGCGCGACGGATCGCATCGCACTCGGGGCCTACCGCGCGATCGCCGAGATCGGCGCAATGATCGGCACGGATATCGCGATCACCGGGCATGACAACATCGCGGCGGCGGCCTTCACGGACCCGCCACTGACCACCATGGAGCCGCCGATCCAGGAGGTGGGGCTCTCGATGGTCGAGAAGCTCATCGCGCTCATCGGTGGGGCCGATCCGGCCGGGCTGCAGGAGGTTCTGCCGTTGCGGCAGATCCCCCGTGCCTCCTCGGGTGAAACACCAATCTCGACGTGACATTGAAAGCCAAGAAACAGAAAACCGGGAGGAAACCATGAAAAGGCATATTGTGGCGACCGCCTTGCTGGCGCTCGCAACCAGCTGGGGCAGCATCACGGGTGCGCGGGCGCAGTCCGATACCCTGTTCCTGTCGACCCAGCTTCGCCCGGTAGACGAGACGACCTTGTTCCGCTCGCTGGTGCTGAACGCGGCCCCGCAGAAGGTGACCTATGCGGTGGAAGAGCCCGCGGCCTTCACCGTGCGCGTCGAGGCAGAAACAAAGGCCGGAAAGCGCACGGTCTCGCTGCTCGGCGCACTGCATGGCGAAATCCAGCCGCTGGTCGCGACAAGCCTCGACCCCGTGGATGACCTTGTGGCGGCGGCGCGCGCGGCGGGCATTCCGGATAACCTGATCACGCTCGGCAAGCTCGGCACCGAGAAGCAGCAATACATTCCGTGGATGCAGGCGACCTATGTGATGGCTGCCAAGAAGGAGGCACTGCAATACCTCCCGGCAAGTGCGGACCTCAACGCGCTGACCTATGCGCAGCTCCGCGAATGGGCTGCGAACATCCAGGCCAAAACGGGCAAGCGTGCCTTGGGCTTCCCCGCCGGCCCCAAGGGGCTGATGCCGCGCTTCTTCCAGGGCTACCTCTACCCCTCATTCACGGGCGGCGTGGTCTCAACCTTCAAGAGCGCCGAAGCCGAGGCGATGTGGGCGGAGTTCAAGGCGCTCTGGGCGCATGTGAACCCCGGTTCGACCAACTACGACTTCATGCAGGAGGCTTTGCTCGCGGGTGACGTGATGATCGCCTTCGATCATGTCGCGCGCCTCAAGGATGCGCTGATCGCCGCGCCGAATGATTACGTGACCTTCCCCGCCCCTGCCGGGCCGAAGGGTCGCGGCTACATGCCCGTGGTTGCGGGCCTTGCGATTGCCAAGGATGCGCCGAACCGTCCGGGTGCCGTTGCCACGATCAACCACCTGCTCTCGGCCAAGACGCAGACCACCGTCGCCGCCAATCTCGGTTTCTTCCCGGTGATGAAAGCGGATCTCCCGCCGGATCTGCCGGGCGGCATCAAGCTGCTGGTCGAGGGCGTGGCCAAGACGCAAGGTGCCAAGGATGCGCTCGTCTCGCTGCTGCCGATCGGTCTCGGCGCGAAGGGCGGCGAATTCAACAAGGTCTATATGGACACCTTCCAGCGCATCGTTTTGCGCAACGAAGACATCAAGACGGCGCTCGCCGCGCAGGCCAACGCGCTGAAGGCGATCATCGAGGACACGAAGGCACCCTGCTGGTCGCCGGATAAGGCCTCGTCCGGCCCCTGCCCGATCCAGTGATCGACTGACCCCGTTTTTCGCATCGGGGCGGATGCGGAAAACAACGGGGTGCGGGCGCGGCCTCCTCCCGGTCGCGCCCGTCTTCCCCCTCGCCCTTCCCTGCTTGCGGAGCGTCGTGATGACGAATTCACGCCTGCTACCCTACCTGCTGGTTGCGCCCTCCGTGGTGTTTCTCGGGCTGCTCTTCGTCGTGCCGCTGGTGCAGACGATTGTGATCGCCTTCACCGATCAGGGCGGGGCATCGCTCGCGCATTTCCGCAAGATGGCGGGCGACCTGAATTTCGGGCTCTCCCTGCGCAACACCTTCCTGCTGGTGGCGGTGGTGATCCCGCTGCAGATCGGCCTCGCACTCGCCATGGCGGTGATGCTGCAGAAGCTCGAAAAGGGCCGTGATCTTGTGCTCTGGATCTGGACGATCCCGCTCGGGGTGTCCGATCTCGCGGCGGGGCTTGTCTGGCTCGCGATCTTACAGGACCGGGGCTATCTCAATTCCGCGCTGTTCGCGCTCGGCCTCATTGATGGGCCGACCAACTGGCTCTCCTACGAGAACCCCACCACGCTCTTCATCGGCATCGTGCTGGCCGAGATCTGGCGTGCCACGGCCATCGTGCTGGTGATCCTGGTGGCGGGGTTCCAGCTGATACCGAAGGAATACAACGAGGCCGCCGAGGTTTTTGGCGCGACCGGCTGGACGCGCTTCCGCAAGATCACCCTGCCGCTGCTGAAACCGTCGCTGCAATCGGCGTTGATCCTGCGCACGGTGCTCGCGTTCGAGGTGTTCGCGGTGGTCTATGCGCTGGGCGGACGGAACTACCCCGTCCTCGTGGGTGAGGCCTATACCTGGATGCGCGACAGCCAGAATGATGGCGTCGCGGCGGCCTATGCCATCCTCATCATGGTCATCAGCCTTGCGGCGACGCTTCTTTACATCCGCCTCCTGCGGACGAAGCCGGAGACGCAGGCATGAACGCGCGGCGGCTTCTCTACATCACCGGCGTCGTGGCGCTGATCGCGTGGATCATCGTGCCGATCTATCTCATCGCGCTGGGCGCGTTTTCGGGCCGTGCCGGCGTGTTCCGCTGGCCGAAGAGCCTCTGGCCGGGCGATGCGACATTCGCGGCGATGCAGGTCTTCCTGCAGGTCGAAGGCGTATGGAAGGCGGCGCTGAACAGCGTGATCGTCGCAGGCCTCTGCATGCTGTTCTCGGTGCTGCTCGGTGCGCCCGCGGGCTATGCTCTGGCGCGGTTCTCCTTCCGCGGGCAGACGGCCTATCGCCTGCTGATCGTGCTGACGCGCGCTTTTCCCCTCGCGATCCTCGCGCTGCCGCTGACGGTGAATTTCATCCGCGTTGGCCTGTATGACACCACCCTCGGCGTGGCGCTGGTGCATACCGCGCTGGCCTTCCCCTTCGCGGCACTCGTGTCTTCCAGCCTCTTCATGGGCATCCCGCGCGAACTCGAGGAAGCGGCCTGGGTGTTCGGCTGCTCACGCTTCCAGGCCTTCATGAAGGTGGTGCTACCGCTCGCCCTGCCTGGCCTTGCGGCGACCGCGATTTTCGCCTTCGTGATCTCGTGGAACGAGGTGTTCGCGGCCGCCGTGCTGACCGTGCGAGAGCGAACGCTGACGGCCTATCTCCTCACGGTTCTCTCGGAATCACCGCTGCATTTCCGCTTTGCCGGCGGCTTCCTGCTCATTGTCCCCTCCGTGCTCTTCATCTTCGCGGTGAGAAAATATCTCTTCGCGATGTGGGGCATCTCCAACCGTTAAGGCGATACGGCGATGGCTGGCATTCTGATCGACAGGATCCGCAAGACCTTCGGCGCGGCGACCGCACTCTCCGAGATTTCGCTGGAAATCGCGGATGGTGAATTCCTCGCGCTTCTCGGCCCCTCGGGATGCGGAAAGACAACGCTTTTGCGCATCATCGCGGGGCTGGAAACGCAGACCTCGGGCCGCGTGGTGATCGGCGATCGCGATGTCTCGGCGCTGCCGCCGAAGGATCGCGGTCTCGCGATGGTATTCCAGAACTACGCGGTCTTCCCGCATATGACCGTGTTCGAGAATGTCGCCTTCGGCTTGCGCATGCAGAAGGTGGACGAGGCGACGATCAAGCGCGAGGTGGAGCGCGCGGCGGCTCTCCTGCATATCGAGCCCTATCTCGAACGCTACCCCGCGAAGCTCTCGGGCGGGCAGCGCCAGCGCGTGGCCGTGGCGCGCGCGCTTGCCGTGCGCCCCGCCGTGTTGCTGATGGACGAGCCGCTTTCGAACCTCGATGCGTTGCTGCGCCTCGAAATGCGCTCGGAACTCAAGGGCGTGCTCCAGCAATCGGGCACGACGACCATTTACGTCACACATGACCAGACCGAGGCCATGGGCCTCGCGGATCGCATTGCGGTGATGCATGGCGGCGTGATCGAGCAGATCGGCGCGCCGCAGATGATCTACGAGCGCCCCGCGACCAAATTCGTCGGCGGCTTCGTGGGCTCACCGCCCATGAACTTCATCCGCATGCCGGTGGAGGCGGGACGCGCGGCGCTCGATGGCTTCGCGGCCCACTGCCCCGGCAGCGGGCGCGATATTCTCTGCGGCATCCGCCCCGAGGATATGCGCCTCGCACCGGGCGGGGACGGCCTCGCCTTCCGCGTGATGGTGGCAGAGCCCCTCGGTTCCACCCTGCTGCTCACCGGAAAGGTGCAGGACCAGCTCATCCGCGTCGCTGCGCGGCCCGATGCCGGGCTGAAGGCTGGCGACACCATCACCCTTGAACCCGAGACCCGACGCATTGTCTGGCTCGACCCCGAAACCGGCCGCGCCCTGGGAGCCTGAGACATGTCCTCTTCCTTCATCGAACGCGCCCGCTCTGTGCTGGCCGCCAATGATCGCGGCGGCTACACCGTGCCCACCGATCGGCTCTACCCCTTCCAGTGGAACTGGGATTCTGCCTTTGTCGCCATGGGTTTCGCGACCTTCGACATCGACCGGGCCTTGAGCGAACTCGAAGCGCTGGCGCGCGGGCAATGGGCCGACGGGATGATCCCGCAGATCATCTTCCACAAGCCGGCGGAGACATACTTTCCCGGTCCGGATGTCTGGCGAACAAGCCACACCATCCCAACCTCGGGCATCACCCAGCCGCCAGTTTTCGCGCTCGCGCTGGAATTCATCGCGGCGCGGGCGGGCGCGGAATTCACGCCGCGCATCGCAGCACTCTATCGCGCCGGCCTCGCCTATCATCGCTGGTGGGAAAAGGCGCGCGACCCCGAGGGGCGCGGCATCGTCGCCGTGCTCCACAATTGGGAGACCGGGCGCGACAATTCCCCCGAATGGGACGAGCCCTTCGCCCGCGTGCCGCAGACCACCACCACGACCATCGTGCGGCGCGATCTCGGCCATGTTGATGCCGCGATGCGCCCGCGAGACGAGGATTACCGGCGCTACATCCACCTCGTGGATCTCTATGCCTCGCTCGGCTGGGATGCGATGGCCATGTGGCGCGAAACCCCGTTCAAGGTCGCGGATATCGGCATCAATGCCATTCTCGGCGCTTCGGAAGAGGCGCTCGGCCGCCTCGCGAAACGTTTCGGCAGCGAGGCCGAGCGCGCCGAGATCGCCAGCCGCCGCGCGCGGCTCGCCAAGGGCCTCGCCGGGCTCTGGAACGAGCGGATCGGGCTTTATGCCAGCCGCGATCTCATCAGCGGCAAGGCCATGGACGTACGCGTTTCCGCCGGTTTCCTGCCGCTTCTCACCGAGCATTGCCCGCCGGAAGCGCGCCAATCCATGCAACAAAGGCTCGATGGCCTGTTGAAGGCGAACACCCTGCCCGTGCCCTCCACGCTTGTCGGCGAACCCGGTTTCGAACCGAAACGCTACTGGCGTGGGCCAGTCTGGGCAGTGGTGAATTATCTCATCGCGCGCGGCTTCGCGCGGCAGGGCATGGGCGAGCAGGCTCGCGAGGTGGATGAAGCGACCCTCGGAGCCATTCGCGAGGTAGGGTTCTGCGAATATTTCGATCCGCTTACCCGCGAGGGCCTTGGCGGCGGCACCTTCTCGTGGACCGCAGCCATCGCCCTGCTCATCAGCGAGGACCGGATGGCGCTCGCGGCCTAGCTCGCGCTGCGCCCAAGGCGCGGTCGCCAGATGCCGAAGCCGATCTGCGCAGCCGACAGCGCAAGGACAATCGAGAGTGTCAGCCATTCATTCGCGATGATCGTCGCGAGTGCCTGCGGGTCACCGGTTCCGTCGGCGATTTTCGTGGCTTCCGCGGTGGCGGAATTCGCCTTGGACTGGATGATGGCCAGCGTCGCCTCGAACATGCTGAGCCCGAGGATCGCCTTCGCCCAGACCCAGCGCAACTCCTGGAAGGGCCGGTGCACCATCATTGCGATGAGCCCGGACACAAGGCCCAGTCCCAGCGACGGCAGCAGGATGTAGCTGGAAATCGCGCTGATGGTCTGGCGCATCTCCGCATAGGATTGCGGTGTGCCCTGCGGCGCGAACATGAGCACGATAATGTAGGCGAACAGTGCACCCACGAGGCCGCAGGAAGCGATACTGTGCAGGAATTTCACGAATTTCCGCATGTCCCGCTCCCGTGATGCGCCGTGCCTCAAACAAAGTGGCGCGTAACGGGCTTTCCGGAAAGGGCTGCACGATCAGGCCGTCATGGCACGCAGACACGAGACGCTGCCCGGATCGGCCTTGGCCAGCAGCAGCGAACCGTCGCCTCGCATCCTTCGATGAAGGACTTCAAAAGGTTAAGCGAAGCTCTTGCGAGATTCCATCACCTGTTCAGCTTCGACCGCCATCCACGGAAAGGATCTGCCCGCTGATCCAGCCGGCCTGATCGGATGCGAGGAAAAGCGCGGCGTTCGCGATATCCTCCGGCGTTCCGAGGCGGCGCAAATGGATGGATTGCACCAGTTTCGCCTGCCCTTCCGGGCCGTAGCTCTGCCATTGCCGCTCGGTCGCGGGGTTGGAGCGCACGAAACCGGGCGCAATCGCGTTGGTGGTGATGCCGC
The DNA here is from genome assembly GCA_025458025.1 of Beijerinckiaceae bacterium. Classification (GTDB taxonomy): domain Bacteria; phylum Pseudomonadota; class Alphaproteobacteria; order Rhizobiales; family Beijerinckiaceae; genus Rhabdaerophilum. Next base: position 22,470 of record JALOTF010000012.1, on the reverse strand, counting down.
GAGGCCCCAAATCCTGGCTCAACTGCTTCGTGAGGCCCACCAGCGCGTGTTTCGACGCCGTATAGGCCTGAATGCCGGTGAGGCTTGGCCGCAACCCTGCGCCCGAGGCGATGTTGATGATGCGCCCCCAACCGCCCTTGGCCATGGGCTCGGCGGCAGCCTGCGACAGCCAGAATGCGCCATCGACATTGGCCTCGAAGAGCACGCGCCAGTTCTCTTCCGTCACGGCCTCCACCGGCCCGCCAACCTGCCCGCGCACACCGCCGGCGGCGTTGACGAGAATATCGAACCGTCCATGGCGCGCGACAATCGCGGCCATCGTTTCGTGCGCGGCCTTTCGCTGGCTGACATCCAGGAGGTGGAATTCCATGCCTTCGCTCGCGGCAAAGGCTGCAACACCCTCTGCATCGAGATCCGCGACGACAACGCGCGCGCCGGATGCCTTCAACGTCCGGGCAATGGCCTGCCCGATGCCCTGCGCCGCGCCGGTGACCAGCGCCACGCGACCATCCAACCGAAGCTCCATCAGCCCTCCCCTGCGAGCGGAAGCAAATCTGCAAAAGTGTCGAATGCCATGGGCCGCCGCCCATCCTCGATGTCGTGGATGAGGGATACGAGCCTGGCGATAACCGGCGTCTTGACGCCTGCCTCTTGCGCAAGGTGTGCGATAATCCCGATCTGCGGGTCCACCTCGGTTTTGCGCTTCCTGACCGCGAGATCGCGATAGATGCCGGAATGGGTTTTCGCGGTGTAGCGGTTAAACTCCGCAAGCGCCGCGACCGAAGCGCGGGCCTTCTCCAGCGGTGCCTCTGGCATGAAGCATTCGGGATCGAAGCCATTGAAGCCGATGGGCTTCACGCCGCGCGCGCGGGCCACAGCCATCACTTCGCGCCCTAAAGCCACGAAAACCGGCACGCGACGCGGATCCTCGAAATTCGCGGTCATGGAATCGGGTGTGAGGGCAGTGGCAAAGAGCATCGCGCCATAGGCGAGCTTGCCCCAGAGATAGCCCCAGATGTTGTCGGTCAGCACGGCATTCGGCTCGAAAATCTTGAGCCATTCATGCATCCGGCGGGTGCGATCGCGGTTCGGGCCATCGATCTCGCCGACAACCACCGCCGCGCGGTTGCCGAACAGGATTTCGCCCGGTCCCAGCCAATCCGCGCCAAAATTCACGAAGCAGCCCATCGTGCGTTCAGCGCCGATGATGCGGCTGATGGTGATCTCATTGAGGCCGTTCTGCGCGGAGAGCACATAGCCATCGGGCGCAAGATGCGGTGCAAGCATCGCGAGCGCGGGCTCGGTGGCGTGCGCCTTCACCGCGAGCACAATGATCGGCCATTGGCCTGTCACCTGATCGGGCGTGAGGGTCGGCACCACCTGCCGGAATTCCTCCACCGGTCCCGTGATCGAGAGGCCGGTGGTCGAGCAGGCTTTCGCGTGCTCGGCCACGATATCGACCATGGTGACCGGCAGGCCCGCCCGCGCCCAATAGGCGCCGAGCGTACCGCCGATGGCGCCAGCCCCCCAGATGAGGATGGGCGGCTGGCTTCCGGTCATGCTGGTCATCGTCTTACTTCGCGGGCTTGATGTTCATGGCGAGCGTGTCTTCATCCACGCGCGCCTTGATGGTCACCTTGCCCTTCTGCATGGCCCAGGCCGAGCCCACGGCAACGATCGGCAAGCGCTGGCGATCCTTCAGCACGAGGGCATTGGCATCTTCCAGAGCCTTGCGGCGCTTGGCATCGTCCATTTCCTCGGCCGCGATCTGGAGGAGCTTGTCCATCTCGTCGTTTTTGTAGGCAAGGACGTTGAAGGCGCCCATCTTCTTCGCGGGATCGTTGGAATGCACGAGCGAGGAAAGCGTGTAATGTGCCTCACCCGTCAGCGTGCCCCAGCCGGACATCGAGGCGGAGTATTCGCCGCGCGTCCGGGCCGGGAAGAACACGGTCGCGGGCTGGGCGTTCGGCGTCGCGTCGATGCCGATGGCCGCCCACATCTGCGCGACCGAAGTGCCGACCTGCGTGTCACCCGGCAAGCGATCCTTCGTGAAGGAGAATTGCATCTTGAAGCCGTTGGGGTAGCCCGCTTCCGCCAGCAGCGCTTTCGCCTTGGTGGGGTTGTATTCGCGCGCCGGGAGGCTCTTGTTGAAGCCGAAAATCGAGGGCGTGACGAGCTGGTTCACGGCCTTGCCGAGGCCTTCCATCGCGACTTCGGCGAGGGCGTTGCGGTCAATCGAGAGATCGAGCGCCTCACGCACACGGATATCCTGGAAGGGGTTCTTCGGCAGCGCCGAGCCATCCTTCGCGGTGACGTTGATCAGCTTTTCGCGCAGATCCAGCTCGATGTTGAAGACATAGACCGTATCGATGGTCTGCACTTCAAGCTTGGAATCGCGCTTCAGCGCCGCGACATCGGTCGCGGGAACACGGGTGATGAGATCAAGCTGGCCCGCCTTGAGCTGCGCCACGCGCGCGGCATCATTGGCGATTTCCTTGCGGACATGGCGCGCCCACGGCTCTTTCGGGCCCCAGAAGCCATCAAAGCGATCCATCACGAGGTCGCCCTTCGGTTCCCACGAGACATACTTGTAGGGGCCAGTGCCCACCGCCGCCTTGCCCGCATTGAAGGCCCCGTTGGCGGTTTCCTTCGTGAGGCCGGCGGCTGCCTTATGCGAAACGATGAACAGGCGGATGAAATCATTCGGCAGCGTTGGTGCCGGGCCATCGGTGATGACATGCACCGTGAGCGGATCGACGATCTTCGTCTCCTTCACGCGGCGCACATAGATGGTCGTAGGGTTCGGGCCCGAGACCATGGGAATGCGCTCGATCGAGAACTTCACATCCTCGGCGGTGAAATCCGAACCATCGTGGAACTTCACGCCCGGGCGCAGCTTGAACTCCCAGGTCGTCGGGTTGATCGGCTTCCAGCTCAGCGCAAGGCGCGGCTCCAGCTCGAGGCCATCGCCGGACCAGACCAGCGTATCGAAAATGTGCTTCAGCGATTCCGCATGGGTGCCGGTGGCGGTAAAATGCGGATCGATCGAATCTGGACCACCGCGCACCCCGATGGTCAGGGTCTGGGCGAAGGCAGGCGTCGCCGCAGACAGGGCCGTGGCACAGAAAAGAGCAAGAACGAGTGGGCGCATGACAGTCTCCCCTTGTGATGCGCCCACACTGGCAGCGAGGCGCTTGCCCCCATTGAACGGTAGGGATTTGCGCTGGTCAATTCCTTGTGGAACTAATTTTTGCCGATATACTGATGGCGATGGGTTTAATCGTTCGGTTTGGAACCAAGTGATGCGCGAGAAATCGGCACGCCGCCTGCGACTGCAGCATAATGACGCGTTCATGGTTGAGAATCCTGCCCTGGAGGATGGCGCAGAGATGCTCAGCCGCCAACGGCTTGATGCCTTCACGCATGCGCGCCTCTGGAAGAATCCTTGCGGCTTTGCCGCGCGCTTTAACTACCTCGCGTTGCGCTACAATGTGCCGCTCTACGGCTGGGTGAAGGAGCGCTTCGATCTCTCGCGCGTGGAATTCGTGGTGATCTACTCGCTCGCGATCCAGGATGGTGTCAGCGCCAGCGAAATCGCCTCCTCCACCGCCTTCCCTAAGAACACGCTGAGCCGCGCCGTGAACCGCCTCATCTGCCTCGGCTATGTAGCCCGGCGCATTGATGGCGGTGATCGCCGCGCGCAGATTCTCACGCTCACCGAAGCAGGGCGCGCGGTGGTAGATGAGGCCATGCCCCGTTTTGCCGGGCTGGAACAGGAAATGCTTGCACCACTGAACCTCGTCGAGCGCGAGATGCTCTCAATGCTGCTCGCGAAAGTGGTGCTCGCGATGTTCCACAGCGAAAGCCAGACCGAGGATGGCGGCGTGCCATCTACCGAGGAGATGTGACCCTGATGCGGATTGCCGACATGAACTGGATGCAGGTGGAGGCTCGCGCGAAAGTTGATGATCGCGCCGTTCTTCCCATCGGCTCGGTGGAGCAGCACGCTTATCTCAGCCTCGCGGTGGATGCGATCCTCTCCGAGCGGGTTGCGGTGGAGGCTGCGGGCACAAGCGGCATCCCGGTCTTTCCGGTGCAGGCCTATGGTTTCACTCCGAATTTCGTCGAATATCCCGGCTCGATCACGCTCCGGCTCTCGACCTATATCGCGCTGATCACCGACCTGCTCGATGGCATTGTGCGCTCGGGTTTCAAGCGCATCACCATCGTCAACGGGCATGGCGGGAACTCGCCGGCCCATGGCGCTGTGCTCGAATGGCTCGATCGCAACCGCGGCTGTCAGGTGCGCTGGCACAATTGGTGGAATGCGCCCGCAACCTTCGCCAAGGTTCAGGCAACCGACCCTGTGGCCAGCCATGCCTCGTGGATGGAGAATTTCCCGTGGACGCGCCTCGCGGGCGTCGCCATGCCCGACCACCAGAAGCCGATGATGGATATGGCGAAATTCGCCGCGCTCGATCCGGGTGCCAAGAAAATCCTGCTGGGCGATGGCAATTACGGCGGTGTCTACCAGCGCCCCGATGAGGAGATGCTGGCGATCTGGCACATCGCGGTCGAGGAAACCCGCAAGGTCATCATGGAAGGCTGGGCCTGATGCTGGGCTTCATGATCCAGCGGCTGTTGCAGGCCCTGGTGGTGATGCTTGTGATTTCCGCTTTGGTGTTCGTCGGCGTCTATGCCGTCGGCAATCCCATCGACGTGCTGATTTCGCCCGATGCCACGCAACAGATCCGCGAGGCGGCGATCAAGGCCTATGGGCTCGATCAGCCACTGTGGAAGCAATATATCGACTTCCTCGGGCGGCTGATTCAGGGCGATTTCGGCCGCTCGTTCCTCTACAACATGCCGGTGCTGGACCTCATCGGCTCGCGCATTCCCGCCACACTCGAACTCACGCTGGTCGCAGTGCTCGGCGCCACCCTGCTCGGCGTGCCGCTGGGCATGTATGCGGGCTACCGGCCCGACAGCATCGCCTCGCGTCTCATCATGACGCTCTCGATCTTCGGTTTCTCCGTGCCGACCTTCTGGATCGGCCTTGTGCTGATCTTCACCTTCGCGGTGCAACTGGGCTGGCTGCCGGCGGGCAATCGCGGCGAAACTGCCACGCTCTTTGGCGTGGAATGGAGCTTCCTCACCGCGAATGGCTGGAAGCATATGCTGCTGCCGGCGCTGAACCTCTCGCTCTTCAAGTTCGCAATGATGGTGCGCCTCGCGCGTGCCGGCACCCGCGAGATCATGCTGACCGACACCGTGCGCTTCGCTCGCGCGGCAGGCGAGAGCGAATTCACCATCCTCCGCCGGCATGTGTTGCGGCTGATTTCTATCCCCATCGTCACGGTGTTCGGGCTTGAATTCGGTTCGACCATGGCCTTCGCGGTGGTGACCGAGACGATCTTCTCTTGGCCGGGCGTGGGCAAACTGATCATTGACAGCATCTCCTCGCTGGATCGCCCGGTGATGGTCGCCTATCTCATGCTCGTCGCGTTTTTCTTCATTGTGATCAACCTGTTGGTCGATCTCTCCTATGCCGCGCTTGATCCGCGCCTGCGCACCAGGAGAGCAGCATGAGGGGGCGGGCATGACGGATTCCACCCCCCTCGCCCGGTTCTGGAGCGAATTCCGCACGAACAAGGTTGCGGTCTGTGCGCTCTTTGTGGTGATCGCCATCGTGCTGATCGCGCTCGCCGCCCCGCTGATCGCGCCGCAAAACCCCTATGATCTCGGCACCTTGGTGCTGATGGATGCGCGGCGCCCGCCCGGTTTCGTCGGCACGAAGGGTTTCACGCACTGGTTGGGAACGGATGCGCAGGGGCGCGATCTCTTGTCCGCCATCCTCTATGGCCTGCGGATTTCCATCCAGATCGGCATCATCGCCGGTGGCATCGCCTTCGCCCTCGGCGTGACGCTTGGCACCTTCGCGGCCTATTTCGGCGGGCGGATCGAGGCGCTGATCATGCGGATCATCGACCTGCAACTCTCCTTCCCGGCGATCCTGCTGGCCCTCGTGCTGGCGGCCCTGCTGGGGCAAGGCAAGGGACCGCTGATCGCCGCGCTGGTGACCGCACAATACGCCTATTTCGCCCGCACCGCGCATGGCGCGGCCTCCTCCGAACGCTCGAAGGAATATGTCGAGGCCGCCCTTTCGACGCCCCTCGCGCCGACGCGGGTGGTGTTCCGCCACATTCTGCCGAACTGCCTGCCACCGCTGATCGTGGTCGCCACCGTGCAGATTGCGAACTCCATCGCGCTGGAAGCGACCCTCTCCTTCCTTGGCCTCGGCCTGCCCGTGAGCGAACCCTCGCTCGGCATGCTGATTTCGAACGGCTTCCAGTACATGCTCTCGGGCCGCTACTGGATTTCGATCTATCCCGGCGTGGCTTTGATCATCCTGATCGTGGCAATCAACCTCGTGGGCGACCAGATCCGCGACCAGCTCAATCCGAGGCTGCGCCGATGATCCCGCTTTTGGAAGTCACGGATCTCGCGACGCATTTCGCCACGCGCAACGGCGCGCTGAAGGCCGTCGATGGTGTGTCGTTTTCCATTGCCGAGGGCGAGATCATCGGCCTTGTGGGCGAATCCGGCTCGGGCAAGAGTGTCACCGGCTTTTCGATCCTCGGCCTGATTGATCCGCCGGGGCGGATTGTCGGCGGCTCGGTGAAGCTCAAGGGGCGCGAACTCGTGGGCCTGTCGGCGCGTGAATTGCGCGCCATTCGTGGCCGCGAGATCGCGATGGTCTTTCAGGACCCCTCCGCGACGCTGAACCCTGTGCTGACGATCGGCACGCAGATGCGCCTCGCGCTTGAAGCCCATGGCAGCGTGAGCGAGAGCGAGGCGCGCGCGCGTTCGGCGGAGGTGCTGGAGCGCGTGGGCATTCCCGATGCCGCGCGACGGCTCGATGCCCATCCGCACCAGTTTTCAGGCGGCATGCGCCAGCGCGTGGCCATTGCGATTGCGCTGCTGAACCGCCCGAAGCTCATCATCTGCGATGAACCGACCACCGCCTTGGATGTCTCGATTCAGGCGCAAATCCTCACGGAAATGCGCGATCTCGCACGCGAATTCGGCACGGCGATGATCTGGATCAGCCATGATCTTGCGACCGTCTCCTCCATCGCGAGCCGCCTGCTGGTGATGTATGCCGGGCGGATCATCGAGGAAGGTCCGGTGGCGAACGTGCTGCGCCAGCCGCAGCACCCCTATACGGCAGGGCTTCTTGCTTCGCTGCCCGCCAATGCCGAGCGGGGCATGGATCTCGTGCAAATCCCCGGCTCGACACCCTCGCTGTTTGATCTTCCGCCGGGTTGTGCCTTCCAGCCGCGCTGTGATCGCAGGAGCCCGGCTTGCGTGGTGATGCCTGAGCTCACCAGCGGTGGGCTGGGCCGTCGCCGTCGTTGCCACCACCCGCTGAACGGGGGTTCGGCATGAGCGCGCTGGTGGATATCCGCAATGTTTCCAAGCGCTTCGCTCCGCGCCTGTCCCTTGGCGAGAAGATCGCCGCGCGCCTCGGGCAACCCATCGAGACACGCACCGTCCATGCCGTGGATAGCGTGAGCTTCGAAATCCGCAAGGGCGAGGTTCTAGGCCTTGTGGGTGAATCCGGCTGCGGAAAATCCACGTTGGGCCGCGTGATCGCGGGCATCCATGCGCCGAGCGATGGCGTGGTGACGCTCGATGGCGCGCCCATTCTCGGGCCGGACGGGCGTAAGCGCACGAGCCGCGTGCAGATGGTGTTCCAGGACCCCTTCGCCTCGCTCGATCCGCGCATCCGCATCGGCGAGACCATCAGCGAAGGGCCGATCGCCCATGGCCTCGTGTCGAAAGCCGACGCGAAGGCCTATGCCGCGCAATGGCTGGCCGCTGTGGGGTTGCCCGCGGATGCAGCGGATCGCTTCCCGCACCAGTTCTCCGGCGGGCAGCGCCAGCGCGTGGCGATCGCCCGAGCGCTCGCGATGAAGCCGGATATGCTCGTCTGCGATGAGCCGGTGGCCTCGCTCGATGTGTCGATCCAGGCGCAGATCGTGAATCTGTTCCTGAAACTCAGGCGCGAATTCGGGCTCACGATGCTCTTCATCAGCCATGATCTGGGCATTGTGCGACACATCTCGGATCGCATCGCGATCATGTATCTCGGGCGGATTGTCGAATTGGGGCCAACCGAGGCGGTCTACAAGGCGCCGTCGCACCCCTATACGCGCGCTTTGCTCGACAGCATCCCCAAACTGGTAACGGAGGCGGAGGAGCTCGTCTCCTTCAAGCCGATTCTGGGGGAATTGCCCTCACCGCTTTCGCCGCCGCCGGGCTGCCATTTCCATCTGCGCTGCCCGCGCGCCGAGGCCAAGTGCCGGGAGATCGTTCCCGCACGGCGCGAGACGAGCGCGGGCCGCGACGTCGCCTGCCATTTTCCGCTGGAGGAATAAGCATGGAACCCTGGCAATGGAGCGAGGAGGAATGGCGGGGACGCGTGAACCGCGTGCGCGCGGGGCGCTCGCTGAAGCCCAAGGCTTGGCCCGGTGGAAAGCGTTGTGCGGTCGCCCTCTCCTTCGACAGCGATCATGATACCAATGAGTTGCGCGATGGTGGCGTTTCCATCGGGCGCATGTCCTGGGGGCAATATGGCAACCGCGTGGGCGTGCCGAAAATCCTCGAGGTGCTGAAGCGCGAGAGCGTTCCCGCGACCTTCTTCGTGCCCGCCGTCGCCGCCCTGCTCTACCCTGATGAGCAACGTCGCGTGGTGGCCGGGGGCCACGAGATCGGCCTCCATGGCTGGATTCACGAGTTGAATTCCGTGCTGCCCGAGGATGTGGAGCGCGACCTGCACTTCCGCGCGGCGGATACGCTGACCGAGATCACCGGCACGCGCCCCGTGGGCATGCGCACGCCCTCGTGGGATTTCTCGCCCGCAACGCTGAAAATCCAGCGCGAATTGGGGCTTCTCTACGATTCCTCGCTGATGGCTGATAACGACCCCTATGAGCTGGTCGAGAAGGGCGAGCCCACGGGCATCGTGGAGCTTCCCGTCGAATGGATCCGCGATGACGCGCCCTATTTCAATATGAACCGCTTTCAGGCGCTGCGCCCCTACACGCCGCCCACCGCCGTGCTCGATATCTTCATGCGCGAGTTTGAGGGCGCCCATGCCGAGGGCGGGCTTTTCCTGCTCACCATGCACCCGCATGTCACGGGCTATCGCTCGCGCCTGTTTATCCTTGAGGAACTGATCCGCGCAGCCAAGGCGAAGGGCGATTGCTGGTTCGCGACGCACGCGGACGTTGCGCGCCATTGCGCCAGCGAAGCCGGCCTCTTGCGTCAATGAGAGGACTGAATTCTTGCCGGCTAAACGCCGGAGCCTATTTGCCTTGTCGGAAGCCCGGCACGGCTTTTGCTGAACTGGCCTTCCGAAAGGACCCTGCCCCATGAGTTTCGTCAATCCCGCGCGGTTCACCACGCGACCGGAAATCACCGGCACGTTCGGGGTGGTCGCCTCGACGCATTGGATCGCCACGGCGGTCGGCATGGGCATCCTCGAGCGCGACGGCAATGCGTTCGATGCCGGCGTTGCCACGGCCTTCACGCTTCAAATCGTCGAGCCGCATCTCAATGGTCCCGGTGGCGATGTGCCGATCATGGTGCATGCCGCGAAGAAGGGCGTGACGGAGGTGATCTGCGGACAGGGTGTGGCACCGGCCGGGCTCACCATCGCGCATTGCAAGGCTCTGGGGCTCGATCTCATCCCCGGAACCGGTTTGCTCGCGCCTTGCGTGCCCGGCACCTTCGATTCCTACATGCTGCTGCTGCGCGATTTCGGCACCATGCCCCTGCGCGCCGTGCTCGAACCCGCGATCCACTATGCCCGCCACGGCTATCCGCTCGTGGAGCGCGTCGTCGCCACGATCAAGACCGTGGAGGCGATGTTCCGCGAGCACTGGACCACCTCGGCGGATCTCTACCTCCCTGGTGGCAAGCTGCCGGAAGTGGGCAGCCGCTTCCGCAACCCGGCACTCGCGGATACCTATGAGCGCCTGCTGAAGGAAGCGGAAGCCGGTGGCGGAAATCGCGAGGCCATCATCGAGCGCGCCCGCAAGATCTGGTCGGAAGGCTTTATCGCCGAGGCGATCGACGAGTTCTGCCGCACGCAAGAAGTGATGGACGTTTCGGGCCAGCGCAATCGCGGCGTGCTCACCGGCGATGATATGGCACGCTGGCAGGCGACCTACGAAAAGCCGGCAGAATACAACTACGGCCGCTACACCGTGCAGAAGCCCGGCGCATGGTGCCAGGGCATCGCGACCTTGCAGCAACTCGCGCTTCTCAAGGGCTTTAACCTCGACGGGCTCGATCCTGCGGGCCCGGATTTCATCCATCTGCAGGTGGAAGCGGCGAAGCTCGCCTTTGCGGATCGCGACACCTTCCTCGGCGACCCCGATTTCGTGAACGTGCCGCTCGAGACGCTGCTTTCGGATGCCTATAATGATGGGCGTCGCAAGCTCATCACGGATCGCGCCTCACATGAGCAGCGCCCCGGCAGCATTCCCGGTTTCGGCGGCGCAATGGCCGTGCGACAGGCGGACGAGAAGCGCGCGGCTGTGAGCGCCGGTGGCGCGGGTGAGCCCACCGTCGGCGACATTCAGGATGTGAAGCCCAATGGTGTGACGCGTGGCGACACCGTGCATTTCGACGTGATCGACCGCCACGGCAACATGGTCGCGGCCACGCCCTCCGGCGGCTGGCTGCAATCCTCGCCGGTCATTCCGAAGCTCGGCTTCTGCCTCGGTTCACGTGCGCAGATGTTCATGCTGGACGAGAGCCACCCGGCGGCTCTCGCGCCGGGGCGTCGTCCGCGCACCACGCTCTCGCCCACGATGGCCTTGCGCGATGGCAAGCCGTATCTCGCCTGGGGTTCACCCGGCGGCGACCAGCAGGACCAGTGGATCCCCCAGATGTTCCTGCGACACGTGCATGCCGGCATGAACCTGCAGGAGGCGATCGACGCGCCGGCCTGGCATACGGAACATTTCCCGATCTCTTTCTGGCCGCGCACCGCGAGGCCTGGCGTGATTGTGGTGGAATCCCGCGTGCCTGAGGCTACGGTCGAGGAGCTGAAGCGTCGCGGGCATATCGTCGAAGTTGGTCCAGCCTGGTCAGAGGGCCGGCTTGTGGCCGCCTCGCAGGATGGTGAGTTCATGCGTGCCGCTGCCAATCCGCGCGGCATGCAGGGCTACGCAGCCGGGCGATAGGAGGCTCCCATGACCTGGTCGATCGTCGCGCGAGACCCTGCCACCGACCAGATCGGCGTCGGCGTTTCCACCTGTGCCTTCGCAGTGGGCGCGCGCGTGCCACACGTCGAGACCGGCACGGGAGCCATTGCCACGCAGGCCTTCGTAAACCCGTTTTATGGCCTGCGGGGCATCGAACTCCTGCGCGCGGGAGCTGATGCGCAATCGGTGATCGATATCCTGACCCAGGCCGATGCGGGGCGCGGCCAGCGGCAGGTGCACATGCTGGATCGCGCGGGGCGCCTCGCCGCCTATACCGGCGCGGATTGCGTGCCGTGGTGCGGACACCTCATCCGCGACACCTTCTCGGTGGCCGGCAATATGCTCGCGGGGCCAGAGGTGATCGAGGAGACGGCGCGTGTTTTCGCGGCGGAAAGCGCCCTGCCCCTCGCGCGGCGGATGATCGTTGCGCTGCAGGCCGGTGAGGCTGCGGGCGGCGACAAGCGCGGCAAGCAGAGTGCGGCCATTCGCATCCACGATCAGGAGGAATACTCCCTCTTCGACCTCCGCGTGGATGACCACACCGACCCCCTGGGCGAACTCGCGCGGCTCGAACGCGTGGCGCATCAGCGTTACACCCATTATCGCAAGGTGATGCCGCGCAAGGGCGACCCTTCCGGCGTGACGGATCGTGCGGAAATCGAGCGGCTCATTGCTGAATCCATCGCAGCGGAGAAGGCGGGATGAGCAACCTGCTGGCTGTCGAGGATCTGACCGTCAGTTTCGCGACGCCACAGGGCGGGCGCGTGCTCGCCGTTGATGGCCTGAGCTTCACGCTGGAAGCCGGCAAAACGCTAGGAATCGTGGGGGAATCCGGTTCCGGCAAGAGTGTTACCTCCCTCGCGATAATGGGCCTGCTGCCCAAAGGTGTCGCCAAGGTGGGCGGAAAAATCGCCTTCCACGATGAAAACCTGCTGGAAGCCGCTCCCAACCGCCTGCGCGACCTGCGCGGCGACCGCATGGCCATGATCTTCCAGGAGCCGATGACCTCGCTCAACCCGTCGCACCGCATTGGCGACCAGATCGCGGAGGCGGTCATCCGCCATCGCGGCTGGCCCGCCGAGAAGGCCTGGGCTCATGCCATCGAAATGTTGCGCAAAGTGCGCATCCCCGAGCCAGAATCGCGCGCGGCCTCCTATCCGCACAACCTCTCCGGGGGCATGCGCCAGCGCGTGATGATCGCCATGGCGCTCGCCTGCGACCCCGAACTCCTCATCGCGGATGAGCCGACAACCGCGCTCGACGTGACCATTCAGGCGCAGATTCTCGACCTTCTGCAGGATTTGCGGCGCGAAACCGGCGCGGCTGTCATCCTCATTACGCATGATCTCGGCGTCGTGGCGGAAGTCGTGGATGATGTGCTGGTGATGTATGCCGGGCAGGTGGTGGAGCGCGCGCGCGTCGCGGATCTTTTCACGATGCCGCAGCACCCCTACACCCTCGGCCTGCTCGGCTCCCTCCCCCGGCTGGATCATCGGCGGGAGCGGCTCGCGGCCATTCCCGGTGCGGTGCCGGATATGTCGAACCCGCCGCCGGGCTGCCGTTTCGCTGCGCGCTGCCCATTCGTGGATACGAAATGCCGCGCGGAAGCGCCGCCGCTCGCGGCGGTTGGGCCGGGCCGTCTCACGCGCTGCTGGAAAGCGCCGCTCGAAAGGCTCGTCGCATGACGATGCTGCTTGAGGCGCGCGGCCTTCAGAAAACCTTCGTGGCGAAGCGCAACCTCTTCGGGCGCGCAACCGCTGAGGTGCGCGCGGTGGATGGGGTCGATCTCGCGCTGATGGCGGGCGAAACGCTGGCGCTGGTGGGGGAATCCGGCTGCGGAAAATCCACCCTCGGACGCATGCTGCTCCGCCTGATCGAGCCGACGGGCGGAACGCTGACATTCGAAGGTCGCGACCTGCTTTCCCTGCCGGAAGCGGAATTGCGGAACCTGCGCCGGCATGTGCAGATCATCTTCCAGGACCCCTTTGCCTCGCTCAATCCGCGCATGGCCGTGGGCGAGGCCATTGCCGAGCCGCTGCTGCTCCACAACATCGTGCCGGCGAGCGAGCGCCGCGCGCGCGTGGCTGAATTGCTGGAAATCGTGGGTCTTCGCCCCGAACACGCCCAGCGCTATCCGCATGAATTCTCCGGCGGGCAGCGCCAGCGCGTGGTGATTGCCCGTGCCTTGGCGAGCGAGCCGCGCCTCATCATCTGCGATGAGCCGGTTTCGGCGCTCGATGTCTCGATCCGTGCGCAGATCCTCAATCTTCTCCGTGATTTGCAGCAGAAACTTGATCTCACGATGGTCTTCATCAGCCACGATCTCGCGGTGGTGAAGCACATCGCGGATCGCATTGCGGTGATGTATCTCGGGCGCATCGTGGAGACCGGCTCGGCGGATGCCGTGTTCGCGGCACCGCGCCACCCCTACACGCGCGCCCTGCTCTCGGCCATTCCCGTGGCCAGCGCCGAAAAGCGCGCGAGCCGCATCGTGCTGCAGGGCGATGTGCCAAGCCCGCTGAACCCGCCGTCGGGCTGCCACCTCCATCGCCGTTGCCCGCATGCCGGGGAACGCTGCCGGACCGAGGAGCCCCACCTTCAGGGCGATGCGCGGCATCGCGTGGCCTGCCACTTCGCCGGCTCGCTGCCGCCGGCCGATTCCATCCTCCCGCGCGAAGCCGCGCCGGATGCGACCCTGCTTCGCCTGATGTCGGCTTTCGAGACCGGCAAAACCGAGACCACCCCGCAATCGGAGACCTGACATGAAGAAAAGCTTCAGATATGGGCTCGCCGCCCTGCTCGCCGCCCCGCTTTTCGCGGGTAGTGCCATGGCCCAAAGTTCGATCCGCATCGGCCTGGCCGAAGACCCGGATGTGCTCGATCCCACCCTCGCCCGCACCTATGTGGGGCGCATCGTCTTTGCCTCGATCTGCGACAAACTCTTCGACATCGACGAGAAGCTGAACGTGGTGCCGCAGCTCGCGCTGAGCCACGAGACTTCCGCCGATGGCAAGACCGTCACCATCAAGCTGCGCCCGGGCGTAAAATTCCATGACGGCGAGCCGCTCGATGCCGCCGCCGTGAAGTTCTCGCTCGACCGCCACCGCACCATGAATGGCTCGTTCCGCCGCTCGGAGCTGAGCCAGGTCGACAGCGTGGATGTGGTGGATCCCACGACCATCCGCATCAACCTGAAATCGCCGTTCTCGCCGCTGATCGCACAGCTGACGGATCGCGCCGGCATGATGGTCTCGCCCAAGGCGGCACAGGAGGCCGGTGACCGCTTCGGCCAGAAGCCGGTCTGCGCGGGCCCCTACAAGTTCGTGGAACGTGTGCAGCAGGACCGCATCGTGGTCGAGAAATTCGCCGATTACTGGGACAAGGCGAATGTCCATATCGACCGGATCACCTATGTGCCGATTACCGATTCCACCGTGCGGCTCGCGAACCTGAAATCGGGCCAGCTCGATCTCATCGAGCGCGCTTTGGCAACCGATATCAAGGATATCCGTGCGACGCGCGGCCTGAAGCTCGCGACCGCTTCGGAGCTGGGCTATCAGGGCATCACCATCAATACCGGCAAGGGTGACGCCGCCAAGGGCCCGCTTGGCTCGGATGCGCGCGTGCGGCAGGCCTTCGAGGCGGCGATTGACCGCGAGGCCCTCGTGCAGGTGGTGTTCAACGGCGAGTTCAAGCCTGGCAATCAGTGGGTCAACCCGGAGAATTCCTTCTACCAGAAGAGCGTTCCGGTGCCGAAGCGCGATATCGCCAAGGCGAAGAAGCTCCTCGCCGATGCCGGCGTGAAGACGCCCGTGACGGTCGATTTTATGGTGCCGAACAACCCTGAGACGCGCCAGGTCGCCGAGGTGGTGCAGGCCATGACCGCCGAAGCCGGCTTTGATGTGAAGATCCGCGTGACCGAATTCGCGACCTCGCTGAAGGAAGCGGAAGCGGGCAATTTCCAGGCCTATATGCTCGCCTGGTCGGGTCGCACGGACCCGGACGGCAACATCCAGACCTTCGCCTATACCGGCGCGCCGAACAACTATTCAGCCTATTCCAACAAGGATGTGGACGCCGCCCTGGATGAAGGCCGCACCAAGAACGCCATGCCCGAGCGCATGGCCGCCTATAAGCGCGCTGCCGAGCAGCTCGCGAAGGATGTACCGATCGTCTACCTCTACCATCGCCTCGTGATCATTGCG
This sequence comes from Beijerinckiaceae bacterium, assembly GCA_025458025.1. Taxonomy (GTDB): domain Bacteria; phylum Pseudomonadota; class Alphaproteobacteria; order Rhizobiales; family Beijerinckiaceae; genus Rhabdaerophilum. Next base: position 6,986 of record JALOTF010000012.1, on the reverse strand, counting down.
CATCGCGATCGGATCGAAGGCTATCGCCAGATGCCCGACGGCCTCGTGCGCGTCGTCGGCCTGAAGATCAAGGGCTGAGCCATGCTGCTGCTGATCGCCCGGCGATTGATGCAACTGATCCCGACGGTCATCATCGTCTCGATGATGATCTTCGGGTTGCAGCAATTGCTGCCGGGCGATCCTGCGACCATCATGGCCGGCGAGGAACGCGACCCCGAGGTGATCGAGCAGATCCGGAAGCAATATCGGCTCGATCAGCCCATCCCGGTGCAATATGTCTACTGGATCAAGGGCGTGGTGACGGGTGACCTCGGCGAATCGATGCGCCTCAAGGAGCCGGTCTCAACGCTTGTCGCGCAGAAGCTGCCGGTGACGCTGCAATTGGCGACGATGGCGATGATCATCGCCATTTTCATCGGCGTGCCCGCGGGCATCGTCTCGGCAGTGAAGAAGGGCACGGTCTGGGATTACGTTGTGAACGTCATCTCGCTCTGGGGCATCTCGACGCCGAATTTCTGGCTCGGGATCCTGCTGATTTTCCTGTTTTCCGTGCATCTCGGCTGGTTGCCAGCCTCGGGATACGTGAGCCCGTTCGAGGATCCGTGGCAATCTCTGAAGACCACGATCATGCCGGCCTTCGTGCTCGGCAATTCCATCGCGGGCGTGCTGATGCGCCATACGCGCGCGGCGATGCTGCAGGCGCTTTCCTCCGATTATGTGCGCACGGCCCGCGCCAAGGGGCTGAACGAGAACCGCGTCATCCTCGCGCACGCCATGCGCAATGCGCTGACGCCGGTGATCACGCTGGGCGCGCTCGAATTCGGCACTTTGCTCTCCGGTGCGGTGCTGACGGAGCAGATCTTCACCATTCCCGGCTTCGGAAAGCTGATCGTCGATGCCGTGTTCAACCGCGATTACGCCGTGGTACAGGGCGTGGTTCTGGTGACCTCCGCGACCTATATCCTGCTCAATCTGCTGGCGGATCTCGGCTACATCCTCGTCAATCCAAGGCTCCGGCCATGAGTGGAGCAACTGCGATCGTGAATGCCGGCAACGTGCCCGAAACGCCGCTTCGCCGGGCCTGGCGACGGCTAAAAGCGCGCAAGGCCGCGATGTTCGGCCTCGTAGTGATCATCGCGCTGGTGCTGATCGCGATTTTTGCGCCGCTCATCGCCCCCCACGATCCCATCAAGCAGAGCTGGACCGCCGTGCGCAAGGCGCCCTCCGCGCTTTACTGGTTCGGCACGGATGAGGTAGGCCGCGATCTCTTCTCGCGGATTATCTATGGCGCACGCGCCTCGCTGGCAGCGGGCGTGATTTCCGTGGGCATCGCGGTGGCGCTTGGCGTGCCGCTTGGCCTTCTCGCGGGGTATGGCCCGCGCTGGGTGGATGCCATTCTCTCGCGCGTGACCGATGCGATGCTCGCGAGCCCGTTTCTCATTCTCGCGATTGCGCTGGCGGCCTTCCTCGGCCCCAGCCTGACCAATGCAATGATCGCCATTGGCATCACCGCGACGCCGATTTTCATCCGCCTCACACGTGGGCAGGTTCTCGCGGTGAAGGTGGAGGATTACGTGGAAAGCGCGCGCGCCGTGGGCAATCCGCGCTGGCGTATCGCGGTGAAGCACATCCTGCCGAACGTGATGCCGCAATTGCTGGTGCAGATCACGCTGACCATCGCCACCGCCGTCATTGCCGAGGCGAGCCTCTCGTTCCTGGGCCTCGGGCAGCAGCCGCCCTCGCCGTCATGGGGCTCGATGCTCAATTCCGCGCAACGCTTCCTTACGAACGCACCATGGATGGCGATCTGGCCGGGCCTCGCCATCTTCATCACGGTGTTATCGTTCAACCTGCTGGGGGACGGCCTGCGCGATGCCTTCGACCCGCGCGAGCGCGGCTGAACTCACGCGAAGAGCACGCCTGTGCGCGCCCTTTCAAAACGGTCTGCGTCAGGTCAAAATGCAGGCTGAGTTCCGCCTCAGAAAACCGCGTGATCACCCCGGTCATCGCGAATTTCGTCGCGGATGAGCCGGATGTAATGCTCGCGCAGGGTGTCTGATCCGGCGGACGGGGTCGCATCGGCATCGTATCGGCCGGTTTCGGCATTCCAGACGAGCATGGATTCGCTCGCGTAGTAATGCCCGATGCCAGCGAGTTCGGCCTTGTCCGCCAGTTTCGGGCTGATGCGCCCGAGCGCGCCCAGCACGGCCCGGATGGCCGAGAGCATGCCCAGAGGAACGGAGCGGAATTTCGGAGGCTTTCCCACGAGTTCGAACAGCATTTCGCCCTGCTCGCGCGGGGTGATGGCATCGCCCGGCCCGCCAAGGGGGAGAATGCGGTTCCAGCGGCTTTCATCATCGAGGCTCCCCGCGAGAAACGCGCCGAGATCGCGATCGCTGATCGGCTTGCAGGCGGTCAATCGTCCGTCGCCGAAGATCAGGAACGGCTTGCCCTGCCTCACGCGCTCCACCTGCCCCGAGAGCGATTTGAAGAACGCCGTAGGCCGCACGATGGAATAAATGAGGCCCGATTCCACCAATTCGCGCTCGAAAGCGAGTTTTGCCTGCTGAAACGCGAGTTTCGGCTTCTGCACGCAGATGGCCGAGAGCAGCACCATATGCTCCACGCCGGCCTGCCGCGCGGCCGCCAGAGCCAGCTGATGCGCGCGATGATCAATCGCCCAGGCATCGCGCGCCGTGCCCGTGCGCGAGGCGAGGCAGGACACCAGCGCATCGAAGCGCTCATCGCGAAATCCATCCGCCGCAAGCGACCGGGCGTCGGTCACGTCGCCGAAGCGCAGTTGCGCGCCCGGCAGCAGGCTCGCGAGGTCATCCGCCTCCCCCCGCGATTTCGGCCGCACAAAGCAAACGACCCGGTGCCCGCGCGCCAAGAGTGCCGCAACGGTCGCGCGGCCGATCGTGCCGGTCGCGCCCAGAACGAAGACCCGACGCGGCCTCGGGGAGAGGCGCTGGGCTTCCGTGTCAGAGGCAGAACAGGACATGATGCGCCAGTCGGTTGATCGGAAGCATGGACGGCCAGGGCTTGCAGCCCTAAACCCGATGCAACGCTAGCGCCGGTTGCCGCTCTTGGCCATCCGCTGCAAGGCCCGGAGATGCCGACGTGAAGCCCCTCGCCTTCCGTGCCGATCCATGATGCGAGTGCGCCCTGCCGCAAGAACCGTCAATCTCGTGCTCGCCTTGCTGGCGCTTCTCGCCATCGCGATCTCGGTTTTTCGGCTCGAAACGGCGCGATCCGGCCTTGAATTTCAAGAAATGCCGGTCGGTTCGACCCCGGCGACGCTCATCCGCAAGCCCAACAGCGAAGGGCCCGTGGTGGTGATCGCGCATGGCTTTGCCGGCTCGCGCCCGATGATGCAGGCTTATGCGCTCAACCTCGCGCAGGCGGGCTACACCGTGCTCGCCTTCGATTTCGAGGGTCACGGGCGCAATCCCGTGCCGATGTCCGGCGCGATTGATTCCATTGACGGCACGACCACGCTGCTTGTCGCGGAAACCCGCCGGGTGATCGCGGCCGGGCGCAACCTTGGGCAGCCGCCCCGGCCCGTCGCGCTGCTCGGGCATTCCATGGCGACCGATATTCTCGTGCGTGCATCGCTGGCCGAGGAGGCCGCGGGCATGCCGATTGCCGCGGTGGTCGCGATTTCCATGTTCTCCGGCGCGGTGACCGCAACGGAACCCGCGCGGCTGCTGATGATCACCGGTCAGGGCGAGCCGCGCCTGCGGGAAGCGGCTCTCGATGCGCTGCACATGGTGCAGCCTGATACGCGCGAAGGCGACACCGCGACCAAACCGGGCGTGGCGCGCCGTGCGGTGGTGGCGCCGGGCGTGGAGCATGTCGGCGTGCTCTTCAGCGGAACGGGCGTGCGCGAGGCGCGCGATTGGCTCGATGGCACTTTCGGGCGCGCCAGCGAGGGCGATATCCAGCCAACCGGCCCATGGATCCTGCTGCTGCTCGGAGGGATCGTGCTGCTGATGCGCCCGCTCGCGCATGCGCTGCCCGCGACGGAGAACGTGCCGGAGGCTCTGCCGGCGGTGAGGTTCTGGCCGGCCATCCTGCTCCCCGCCCTTCTTGTGCCGCCGGTGGGAACCGGCCTCTACCAGCCCTTTCTGCCCGTGCTGGTGGCGGATTATCTCGCGGGGCATCTCGCGGCTTATGCGCTGATTCAGATGCTGATTGTGGGGTGGCGACGCTTCACCAGCGGGTTCTCGCTGGCGGGAGTGGCGTTGCTGGTGTTCTGGGGCATTGCCGTTTTCGGCCTCGCGATGGACCGCTATGCCGCGAGCTTCCTGCCCCATGCCGGGCGGCTGTCGGTCATCCTGATCCTCTGTCTCGGCACAATCCCCTTCATGCTGGCGGATAGCGTGCTGACCGGGGCCGGTCGGGGCACTCTGGTGCGGCGCTTGGCTGCGCGCGTCGCGCTGCTGGCCTCGCTGGCAGGCGCGGCGATGCTCGATCCGCCGCGCCTGATGTTCCTGTTCATCATCCTGCCGGTGATGGTGCTGTTCTTCCTCGTTCACGGGCTGATGGGCCGCTGGATCGGCCAGCGCAGCGGTGCGCTCGCGGCGGGCATCGGCCTCGGTCTCTGCCTCGCCTGGGCCTTGGGCGTGAGTTTCCCGCTCTTCCGTGCCGGCTGAAGGCGCATTCTAGGCCCGGAAAGCCTCGATAAACGAGCCCGCGAGCGCCTCGCATAGCTCTTCACGCGAGAGCGGACGGAGCCGGTCCCCGCCGAGATAGGCCTGATGCAATGCGCCGAGCACGAGGGGGGCCGCGAGTTGCAAAGCCGCGACCCGGAGGTTCGCGGGCCGCATCTCCTGCCGGCTGACATGCTGCGCGAGCCGGCTCTCGAGCGCCTGCAAGGTCGGCTCCAGAAGCCGCGCGAGGTAGGCCTCGCCGAGCGGCCCGGATTGCATCCCCTCCGAGAGACCGAAAGCGTGGATACCACTCACGCGCGCCTCGAACAGGCCGAAAGCGAGAAACATAACGGCCTCAAGGATGGAGGCCTCGAAGGGCAGATCGGCGCGCGCGAGATCGGCGAGATAAGGCGCACCCAACGCGCCCTGATGCTCCATGACAGCAGCGATGACGGCATCGCGATCGCCGAAATAGTGCCGCAGCGTCGGCATGCTGACCTCGGCAGCACTGGCGATCTCGCGGAAGCTCGGCGGCCGGTCCCGCTCGGCCACGAGGCGGGCATGCAGGCGGGTCAGGATCGCCTGCCGTGTCTCGGCATAATCTCGGTTGCGATCGCCGGGCTTGCGGGGCATGGCGCGGCATCAGCCCTGCGCGGGCTTGGGGCTGTCGATCCGCACATCGAGGATCTGGCCGGGCCGGAGGTCGATCTCCGGCGTTTCCACCGCATAGATCAGCTGGAGCACGCGGGTATCCACCCGCTCATCCGCCCCGCCGACAAGGCTGCGCTTGCTGGTGAGGATCGGCTCGGCGCGCACGAAGCGCAGGGCGATGGTTTCCGCTGGCAGGCCACGCCGCGCGCCCACCGCGTTCCGCCCCAACGCGAGGCGGGGAAGATCGGCCTCGTCGATATCCACGCGCACATGCAGAGGCGTGAGCATGCCCATCGATACCGGCGCGGTTGCGCCACCGGCGGCCGCGAATTCACCTGCACGGATATTCACCGCGAGGATCGTGCCATTGGAGGGCGCGCGGATGAAGAGCCGCTCCTGCTCGCGCCGCGCGAGATCCACCGCAGCCTGCGCCTGCTGCACGGCCTGCTGGTCTGCCAGCCATGAGGCACCTTGCTGGGCAGGGTCGATCAGTGCGAGGGCCGCACGGGTGCCATCGAACCGCGCGCCGGCTTCCGCGAGCCGCCCTTCCGCGCCGCGCAAGGCGTTGCGGCGTCGCGTGAGTTCGCGCTGCGAAACGGCTCCGCCCACGAGTTGCGCGCCGGTATCCACCTGATCTTTCGCCTCGTCGCGCTCGGCCCGGGCGGCTTCCACCGCGCCCCGCGCGGCCTCCATCTCGGCGCGCAACTGGTCCACGCGTCCTTTCGTCTGCGTCAGGCGGATTTCCGCCGCGCGCAGATCCTGCTGGCGCTGCGCGAGCGTCGCCGCGACAATCGCATCATCAAGGGTGAAGAGGATGTCGCCCTGCTTCACCGCATCGCCCGGGTTCACGCGCACATTGCGCACCACGCCCGCGACGGGGGTCGCGACCGCGATTTCCCGCCCCGCCGGCTCGACCACCCCCGCCCCGGCCACGATGGTCGAGCGCGCCGCACCGGCTGGCGCGACTGCCGGCGTGGTGTTCGAGCGCACGATGGACAGGGTCGCGAGGGTCAGCGCACCCGCAGCAGCCAGCGGCAGCGCGACCATGAGGAAACGCGAACGACGGATCATGGGGAATTCTCTCCGCTTGGGGGCCGGGAGGGCGTCTCGACATGGGTGACGCGCCCATCGGCCATGAAGGCGATGCGGTCGGCGTAAGGATAGATGCGGTCGTCATGCGTCACGATGATCGCGGCGCGATCCGGCCGGATGGAGACCTCGCGCAGGAGTTCGATCACCTGCCGCCCGGTTTCGGCATCTAGCGACGCCGTGGGCTCATCGCAGACGAGCAGGCGCGGCTCGTGGATCAGTGCGCGGGCAATCGCCACGCGCTGCTGCTGGCCGCCCGAGAGCTGCGAGGGCAGCTTGTTGAGATGGGCGCCGAGGCCGAGGCGCTCCAGCCATTCGCAGGCGCGCAGGCGGGCTTTTCGTGGCGAAACACCCTGAATGATCAACGGAACCGCGACATTCTCCGCGGCATCCAGCGCCGGCAGCAGGTTGAACTGCTGGAAGACAAACCCCACTGTGTCGCGACGGAAGCGCACGAGTGCGCCTGATCCGAGCCGGTTCGGCTCCGTGCCGAAAACCGAGAGCGAGCCGCCATCGGCACTCAGCAAAGCCGAGAGGATGGAGATGAACGTGGTTTTCCCGCAGCCCGAGGGGCCAACGAGAAAGGTCATCTCC
>JALOTF010000139.1 GCA_025458025.1 Beijerinckiaceae bacterium | reverse complement strand
GCGCGCGAGAAGGTCGAGGCCTTCGGCATTTCAGCCAAGCGCATGTTCGGCTTCTGGGATTGGGTGGGCGGTCGCTATTCGGTCTGGTCGTCGATTGGCTTGCCGCTGATGATCGCCATCGGCCCGGAGCGTTTTGCGGAGTTCCTCGCGGGTGGCCATGCGATGGACCGGCATTTCCGCGAGGCACCGGCAGAGAAGAACCTGCCCATGCTGCTCGGCCTCATCGGCATCTGGCATCGCAACCTCGGCGGCCATGCGAGCCGCGCGGTCGTTCCCTATGCGCAGCGCCTCTCGCGCTTTCCAGCCTATCTCCAGCAGCTCGATATGGAATCGAACGGCAAGCGCGTGACGCGGGAGGGCAAGCCTGTTGCGACCTCAACCGGCCCCATTGTTTGGGGCGAGCCGGGCACGAATGGGCAGCACGCCTTCTTCCAGCTGATCCATCAGGGCACGGATATCATTCCGGTTGAGTTCCTGCTTGGCGGAAAAGGCGAGGACGACCACGCGCTCGCAGCGCATCAGCCATTGCTCATCGCGAATTGCCTCGCGCAATCACAGGCCTTGATGCGGGGGCGCAGCCTCGAAGAGGCCGGTGGCAATCTGCATCGCGTCTTTCCGGGGAATCGGCCCTCGATCACACTGCTGTTCGAGCGGCTCACGCCCTTCGTATTGGGGCAGCTCATCGCGCTCTACGAGCACCGCGTATTCGTGGAAGCCGCGATCTGGAACATCAACGCCTATGATCAATGGGGCGTGGAACTGGGCAAGGAGCTTGCGACGAAGCTCGAAGGCCCGGTGAAAACCGGCAAAGGACTTGAGGCGCTGGATGGCTCGACAGCGGGTTTGCTCAGGGCAGTGCGAGCAGGGCGTTAAGCCAACCGATTCGGACTCGGAACGATCATACCAATAAGAGAAAAGCCGCGGTTTCCCGCGGCTTTTGAATTTCTGGAGGCTCAATTCCCGCCCGGCGCTGACGCGCCGTCGGGAATGACAGGGGAGGCGGAGGATCAATCCTCGTCGCCGCCCTTATTGGCTTCGCGCTCGGCCTTCTGCTTGGCTTCGAGGTCTTCGCCGGTTTCCTGGTCCACGACCTTCATCGACAGCTTGGTCTTGCCGCGATCGTCGAAGCCCATGAGCTTCACCTTCACCTTGTCGCCCTCTTTCACGACATCCTTCACATTCGCGACCTTGCGGGAGGCGAGCTGCGAGATGTGGACGAGGCCGTCCTTGGAGCCGAAGAAGTTCACGAAGGCGCCGAATTCCATCACCTTCACGACCGTGCCTTCGTAGATCTGGCCGATTTCCGGTTCGGAGGCGATGCCCTTGATCCAGTTCAGCGCGGCCTTGATCTTCTCGCCATCCGACGAAGCGACCTTGATGGTGCCGTCATCCGAGATGTCGATCTTCGTGCCGGTCTTCTCGGTGATCTCACGGATCACCTTGCCGCCGGAGCCGATGACTTCGCGGATCTTGTCCGGGTTGATCTTGATGGTCTCGATGCGCGGCGCATACTGGCCGAGCTGGCCGCGCGGCGCGGTGAGCGCATCGGCCATCTTGCCCAGAATGTGCAACCGGCCCGCTTTCGCCTGGCTCAAGGCCACGCGCATGATCTCTTCGGTGATGCCCGCGATCTTGATGTCCATCTGAAGGGCGGTGATGCCGCCTTCGGTGCCGGCCACCTTGAAATCCATATCGCCGAGATGATCCTCGTCACCGAGAATATCGGAGAGCACGGCGAAGCGGTCACCTTCGAGGATGAGGCCCATGGCGATGCCCGCCACAGACGACTTCAGCGGCACGCCGGCATCCATCAGCGACAGCGAAGCGCCGCAGACCGAGGCCATCGAGGACGAGCCGTTCGATTCCGTGATCTCGGAGACGACGCGCAGGGTGTAGGGGAATTCCGCCACCGTCGGGAGCATCGGGCGGATCGCACGCCAGGCGAGCTTGCCATGGCCGATTTCGCGACGGCCGGGCGAACCCATGCGGCCCGCTTCACCCACCGAATAGGGGGGGAAGTTGTAATGCAGCAGGAAGCGCTCCTTGCGCGAGCCTTCGAGTTCATCGACGAACTGCTCGTCATCGCCCGTGCCGAGGGTCGCCACCACCAGCGCCTGCGTCTCGCCGCGCGTGAAGAGCGCCGAGCCATGGGTGCGGGGCAGGAGGCCCACTTCCGAAACGATGTTGCGCACATCGGTGAGGCCGCGGCCATCGATGCGGCTCTTGGTGTCGAGAATGTTCCAGCGCACGATCTTGGCCTGGAGTTCCTTGAACACGGTCTTGAGCTGTTCCTTGTCGTACTTGGCTTCACCGCCTTCCGGCGCGAGCACGCTCATCACCTTCGCCTTGGCGGCATCCACCGCCTTGTAGCGCGCCTGCTTCTCGATGATCTTGTAGGCCTCGCGCAGGTCGGTCTCGGCGATGGCGAGCATCTCCTTCTCGATATGCGAGAGATCCGGCGGGGTGAAATCGCGCGGTTCCTTCGCGGCGCGCTCGGCCAGGCCGATGATCGCCTCGATGACCGGCTGGAAGCCTGCATGGCCGTGCATCACAGCGCCGAGCATCACGTCTTCGCTGAGTTCCTGCGCTTCGGATTCGACCATCAGCACCGCATCAGCCGTGCCGGCGACGACGAGATCGAGCTTGGAATCTTTCAGCTGGTCGAGCGTCGGGTTCAGCACGAATTCGTTGTTGATGTAGCCGACGCGCGCGCCGCCCACCGGGCCCATGAAGGGCACGCCCGACAGCGTCAACGCCGCCGAGGTCGCGACCATCGCGACGATATCCGGATCGTTCTCAAGGTCATGGCTCAGCACCGTGCAGACGATCTGCGTCTCGTTGCGATAGCCCTCGATGAAGAGCGGGCGGATCGGACGGTCGATCAGGCGGGAAACCAGCGTTTCCTTTTCCGAAGGGCGCCCTTCGCGCTTGAAATAGCCGCCGGGAATACGGCCCGCGGCGTAGGTCTTTTCCTGGTAGTTCACGGTGAGCGGGAAGAAATCCACGCCCGCCTTCGGCTCCTTGGCCGAAACGACGGTGGCGAGCACGGTGGTTTCGCCATAGGTGGCGAGCACAGCGGCGTCAGCCTGGCGCGCGATGCGGCCGGTTTCGAGCGTCAGCTTGCGGCCGGCCCAGGTAATGGTCTTGCGTTGAATATCGAACATGTCTTGTCCTGTCGTGGCCGCGCCCGGCGGATCCGGCACGCAGCGTCGTGGGTTTCTCGCGAAACGGCCGAGGCGATCGGAATCGCCCGGCATGGCACTCGCAAGAGCGGCTTTCGATGAAAAACATTCATCTCGCCCGCTCTCTCTTTCTGTTCTGTTGTATTTTCTAGACGCGAACCGGTTCCCACTTCGCTTGAAAATACTCAAAACGGCGAGGCGCGCCCGAACCCATGGGCAAGACGGCGAGGGGCTTCTCTGGAATGGGGCTCTTGGCCCCGGAAGCCCCCGGCGATCCTGCCATGGACACGTCGGGTTTCGCGCGCGAACGGGGCGGACCATTCCGTCCCGTTCGAAAAAGGGCGCGAGACTCGGTGTCCCACGCCCTTGATGGTCTTAGCGGCGGATACCCAGCCGCTGGATGAGCGCCTGATAGCGGCCCTCGTCCTTCTTCTTCAGGTAATCCAGCAGCGAACGGCGCTGCGAAACCATCTGCAGCAGGCCGCGACGCGAATGGTTGTCCTTCTTGTGCGCCTTGAAGTGCTCCGTGAGATTCACGATGCGCTCCGAAAGGATCGCAACCTGCACTTCCGGC
>JALOTF010000086.1 GCA_025458025.1 Beijerinckiaceae bacterium | reverse complement strand
CCATTGCATGGGCGGCAAGGGCCGATCCGGCATGGTGGCGATGCGCCTGCTGGTGGAGCAGGGCGTGGCCCCGATCGACGCTCTGGCGCAGGTTCGCCGCGCCCGGCCGGGTGCCGTGGAAACCGACGCGCAGGCCGCATGGGCCAGCCGGGAGGCGACATGACCAGCGAAATCCTCACCCTGTTCCCAACCCGCATCTACCGCGCGACAATCGCCGATGCCGAACTCCTCGCGGAGATCGTCGCGGCGGCGGAGGTGCTGAGCGTGGATGACGCGGCCGGCCAGAAATGGTGCCGCGACAACGGCTATCCCGGCTACACCTCCTATGCCTCGCTGGACGATTTGCCCTGGCGTTTCCCGGCCTTCAAAACCCTGGCGAAGCAGATCGATGCCCATGTGAAGGCTTTCGCGAAAGAGCTGGAATTCGATCTTGGCGGCGGCAAACTCGCGATGGATTCGTACTGGGTGAACGTACTACCCGAAGGCGGCTTTCACGCGGCGCATATTCACCCGAATTCGGTGATCTCCGGCACGTTCTATGCGGCGATCCCCAAGGGAGCGAGCGCCATCCGCTTCGAGGATCCGCGCCACGCGATGATGATGGCGCACCCGCCCCGCAAGAAAAAGGCGGCGCGCGAAAACCAGAGCTTCGTTTCGCTGCAGCCCGAGGCGGGCACGCTGCTGCTCTGGGAGAGCTTCCTGCGGCATGACGTGCCGATGAACCGCTCGGAAGACGAGCGCATCTCGGTGAGCTTTAACTACAACTGGGTATAGGCTCCTCAGACTGGCGGGACGGGCCTCGGCTTGCCTTCATCGTCGATGGCGACGAAGGTGAAATCGGCGTCGGTCACGAGTTCCATGGTCTGCGTCATGAAGCGCTGCGCCCAGGCCTCGACATGGATCTGGAACGAGGTGCGGCCCACGCGGCCGATTTCCGTGTAGACGCAGAGCACATCGCCCACCTTCATGGGGCGGATGAAGGTCATGGAATCGACCTTCACCGTCACCACGCGACCGCGCGTGCGCTCCACGCCCGCAATGCCCCCGGCCTGATCCATCCGCGCCATCACCCAGCCGCCGAAAATATCGCCATTGGCATTGGTATCCGCCGGCATGGCGATGGTGCGGAGCGTGAGTTGCCCGCGCGGGCTGGCGTGGTCGGTCATCCGGGAATCCCTGAGAAAAGCGTCAGCGCTTCAGTTCATCGCAGACGATTTTCGCGCCCTGCGCAAGGCTTGCGAGCTTTCCGTACGCGACATTGCGCGACATGGGGGCCATGCCGCAATTCGTGCAGGGGAAAAGCTTTTCCGGCGCAACAAACTTCATGGCCTCGCGAATGGTGGCAGCCACCTGCTCGGGCGTTTCAATGTCGTTGGAGGCGACATCGATGCAGCCGACCAGCACATCCTTGCCGTCGAGCAGCTTGATGAGGTCCATCGGCACCTTGGAGTTCCGGCACTCGAGGCTCACCTGCTGGATGGACGAGCGCGCGATGACCGGGAAGGTCTCCTCGTAATGGCGCCAAGACCCACCGAGCGTGGCCTTCCAGTCGATATTGGCCTTGATGCCGTAGCCGTAGCAGATATGGACGGCGGTGGTGCAGGTGAGGCTCTTGGCGGCGCGTTCCAGCGCGCTCATGCCCCATTCCGCCACCTGCGGCATGTAGACGTTCCAGGCCGGCTCATCGAACTGCACGACATCGACGCCGAGCGCCTGAAGCTCCAACGCTTCCTCGTTCAGCGCCTCGGCGAAGGCGAAGGCGAGATCCTCGCGGCGGCCGTAATGCGCGTCCGCGATGGTATCCACGATGGTCATCGGGCCGGGCAATGTGAATTTCAGCTGGCGATCCGTGTTCGCGCGGGCAGCCTCGGCCTCCATGCGATGCACCGAGCCCTTGCGGCGGATGGGGCCGGTGACCGTGGGCACATCCGCTTCATAGCGGTTGTTGCGAATGCCCATGCGGGTCTTCTTTTCCCAATCTATGCCGTCGAGATTGGCGAGGAAACCGTGCACGAAATGCTGGCGCGCCTGCTCGCCATCGCCCACGATATCGAGACCGGCGACCTCCTGCAGCTTCACCGCGAGGATGGTGGCGTCGCGCTTGCCCTCGGCGAGATCCTCACCCGCGAGCTTCCAGCCGGCCCAGAGCTTCTCCTCCTCCGCGAGCCATTTCGGCTTGGGCAAAGATCCGGCGAGCGTGGTCTTGAGCATGGGCACCTCCTGTTCGATTTTTGATACAGGTGGGCCGGAGAAGGCGCGCGGTCAAGCAGGAGGACGGCGCGCAATTCCGTCTTTCAGGAAAACACGAAAGGGCGTGGTGCCCTCGGCCGAGCCATCCTTTGCACGCCAGCGGCCATTCTCGCAGAGAATGCCGCCCTGAACGGGGATGGCATCGAACACGACCTCGTTGAGGAAGGTGCCGCCATTATTCGGCAGCGTCACCGTGAAATCCGTGCGGCAGGTGGCGCCGACGACCACCGGCGCGTAGCGGTCGATCATCACGCCGCCGCCGGAGGTGGATTCGAAGGGGTTCACGAGTTCAGGCCAGCGCGAGAAATTCTCGCTCTCGGCCTGGGGCACGAAAAACAGCAGGCTGGCCATCATGAGGCCGTAGCCGGTGGCGACGAGATGGGTCTTGCGCATGAGGGTTCTCCCTTTTGTGACGGGTGAACACGCGAAGGCGCGGATTGGATGCAGCGGAAATCACGCCGGCTGTGGCATCGCCTTCTGGCGCTTCATGAAGAGCCACGCGACGACAAGCAGGTTCAGCCCGTTCCACGCCACGCCATTAAGGAAGGCAAGGCGATAGGAATTCGTCGCGTCATAGATCAGGCCGGAGACATAGCCGCCAAAGGCCATGCCGATGATGGTCGAGGCCATCACGAGGCCGATGCGGCTGCCGGCCTCGCGGGCGGGTAGAAATTCCCGGCAGATCACCGCATACATCGGCACGATTCCACCCTGGAATAGGCCGAAAATGCCGGAAATGATGTAAAGCGAGGTGAGCCCGTTGAAGAAAAGATAGAGCACCAGCGCCACGCCCTGCATGATCGAGCCGATCAGCAAGGTCGCGGCACCACCGATGCGGTCGGCCAGAAAGCCGGAGCCAATGCGCGAGGCGATGCCAAGGAACAACATCAGCGAGAGCATCTCCGCCCCGCGCGCGACGCCGTAACCGAGATCGCCGCAATAGGCGACGATATGCACCTGCGGCATGCTCATCGCGACGCAGCAGGAGAAACCCGCCACCACGAGCAGCAATTGCAGCGCACGGGGGCTGAGGCCGAGATCGGCCTGCGCGGCGGCAGCGGCTTTCGTCGCGGCATCGAGCGCGGTTTTCTCCGGCCGCCGGCGCATCACGAAGGCCAGCGGGACGATGGTGACGATGCAGATCGCGGCAATCACGAGATAGGTGCCGCGCCAGCCATGGCCGGGGATGAGTTGGTTCATGAAAAGCGGCCACACCGCACCGGCGAGATAATTCCCGCTCGCGATGATCACCACCGCGACACCCCGGCGCTTCACGAACCAATGCGAGATATCCGCCATCATCGGCGCGAAACCCGCACCCGAGCCCATGCCCACGAGGAAATGCAGCAGCGAGACCATCAGCAGGCTCGGCGCCATCGCCGCGAGCCCGAAGCCCACGCCCAGCGACACCCCGGCAATGATGATCGGCACGACGATGCCCGTGCGATCCGACATCTGCCCCAGCACGATGGTGCCGAAGGCGAAGCCGAACATCGTGACGGTGTAGGGCAGCGAAGCCGTGCCGCGCGCGACACCGAATTCGCTCTGGATGCCGGGCAGCACCACGATGACCGCCCACATGCCGACGCCGGCAATGGTGGAGATGAGGAGCGCCATGCCGAGCCGCAGCCACGCATAGGAACTGTCGGGTCGCGGAGCTGTGGCTGCAATCATGCGCCCAAGGTGGGGGCAAACCCGTCACCGGGTCAAACACGAAAAGCAAATGGGTTCATGACTCTGCGCAATGAATGCGAAAGCCGGCGCAGGTAGCATCCAAGGATGATTTCCGTGCCCGGCCCCTCCACCATCAGCTTTTCGCTCGCCATGCTGGTGCTGGCGAACCTGCTGCCGCTCGGCGGCGTGGTGTTCCTCGGCTGGAGCGTGTTTCAGGTGATGGCGCTTTTCTGGCTGGAAAACGTGATTGTCGGCGCGTTCAATTTGCTGCGGATGGCCACGCAGATGCTCAAGGGGCAGTTCGGCATCATCGTGCTCATGGCCTTCTTTACGGTGCATTACGGCATGTTCTGCGCGGTGCATGGCCTGTTCGTGATGGGGATTTTCGGCCACGACCAGCCGATTGGCGCCGGCAAGATGAACGCCTCCCCGTTTGGCGCCTTCACCGTCATGGAACGGATGATCGAGGCGGACCCAACCTATTGGTGGGCTGCCGTGGGGCTGGTCGCCAGCCATGGCGTGTCTTTCCTGCTGAATTTCATAATCGGTGGCGAATGGAAGCGCGTGGATGCGGGAACGCTGATGTTCGCGCCCTACAAGCGCGTGGTGATCCTGCATCTCACCATCCTCGCCGGGGCGGGCGCAATCGCGCTGCTCGGTGCGCCGATCTGGGGCCTCGTGGTGCTGGTGATCATCAAGACCCTCGTCGATGCCTGGTCGCACCTCGCCGAGCGCAAGCGCCTCGCGGGCGCCCATGCTCCTTCTGGGCCGGTTGCACCATGACGCCATATGCCGGATAACCACCCTCCATGAGCGCGGCTCCCGACGACCTTTCCAAAAAGCGCGGCTACCACCACGGCAATCTCCGTGAGGCGCTGATCGAGGCCGCCCTGCGTCTGATCGGCGAGAAGGGACCGGCGGGATTCACCGTGGCCGAGGCCGCGCGCAAAGCCGGGGTCTCACCCGCCGCACCCTATCGACACTTCCGGGATCGGGATGAATTGCTGGCAGAAATCGCGCTGCGCGGGTTCAGGAACTTCTCTGCCCGTCTGCGCACCGCCTGGGATGAGGGAAGACCACGGCCCGACGAGGCCTTCACGCGGGTCGGGCGAGCCTACCTCACCTTCGTGCGCGAGGAGCCAGCCTATTACGCCGCAATGTTCCAGAGCGGACTCTCGTTCGCAAATTACCCGGAACTGCGCGAGGCCTCGGAGCGCTCCTTCGGCGTTTTGTGTGACAATTGTGCGGCGATCATCGCGATGCTTCCCGGACCCAAGAGGCCGCCAGTGCTGCTGATGGCACTGCAGATCTGGTCGCAAACGCACGGAATCGCGAGCCTTTTCGCAGGACATGACATGTCCCGCCGCCCCTACCCGGTGACGGCGGAGGAGTTGCTGGAAACAGGCGTGCGCCATTATCTGAACGGGCTGAGGCAAGCCTCTCTCGAATGATTTCAGAGCCTCGCTGCGGTCATCCCCGGAGCTTGCAGGAACACTACACACGGCTGGCGCGGGCTTGCCTTTCTTGTAAATGTTAATTACATTTACTTCAGGCGGGGTGGATTGCAGGGGCCCTTCCGTCCCGCCAACCGGCAGCATTTTGCATGTTTCGAATTCCCCCGATTTTTGCGCGCACAGCGGCATCATCGCCCTGACCGCAGCAACGGGGAACGAGCCCCGAGGGAGGGACGAGCCGCAAGGCAAGCCCCCTCTCAGCGCCCGGAAGCGCCCGCTTCCGGGCGTTTTTTCTGGGCATGTCGTGTGATGTCGCCTCTGTTCAGGTCGCCGGCGGTCGGGCCATCTCCAGTTTTTCCTCGATACGCCGGATGGCCTCTCCCAATTCCTCGATTCGCGCGCGGTCGAGCTTGTCATGCAAGGCCATGATCTCCAGCTCGGCCTTGAGGTTCACCTCGTAATCATGAAGCGCCTCCACCCGGTCCCGCGCGGCCTGCCGGTTCTGGCTCATCATGATGATCGGCGCCTGAATCGCCGCTAGCGTGGAGAGCACGAGGTTGAGCAGGATGAACGGATAGGGATCGAACGCCTTCGCCGCCGCCGCGATGTTGAAGGCAATCCAGAGCGCCATCACCCCGGTGAAGCACAGGATGAACGGCCAGGAGCCGCCCCAATAGGCGACCTGATCGGCCACGCGCTGGCCGAAGGTGAGGCGTTCGTCGAAATCCGCGCTCCAGTTCTTCGCAACCGAAAGGCGCTTGGCGATCCGCTCCAACAAACGCTTGTCCCGCAGAGGTAGGTTCTCCGCTCCCTCGGCGATAAGCTTCTCGGCGAGGTGTCGGATGCTCTCGGACATTGCCCGGCCCTTAGCGTTCCTGCACCGCGAGGCGCGTGCCAAGCGCCACGAAGGCCGCTGCAAAGCCGCGCCGGAGCCACGCCATGACGGCCGGCCGAGTGATGACATGATCGCGCATCGCGGCGGCGAAAAGCCCGTAAAGCGCGAAGATCACGAAAGTCATGCCCATGAAGACGCCGGAGAGTGCCAGCATCTCGGCCAACGGATGGCTCGCATCCTTCGACATGAATTGCGGCAGGAAGGCCACGAAGAAGATCGAGAGCTTCGGATTCAGCAGGTTCAGCGCAATGCCATCGATGATCACCCGGCGGGCGGAGCGCACGGTGTCATCGCCCGAAATGCGCATCGCGCCCTTTTCGCGCAGGGTCTGCCACGCCATCCAGAGGAGGTAGGCGACGCCCGCATATTTCACGAGGTCGAAGAGCAAGGCAGAGGTGTGCAGCAAAGCCGCAAGGCCCATCATCGCCGCGAGCAGATGCGGAATGATGCCGAGCGTGCAGGCGAAGGCCGCGAGCACGCTGGCCCGCCCGCCCCGACCGAGGCCCGTGGCGATGGTGTAGACCGCGCCAGTGCCCGGTGAAGCAACGACAATGAAGGTGGTGATCCAGAATTCCAGCGACATGCAGCGCCTCCGCTCTGTTTGAACCTCAGGGTTTCAGAGCGGCGCGGCTTTGTCGAGGTGAGTGCGATCACATCGCCGGGAGCGGCCTTAATGGTCGGTGTATAGCCGCCAGATCTTCGAGATCATAGCCTTGTCCTGCCAGGCGCAATGGTCATCCGCCTTGTCGCGGATGGCGCAGGCGCCGGAGACGCGCGGGTTCACCTCCACCGCGAGAACCGGGCGGCGCAGGCCATGGGCGGCGGCGATTTCCGCCTCCACCGGGGCCTTCGCGGCCTCGGGCAGGCCCGCCGGCACCAGCACGACATGGCTTTTCGCGATTCGCGCCTCGCGCTCGCGCCGGGCTGCCTCGGATTGCGGCTGCCCCAGCACCGGATCGGCCCGGGGAATGGAGAGATCGCGGAAATCGAGCGTGGAAGCGCCGATCTGCCAATGCTGCTCGAAAATCCAGTCCGCGAGGCGATCCGCATGCGGCGTCTCGTTCCATGCGGAACTCAGGAACAGGTGAATGCGCTGAAGGCTCATGGCTCCTCTCTCCGGCTGGAGGAGGATATGCTAAACCTTGAGTTGTAAATTTGCCGTGAAGCCGACGCGATCAGGCGGTTCAGGAAGGGGCGATCATCGCGAGCTGAGGCCTGAAAAGCGAAAGGCCGGGTTGCCCCGGCCTTTTCACACTCAGTTATCCAGGAAGCTGCGCAATTTGCGGCTGCGGCTCGGGTGCTTCAGCTTGCGGAGCGCCTTCGCCTCGATCTGGCGGATGCGTTCGCGGGTCACCGAGAATTGCTGCCCCACTTCTTCCAGCGTGTGATCGGTGTTCATGCCGATGCCGAAGCGCATGCGCAGCACACGCTCCTCGCGCGGGGTGAGCGAAGCGAGCACGCGCGTAGTGGTTTCGCGCAGGTTCGACTGGATGGCCGCGTCGATCGGCAGGATTGCGTTCTTGTCCTCGATGAAATCGCCGAGATGCGAATCTTCCTCGTCGCCGATCGGCGTTTCGAGAGAGATCGGCTCCTTGGCGATCTTCAGCACCTTGCGCACCTTTTCGAGCGGCATGGCGAGCTTTTCGGCGAGTTCCTCCGGCGTCGGCTCACGACCGATCTCGTGCAGCATCTGGCGCGAGGTGCGGACGATCTTGTTGATCGTCTCGATCATATGCACCGGGATGCGGATGGTGCGGGCCTGATCCGCGATGGAACGCGTGATGGCCTGCCGGATCCACCAGGTAGCATAGGTCGAGAACTTGTAGCCGCGGCGATATTCAAATTTATCGACCGCCTTCATGAGGCCGATATTGCCCTCCTGGATGAGATCCAGGAATTGCAGGCCGCGGTTCGTGTATTTCTTGGCGATGGAAATGACGAGGCGGAGGTTCGCTTCCACCATCTCCTTCTTGGCCTGCCGGGCCTCGCGCTCGCCCTTCTGAACCATCTGCACGATGCGGCGGAATTCGCCGATCTCGAGCCCGGTTTCGGAGGCCAGCGCCTGAATCTCGCCGCGCATGTCCTTGATGCGCTCGAGTTCCTTGCCGACGAATTCCTTCCAGCCGCGCGTCATGAATTTCGAGACGCGCAGGAGCCATTTCGGATCGAGTTCCGAGCCCTGATAGCTCTTGAGGAACTCCATGCGATCAATGCCATAGCTCTCGCCGAGGCGCACGAGACGCGCCTCCAGCCCGATCAGCCGTTTGTTGATGTCGTAGAGCTGCTCCACCAGCGCATCGATGCGGTTCTGGTTGAGCGAGAGGGACTTCACATCGGTGATGATCTCGTCCTTGAGCGACTTGTACTTGCGCTCCTGGGCGGGGGTAAGCTTCGTGGATTGAAGCTTGTTCTCGATGTCCTGGTCCTGAAGGCGACGCAGCTTCTTGTAGTTCGATGCCACGCGACCGAAGGTTTCGAGCACCTTGGGCTTCAGCTCTGCTTCCATCGCGGAGAGCGAGACGCCACCTTCGAATTCATCATCGAAGCTCTCGGGCTCCGGCTCGGGGGCGGCAACCTCGTCGCCATCCTCGTTCACCGTGCGGGCCTTGGGCGGCTCGACGAAATCGTCGGCCGGGGCATCGACCTTGGGCGCACCCTTGCCATCCGGGCCCGCATAGGTGGCTTCTAGATCGATGATCTCGCGCAGCAGAGTTTTGCCCTGCTCGAGTTCCTCATGCCAGATGATGATGGCCTGGAAGGTGAGCGGGCTCTCGCAGAGGCCTGCGATCATCGCTTCGCGACCGGCCTCGATGCGCTTCGCGATGGCGATTTCGCCTTCGCGGGAGAGAAGTTCCACCGCACCCATCTCGCGCAAATACATGCGCACGGGGTCATCAGTGCGGTCGAGCGGCTCGCTGGAGCGCTCGGATTTCACGATGGCTGTGGCGCGCGGCGCCTGTTCCTCGGCCTCTTCGGCCTCGTCATCGCCGCCGGCAGCCTCGGCCGCCTCTTCCTCGGCGCCCTCTTCCGTCTCGACGACGTTCACGCCCATCTCGTTGAACATCGCGTAGATGTCCTCGATCTGGTCGGAATTGACTTCTTCCTGCGGCAGGACGGCGTTGATCTCGTCCAGCGTCACGAAGCCGCGCTTTTTCGCGAGCTTGATGAGCCGCTTGACGGCCTGATCGGAGACATCGATCAGCGGGCTATCCGGCGTTTCCGCCGTGGAGTTGCCCTGCTCGTCCTTCTTGACCGGTTTGGTCGCCATGCGATGTTCATCCCACCATCTGGGTCGTCAACTGCATCGAGCCCGAAGGCGCGAGCCCCCAGGCGATTATGCCGAAGCAATTTAACGACCTCTTATCCAAGGCGCGAAAAAGCGGAATCGTGGTTGTTCCGAATTCCCCGTTCTCACCCCCGCGGGATGAAACCTGGCACGCAACACGTGCCGGGCACCGCCCCGCTTTGCGATCCAGGTGCTGAAACGGGCGTTTCAGCACCTCGATCTCGAATTTAGTCACCCGCACGTTTTTTTCATGCGAACCGGCAGTTCCTCGCCTGAAAATGCGATCGCGATTATTCACTCAGCCCGCTTTCCGGATCCAGTTGCGCCTCGCGCCGCCGGACAAGCGCTTTAAGACGCTCGAATCGCTCCTCACCCCCGTCTTCAGCGACTTCACGGGCAACAGCCTCGATCTCGCTATTTAGAAAGGATTGGCGCTCATGCAAGTGGGAAGCCTCCCTCCAGGCGGTCAAAACGCGAGAAAAAACCGTTCCGGGCTGAGTCCAGCCCTCGGTTTTCGCGGCAAGCTCCAGAGCACGTAAGGGTTCCGCGAAGCCGCGCGCCATCAGGAGGCCCGCGAAATCCTCGCCCGCGCCGCGCGCCGCAAGATCAAGCAGGGCACTGCGCAGGCTGCGCGCTTCAGGTGAAGTGAGCACCAGTTCGGCGATGGCCTCGGCCTCGGTTTCGATCAGTTCCGGATGGTGGATCGCCGCGAGCACCAGCGCCGCCTCGCGCGGCTGCAGCACGGAAGCGGGGCGGAACAACGCGTTGCGCTTGAGGCCTTCGGACGCGACTAACGGCATCTCGCTACCGAAGCCACGGGAAAAATCGCCCCCGCTCCGCCGGCCTCCCGCCATGCGGCCCGCGCCGCGATTGCCTTCGCGATAGCCGCCGCCCTGTGCCCTTTGCGGGCGGAACAAGGCGCGCAGCCGCTCGCTCATCGCGTCGCGATAATGGCGCTTGAGGTCATCATCCGCGATGCGCGCGACCGTGCCGAAGAGCCGCTTTTCGAGATCGGCGCGCTGCTCCGGCGTCTCGATGGGCGCGCGACCGATCTCGCGCTCGAACAGCACATCGACGAGCGGACGCGGCTTCGCCAGCGCCTCGCGCAGGGCCTCGCTACCGCGCGAGCGCAGGAGATCATCGGGGTCGAGCCCTTCGGGCAGGAAGGCGAAGCGCAGGGTCTTCCCCGCTGCGATCATCGGCACCGCGAGATCGAGCGCGCGATGCGCCGCGCGTTGCCCGGCTCTGTCGCCGTCGAAACACATCACCGGCTCCGGCGCGATGCGCCAGAGGAGGCCGAGCTGATCCTCCGTCAGAGCCGTGCCGAGCGGCGCCACGACATTGGCGAGCCCAGCGCGATCGAGCGCAATGCAATCGACATAGCCCTCGACCACATAGATCGTGCTCGCATCATGCGCGGCCTTGCGCGCCCGGTTGAGGTTGTAGAGCGTCGCACCCTTGTGGAAGACTGGCGTCTCCGGCGAGTTCAGATACTTCGCCTGCACATCCTTGGAGAGCGCGCGGCCGCCGAACGCGATCACCCGGCCCTTCGCATCCTGAATCGGGAAGATCACACGATCGCGAAACCGGTCATAGGGAACGGTGATATCCTCACCGGAAACCAGCAGGCCCGCCTCGATCATCACATCCGAGGTGACGCCCTTTTCCGCGAGGTGATCGCGCAAGGCGAACCGCTCGCCGGGCGCATAACCCAGGCGAAACCGCGCGATGATCTCGCTGCCGAGATCGCGCCCCTGCAGATAGGCGCGGGCATCGCGGCCCTTCGGGGATTTCAGCTGCTCCTCGAAGAAGGACGCCGCCATTTCGAGCGCCTCGCCTAGGCCCGCGCGCTTCTTCTCGCGCTCGACCGTCTCCTCGGTGAGCTTCGGGAGCGTGACGCCCGCCTCATTGGCGAGTCGCTCCACGGCTTCCGGGAAGGAAAGCCCTTCGGTTTCAATGACAAAGGAGAAGATATCGCCATGCTTGCCCGAGGAGAAGCAATGGTAGAACTGCTTCTGGTCGTTCACATAGAAGCTCGGCGTCTTCTCCGCATTGAAGGGCGAGAGGCCCCGCCATTCGCGCCCCGCCTTGGTGAGCTTCACGCGCCGACCCACCACCGCCGAGATCGGCAGGCGGGCGCGGATCTCCTCAAGGATGGAGGGCGGATAGCGCATCGTTCGAAGGCCTATCGGAAAGCCGCAAGGGCACAGACTCCGCCACCGGCAAAGCCCTGATAATCCCCGTAATCCACAGGGTTCAGGCGATTCTGTCCAATCGCTTTGACGTCAAGCCGGAGGGCCCAATCACCGGGCCGGGTCCGATGACGAGAGGTGGCAAAAAGGGATTCCCGTCCAGGGCCGCGCCTTGCCGGGAATGACAGGCTCAAGTCGTCAGCGCGGCCTTGACGAGACCCGAGGCCTTGCCGAAATCCATCTGCCCGGCATGGCGCTCCTTCAGCATGGCAATCACCTTGCCCATGTCCTTCATGCCCGCGGCGCCGGTTTCTGTGATCGCCGCAGCGATGGCCGCCTTCACCTCGGCTTCGTCCATCTGCTTCGGCAGGAAGCCCTGAATGACGGCGATTTCCGCCTCTTCCTGCGCCGCGAGTTCAGGCCGGCCATTGGTGTGATAGATGGAAGCCGATTCCTGCCGCTGCTTGATCATTTTGGCGAGGAGCGAGAGCAGTTCGTCGTCGCTCGCCTTCTCCTTGCCGGCGCCGCGCGCCTCGATATCGCGATCCTTGATGGCGGCCTGGATGAGGCGCACCGCGCCGAGCTTCACCTTGTCGCCGGCCTTCATCGCATCCTTGAGGTTGGCCATCACCGTATCGCGCATCGTCATCACCTGAACTGAAAAGCACGGCAAAATCACCGTGCGGGCATTGATTTCGGGCGGAAGCTTCCGTAAGCGGAGGGCCGTTTGGCGCTGCGATCGGCCCGATCGGCCCTGCGCCGCCCATCCAAGATTCCGACTATCCTGAACCCGGTGAGTGCCATGACGACGATTGTCCCGCAATCTGAAAATCGCGCAGCCGCGCCTGTCCCGTGGTCGAAACCGGCCGTGACAGCCCTGCTCGTGCTGGCGGATGGCACGGTGGTCGAGGGCGAGGGCATCGGCGCCGTGGGCGAAGGCTTCGGCGAGATCTGCTTCAACACCGCGATGACGGGCTACCAAGAAATCCTGACCGATCCCTCCTATTCCGGGCAGATCATCACCTTCACCTTCCCGCACATTGGCAATGTGGGCGTGAACGAGGAAGATATCGAGACGGTCAACATGGCGGGCAGCACCGGTGTTTCCGGCGTGGTGCTCGGCGCGTCCATCACCGATCCCTCGAATTACCGCGCGAGCCGGCATCTCGATTCCTGGCTGAAGGCGCGGAACATCGTGGGCATCGCGGGCGTCGATACCCGCGCGCTCACCGCGCTCATCCGCGACAAGGGCATGCAGAACGCGGTGCTGATCCATTCGCCGGCGGGCATCTTCGATCGCAAGGCGCTGCAGAAAGCCGCGAAGGCGCTTCCCTCCATGGATGGCCTCGATCTCGTGCCGCATGTCACGGGCCCACAGCGCTATGACTGGGACGAGACCACCTGGAACTGGGGCGAGGGCTATGGCCGGCTGGAGAAGCCGGAATTCCATGTCGTCGCGCTCGATTACGGCATCAAGCGCAACATCCTGCGGCTGCTCGCCTCGCGCGGCTGCAAGGTGACCGTGCTGCCGCCGAACTCGAAGGCCGAGGATGTGCTGGCGCTGAAGCCCGATGGCGTGTTCCTTGCCAATGGCCCCGGCGACCCCGCCGCGACCGGCCAGTATTCCGTGCCGACCATCAAGGCGCTGCTGGATGCGAAGGTGCCAACCTTCGGCATCTGCCTGGGCCACCAGATGCTCGCGCTCGCCATCGGTGCCAAGACCATGAAGATGGCGCAGGGCCACCATGGCGCGAACCACCCGGTGAAGGAGCATGGCACCGGCAAGGTCGAGATCGTCTCGATGAACCACGGCTTCGCGGTGGACCCGAAGACGTTGCCCGCGAATGCCGAGGAGACGCATGTCTCGCTCTTCGATGGCTCGAATTGCGGCATCCGCCTCAAGGATCGCCCGGCCTTCTCGGTGCAGCAGCACCCGGAAGCCTCGCCCGGCCCGGAAGACAGCCATTACCT
>JALOTF010000085.1 GCA_025458025.1 Beijerinckiaceae bacterium | reverse complement strand
ATCCGCGTTCTTCAGCGGCAGCGAGCGCACGCGCTTGCCCGTGGCGGCGAAGATCGCGTTCATGACGGCAGGTGCGGCCACCGCGATCGTGGGTTCGCCGACGCCGCCCCAGAAATCGCCGGAGGGGACAAGAATGCTCTCGACTTTCGGCATCTCCGCCATGCGGAGCGCGGGATAGGTGTCGAAATTCTCCTCGACGATCCGCCCGCCCTTCACCGTGCATTCCTGATGGAAGGCCGCGGAAAGGCCATAGACGAACGAGCCTTCGACCTGTGCCGCGACCTGATCCGGGTTCACCACATGGCCGGGATTGGTGGCAGCGACGATGCGATGGACCTTGATTTCGCCGGCATTCGACACCGAAACCTCGGCTGCCGCCGCGACATAGGAGCCAAAGCCCATGATCTGCGCGAGACCCTTCGCCGTGCCCGGCTGGGAAGGCGTGCCCCAGCCGATGCCCTTCGCCACCGCTTCCAGCACCGCGAGATGCTTCGGCGCGTTCTTCATCAGCTTGCGGCGGAATTCGAGCGGGTCGACACCCGCCGCGTGGGCCAGCTCATCCATGAAGCATTCGACATAGATGGCGTTCTGGTTGAGGTTCACCCCGCGCCAGAAGCCGGGCGGCACATGCGGGTTGCGCATGGCGTGGTCGATCAGCAGGTTCGGAATGCCATAGCCGAACGGACCTTCGGCCCCACCCGGATTGAGGCCCTGGAACACCACCGGGTCGCGCCCGTTCTGCAAGCCCTGCGGGTTCACCCCCGCAAGGATCGACTGGCCGGAAATGCGCATGTGCAGGCCAACGAGGTTGCCGTCCTTGTCGAGGCCGCCAACCATGCGCGCCATGGTGATCGGGTGATAGGTGCCCTGAAGCATATCCTCCTCGCGGCTCCAGAGGAGCTTCACGGGGATGCCTGGCATCTCCTTCGCGATGAGAACCGCCTGCGTCACGTAATCCGAGCGGCCGCGTCGGCCGAAGCCGCCGCCGAGATGCACCTTGTGCACATCGCATTTCGCCGCGGGAAGGCCCGAGGCCTCGATGGCCGCGGCGAGCGCCGATTCACCGTTCTGCGTGGGGCACCAGACCTCGCATTTTTCCGGAGTCCAGAGCGCTGTCGCGTTCATCGGCTCCATGCAGGCATGGTTCTGGAACGGATAGGAATAGGTCGCCTCGATCTTCTTCGCGGCACCGGCAATGGCGGCCTTGGCGTCACCCGCCTTGTTGCCCTCGAAAGCCTGTTCCGCCTCAAGACCATTATGCAGCATCGCCGCAATGGTCTCGGAGGAGGCATTCGCGTTGGGGCCGTTATCCCATGTGATCGGTAGGGCATCGAGCGCGGTCTTCGCCTGCCACCACGTCTCCGCCACTACCGCAACCGTGCGCGGATCAACCTGCACGACCTTCTTCACGCCGCGCATGCCCATGACTTTCGCGGCGTCGAAGCTCGCGATCTTCCCGCCGAAAACCGGGCAGGCCTTGATCGCGGCGTTGAGCATGCCCGGCAGCTTGATATCCGCGCCGTAAACCTGCTTGCCGTTCAGTTTATCCACCGTATCGAGCCGCTTCACGGACTGGCCAACGATGGTCCAGGACTTGGGGTCCTTCAGAGCCACCTCTTTCGGCGGTTCGAGCTTGGCGGCAGCGGCGGCTACCTTCCCGTAGGTCACCGTGCGGCCCGTGGGCGTGTGCGTGATGACGCTCTTTGCGGCCCGGCATTCCGAGGCCGGCACGTTCCAGGCCTGAGCCGCGGCCTGCACCAGCATGATGCGCGCGGCAGCCCCGCCCTCGCGGACGTACTGATGGCTCTCGCGGATGCCACGCGAACCGCCAGTGGAGAAATTCCGCCAGACGCGGTTGCGCTTCAGGTTCTCGCCGGGTGTCGGATATTCCCAGCCGACCTTCGACCAATCGGCCTCCAGCTCCTCGGCCACGAGCTGGGCGAGGCCCGTCAGCGTGCCCTGCCCCATCTCGGAGCGGGCGATGCGCACGATGATGCGATCATCCGGGTGGATGACCACCCAGGCGTTGATTTCCGGCGTGCCGGATTGGGCTTCCGCTGCCGAGAACGGAACGGCGAACCCGAGCGTGAAGGCACCGGCAGAGGCCGCAGCCCCCTTGAGGATGGAGCGGCGGGAGAGGGAGAAAGGCGCGTTCATGTCCGTTCTCCTCAAACGCCGGCCGCGAGCTTAATGCCCGCGCGGACGCGATTGTAAGTGCCGCAGCGGCAAATGTTCGTCATCGCCTCGTCGATATCGGCATCGGTGGGCTTCGGCTTCTTCGCGAGAAGGGCCGCAGCGGCCATGATCATGCCCGACTGGCAATAGCCGCATTGCGGCACTTCGAGTTGCAGCCACGCCTTCTGGATGGGGTGGGAGCTGTCGGGCGAGAGGCCCTCGATCGTCACGATCTTCTGGTTCTCGGTCACGGCATCGAGCGTGAGGGAGCAGGAACGAACCGCCTCGCCATCGATATGCACCGTGCAGGCCCCGCATTGCGCGATGCCGCAGCCATATTTCGTGCCGGTAAGGCCAGCCTGCTCGCGGAGGGCCCAGAGCAGAGGTGTATCGCCCGGCGCATCGATCTCGACCACGCGCCCGTTCACGTTGAGCCTTGCCATTCAAACCTCCCTTTGGCGTTTTCGCCATGCGGTTTTCGCCGCTTGTGGGGAAGATAATGGAGCCTCGCGGCTTGTCACGCCTGCGACGAAAGTCGCCACCTCACGATCGCGTGAAGCGGAAATGCAGAATCCATTGACCGGCCCGGCGAACGCTAACATGTTAGTGCGATAGCGTCTTCATCCTGCCTTTCGGAGCGGGCTTCCGGGCGCCGTGCGAGGGACAAGGCCGGGCATGATTGCACGACGAAAACTGGGCAGGACCAACATCAACATCTCCGAACTCGGCTTCGGCGGCGCGCCCCTTGGCGATCTCTACGCCCATCTCGATGACAGGCAGGCAATCGACGCGGTGCGCACGGCTTTGGATGCCGGCATCCGCTATGTCGATACTGCTCCACTTTATGGCCACGGGCTCTCCGAGCACCGCATTGGCACCGCGATCCGGAGTGTCCATCGGTCGTCGCTGGTCCTCTCCACGAAGGTCGGGCGGTGGATGAGCCCCGCGGGCGGCGAATGGGATCGCGAGGGCTATGCAGGCGGCCTGCCCTTCGCGGCGCATCTTGATTACGGCTATGACGGCACCCTGCGCGCCATCGAACAATCGCTGCAACGCCTTGGCACCAACCGGCTCGATATCGTGCTGATCCATGATGTCGACCGGCGCAATCATGGTGACCGGCTGGATCAGCGCTTTCGCGAGGCCATAAAAGGCGCGTGGCATGCCCTGCGTCGCATGCGCGAGGAGGGTGTGATCGGAGCGGCAGGGATCGGCGTCAACGAAGCCGAGATCTGCCTGCGCTTCGCCGAGGCTTGCGACCTCGACTGCGTGATGCTCGCCGGGCGCTATTCGCTGCTCGATCAGGGGGCGTTGCACACGTTCCTGCCAGTGGCTGAGAAACGCGGCATCGGCGTGCTGCTGGGCGGCGTCTTCAATTCCGGCGTTCTCGCAACCGGGGCCGTGCCCGGCGCGACCTATGATTACGCACCCGCAAGCGCCGCCATTCTCGAGCGTGTGAAGCGAATCGAGGCCGTATGCACGCGCCATGGCGTGGCACTTCCTGTCGCGGCCATTCATGCGGTGCGGCACCATCCGGCGGTGGCGAGCGTGGTACTCGGCGCGACCAGCCCGGCGGAGGTCTCGCGCAACCTCGCAAGCTGGAATGCAAGCGTTCCCGCTGATCTCTGGGCCGAACTGAAACAGGAGGGTCTGATCGACCGTGACATGCCCGTGGACCGCGCATGAGGATCGATGCGCATCAGCATTTCTGGCAGCTTTCGCGAGGCGATTACGGCTGGCTTACCCCGGACTTAGGCCCGATTTACCGCGATTTTGGCCCGGATGACCTGAAACCGCTCATAAAGGCCGCGCGTATCGATCGCACCATCCTCGTGCAGGCCGCGCCCACCGAAGCGGAAACGGCCTTCCTGCTGGAGATCGCGCGAAACGAACCGATGGTCGCCGGTGTGGTCGGCTGGGCGGATTTCGACGCGCCGGATATCGAGGCGCGCATCGCAGCGGTGGCGCAGGAACCCCTGCTCGTGGGCCTCCGGCCGATGATCCAGGACATTGCAGATCCTGACTGGATGCTCTCGCCGCGTGTGGATTCCGCGCTCCGCGCGATGGCCCGGCACGGGCTTGTCTTCGATGCCCTCGTGAAGCCGGTTCACCTCGCAAACCTGCTTGAACTGGCCACGCGCCACCCGCAACTGATCATCGTAATCGACCATTGCGCGAAACCGGATATCGCCGCCGGGCATTTCGAAAGCTGGTCCAATGCCATGGCGCGACTCGCGACACTGCCCCATGTCGCGGTGAAGCTTTCCGGCCTGCTGACCGAGGCCGGATTAGCCGGGGCTGCGGCTGTGCCGGCTTATCTGCAAAGAGCCTTGCAACTTTTCGGTGTAAATCGTGCAATTTTTGGTTCGGATTGGCCCGTTCTCAACTTGTGCGAACACTATGTTAGATGGATAAACATAGTCGAAGAACAAGTTGCCAGCCTGTCCGGGGCCGATCGGGCGGCAATTATGGGGGGCAATGCCGCTCGCCTCTATCTCTCGGCCCGAGGACGACGCTGATGCTCAAGGGCCTGGACCCCCTTCTGTCGCCGGAACTTCTCCATCTTCTTGCGCGGCTGGGCCATGGCGATGATATTGCCATCGTGGACCTGAACCATCCGGCTGAAACGGTCGCGAGCGCCACGACAAGCGGGGTTCTTGTACGCCTGCCCGGCTTGGCCGTGGAACGGGCGGTGGAGGCCATCCTCACCCTGCTGCCGATCGATGATTTTTCGGAGGATCCCGTTCGCGTGATGGCCGTGGTAGGCGAACCGGATGCGACGCCGCCGGCCATGCGGGATATTCTCGGGCAGCTCGGGCGTTCGGGCTATCGCGGCAAGGTGGAACGGCTGGAGCGGCAAGCCTTCTACACCGCCGCGCGCGGCGCTTTCGGCGTGGTGCAATGCGGTGATCCGCGATTCTACGGCAATGTTCTCATCCGCAAGGGCGCGATTGACGGCATGCGCCCGCGCTGACACTCATGCTCTCGAGGCATCCCGCAGACCTGATGTTTCTCACCGAGGCGTGAGCGGCATGTTGGCGGCGTTTGCGCTAGCCATGCTGCGGGCCACGCAGACGGGAGACCTTGAGGGATGTTTGACGCGCAGCTTGCCCCGCTGGCCTCGCGCCTGCTGACGCCCGCCGCGCGCCTCCTCACGCGGCTTGGCTTGAAGGCCGACCAGATGACGTTCGCGGGCTTTGCGATTGGCGCGCTTGCCGTACCGCTGCTCGCGGTGAGCCTTTATGGATGGGCGCTCGCCGCCATCCTTCTGAATCGTCTCTGCGATGGCATCGACGGCGCGATGGCGCGCGTGCAGGGACCAACGAATCGCGGTGCTTTCCTCGATATCGCGCTGGATTTCGCCTTCTATGGCCTCGTCGTGCTGGGTTTCGCTCTGGCTGATCCCACCCGGAATGCCCTGCCCGCGGCTTTGCTGCTGGCAGCGTTCATCGGCACAGGCTCGTCCTTTCTCGCTTTCGCGGTCATCGCGGAGCGTATGGGCGTGAAAGCTGAGGCTTTCCCCATGAAGGGCATCGCCTATCTCGGCGGGTTGACTGAAGGTACGGAGACCATCGCGCTTTTCGTGCTGATGTGCCTGTTTCCAGCCCTTTTTCCGGTTCTGGCGATGATCTTCGCCGCTCTTTGCCTGCTCACCACGGTGATGCGATGGCGCGAGGGCTTCCGGCGGTTTTCGACGGAGCCCGAGGCATGAAGAAGCTCGCGGCCCTAGGCC
Source organism: Beijerinckiaceae bacterium (assembly GCA_025458025.1). Taxonomy (GTDB): domain Bacteria; phylum Pseudomonadota; class Alphaproteobacteria; order Rhizobiales; family Beijerinckiaceae; genus Rhabdaerophilum. The sequence continues at coordinate 9,146 of JALOTF010000085.1, read as the reverse complement.
TGCTGGCCATCCTCGTTCTGTTCGTGCTCTGGGTTGATCTGCCCGAGGCGCTTGATCTGCAGAACCTGCAGGCGCAGCGCGCGAGCCTCGCGCGGCAGATCGCGCAGGCGCCATGGCTCGCCGCGGCGCTCTATTTCACGGCCTACGTGCTGATTGCCGCCTTCTCGATTCCCGGCGCGGCGGTGATGACCCTCGCCGGCGGGGCGCTGTTCGGCTTCAGCACGGGCCTCGTGCTCGCCTCCTTCGCCTCGACCATCGGCGCGAGCCTCGCCTTTCTGGGCACGCGGTACCTGCTGAGGGACGCCATGGCCGCGCGTTTCGCGAGCCAGATGCGGCGCGTGGATGAGGGCATCGCACGCGATGGCCCGCTTTATCTCTTCAGCCTGCGGCTCATCCCTATACTGCCCTTCCTGCTCGTGAATATCCTGATGGGCCTCACGACGATGCGGGTGCTCACTTTCGCGCTGGTGAGCCAGATCGGCATGTTCCCGGCCACCGCCCTCTATGTGAATGCGGGGACGCAAATCGCGACCCTCACCAGCGTGGGCGATGTGCTCTCGCTGCCGGTCATCCTCTCGTTCGTGGCTTTGGGGCTGCTGCCCTGGCTCGCGCGCGGAATGATCAACTGGCTGAAACGCCGCAAGGTCTACGCGCCCTATAATCGCCCGGCGCGGTTCGATCGCAATCTCGTGGTGATCGGCGCGGGCGCGGGCGGCCTTGTCGCGAGCTATGTCGCGGCGGCGGCGAAAGCGAGCGTGACGCTCATCGAGGCCCACAAGATGGGCGGGGATTGCCTCAACTATGGGTGCGTGCCCTCGAAAGCGCTGATCCGCGCCGCGAAACGCGCGCATGATGTGGCGAAGGCGGGGGAATTCGGGCTGAAATCAAGCAAGCCGGAGGTGGACTTCCCGGCGTTGATGCGGCGCATCCGCCATGTGATCTCGGAGATCGAACCGCATGATTCTATCGAGCGCTACACGAGCCTCGGCGTCGATGTGCGGCAAGGCCACGCGACGATTCTCGACCCGTGGACGGTGGAGATCGCCAAGCCTGATGGCACGCGCGAGCGGCTGACCACCCGCGCCATCGTGATCGCCGCCGGCGCGCGCCCTGCCGTGCCAACACTGCCGGGGCTCGAAGAGGCGGGTTATCTCACCAGCGACACCCTCTGGGATGCCTTTTCCGAACTCGACCAATTGCCCCGGCGCATCGCAATCCTCGGCGGCGGCCCCATCGGCTGCGAACTCGCGCAGAGTTTCGCGCGGCTCGGCGCGGAAGTGACGCAGGTGGAACTGGCTGATCGCCTGCTCCTGCGCGAGGATGACGAGGTTTCCGCCCTCGCCCGCGAAAGCCTTGAAGCCGATGGCGTGAGCGTTCTCACCGGCCATCGTGCCCTGCGCTGTGCAGTGTCCAACGGCGAGAAAACGCTCATCATTGAGGCGAATGGCGCGGAAAAGCGCATCGCTTTCGATGCACTGATCGTGGCCACGGGCCGCGCGGCGCGCCTGCAAGGATACGGGCTTGAAGCCCTGGGCATTCCCACGAACCGCGTCGTGGAAACCAACGAATATCTCGAGACGATCTACCCCAACATTGTCGCGGCGGGCGATGTCGCGGGCCCCTACCAGCTCACGCATGCCGCCGGGCATCAGGGCTGGCACGCCGCCGTGAACGGGCTGTTCTCGCCCTTCTGGCGTTTCAAGGTGGATGACAGCGCCCTGCCCGCGACGACCTTTCTCGATCCGGAAATAGCGCGAGTGGGGCTGAACGCCCGCGAGGCGCGCGAGAAGGGCATCGCCTTCGAGGAAACGCGCTTCGACCTCGCCGAGCTCGATCGCGCCATCGCGGATGGCACCCGCAAGGGCTTGGTGAAGGTTCTCACCGTGCCGGGGAAGGATCGCATTCTCGGCGTCACGATTGTCGGCGCACAGGCGGGCGAATTGCTGGCGGAATTCACACTCGCGATGCGGCATGGCCTCGGGTTGGGCAAGATCCTCTCGACCATCCACGCCTACCCCACGATGGCCGAGGCCAACAAATATGCCGCAGGCCTGTGGCGGCGGGCCCACGCGCCGGAGGCTGGCTTGCGGATGCTCGCGCGCTATCATCGCTGGCGACGCGGCGAATAGCGCGGAGACAGGCGTTGACGGGCGAACCTCTGCTGCGGGCAGGCATTTTCCTCGGGGTTTTTCTGGTTCTGGCGCTGGCCGAACTGGCATCCCCCTTCCGTACCTCGCCGGATGGGAAAGCGCGCCGCTGGCCGGGCAATCTCGGGCTGTTCGTCGCAGGAATCCTGCTGGGACGGGTTGCATTGCCTGCCGGTGCCGTGGGCTTTGCGGCCTACATCGAAATGCAGGGCTTTGGCCTTCTGAACCTCGGGCTCCTTCCCTTCTGGCTCGCGGTGCCGGTGGCCGTGGTGCTGCTCGATCTCGCGATCTATGCGCAGCATGTGGTGTTCCATCATGTGCCTGTGCTCTGGCGTCTGCATCGCGTGCATCACGCGGATACCGAACTCGACGTCACCACGGGCATCCGTTTTCACCCGCTGGAAATCGGCCTCTCGATCCTCATCAAGCTTGCGGTGATTGCGCTACTGGGTGCCCCGGCGATCGCGGTGCTGATCTTCGAGGTGCTGCTGAATGCCGGCGCGATGTTCAGCCACGCCAACCTGAAGCTGCCGGAGAGCGTGGAGCGACAACTCTCGTGGCTCATCGTCACACCCGGCATGCATCGCGTGCATCATTCTGCCGAGCGGATCGATACGGATTCGAATTACGGCTTCAATCTCGCGATCTGGGACCGCATTTTCCGCACCTTCCGGCCCGAACCCGTGCCGGGGGCCGAGAATGTGGTGCTCGGCCTCGCGGAATGGCGCGAACCGGGCGAGCAGCGGCTCGACCGGCTGATCACGCAGCCCTTCCGGAATCCGAAAGGCTGAACTTAGTCGCGGATGGCGATGAAGCTCTTCGTGAGGCCGAAGAAGCGTTCCTTCTCGATGCGCGCCGGCGCGGGGAACAGCGCACGGAAGCGGGCTTCATCCACGAGGATCGCATCCTCGATGAAGCGCATGGCGTCATCCATCGTCTCGGCCTTGGGGAAGGCCCCGAGCGCGAAATGCCGGGTGAGCCAGATGCGCCAGGGCGTCGGCAGCCAGTGGAAGAACGGCGTGCGGAAATGCGGCTCCACGGGGAAGCCGAAAGCCGGGGTCTGCAGGTAATAGCAGGGCGCGAGGCGCGACACCTCATCCGCCATCGCCTTCATGGCGTTCCAGCGGCCGACATGCTCGATTACCGAGTTGGAATGCACGATATCGAAGCTGTGATCGGCGAATTCCGGCATGGAACACGCATTGCCCGCGAGCGAGGTGAAGCGCGGATCGCTCACCGGCTCGGCCGAGAGGTTCACGAGGGTGAATTGCAGCTGATGGCGACGCCAGAGCGGCTCCACGGCCATCCAGTAATCATAGGTGCCGCCGACATCGAGGATGCGCGCGCTGCCCTTGCGCGCCACCACCTTCTCGATCAGCGCGAGGATCATCTCGAAGCGCTTGAGGCGGAAGGAACTCAACGGCGAGGCCTCGCCCTGAATGGACATGCGGTGGGAGGTCTTGATCGCGGCATCGGTCATGGGTCTTGGCCTCTCCACCGGTAGCCCCGGCTGGCGGAGCATGGGGCTCCGTCTTGCATCAGATATGGCCATCCAGTGACCATGCGATCGCTAAAAATGTCTTGAATGGCACGGTTTCGCTCATGGCAGGCTTAACATCTGGCTAGCCCGATTGCTCAAAAGCTGCGCATTTCTCACACGGGCTGGCGAACGGGGGCTGCCATCAGTGCGCGGCGGATCGCCTCGCCCATGCGCTTCTCGTGGAAACGATCATCGAAAGGCAAGGGCCGCGCGGGAAAGCGGAAATTGCGCTCAGTCGCGACCTGCGGCTCGCGATACCATGTGTATTTATCCGAGAGATGCCAGGTAATCAGCACCTTGATGGCCGGGTTGCGCAGCACCGGTCCAAGGAAGCGCGTGGTCCATTCCGCCACCTCCTCGTCGCGCTTGGTGATGTCCTTGGGGAGGGTCACATCCTCCACATCGAATTCGGTGAGGTAGATATCGACCTTGCGCGCAGCGATGTCATCGAGGAAGCGCAGGAAGGCATCGCCCGCATAGCCCACGCCGGGACGGATATGCGCCTGCAGACCCACGGCATCGAGCTTCGCACCCTTGTCGAGCAGGCGGTCGATCAGCGGGATCATCCGCGCCCGCACGGCCTTGCCGAGATCGTCATTCTGCTCTGTGAAAGCCTCGTTCAGCACGAGCTTCGCGTGGCGATCGACGCTCGCGAGACGCTTGAAGGCGCGGAGGATATAGCCCTCGCCCATCGCGTCATACCACGGACCGGGGCGGAAGCCGCCGGGCCGGCCGGAACCGGGCCAGAACGGCTCGTTCACGGCATCCCAGGATTGAATGGCACCGGCATAACGCCCGCCGACCACATCGATATGCTGGTCGAAAATGCGCTCGATTTCGGCGGAATTCTTGCCCTTCAGCCACGGCGCGGGCCAATCGTTCCAGAACATCGCCGCACCGCGATAGGCCATGCCGTTCTGCCGTGCGAAGGCGAGAAGCTGGTCGGGCTGGTCGAAATCGAAGACATCCTCGCGCGGGCGAAGATAATCGAATTTCAGTGCCACATCGGTCACCAGCAGGCGCGAATGCTCGGCCTGCAACGCGCCATAGTCGGGATCACGCAGAACTTCCCACGCGGCTGAGGCCCCGAAGAGAATGCCCGCACGCTGCGCCGCAGCCCAGAGCGGCAGCTTCGCTTGCTGCGCTTGGGCGGGCATGGCGGCGGCAAGCGGTGCGGCGCCCGCGATTTTCATCAGGTCGCGACGGGAGAGCGATGTCGGGTCGGTCATGCTGCTGAGCCTCCTGCAGCGGGCGATTCCGTGATCACCGCCTCGGCGGCGGCGAGATAGGCATCGGTGGCCTTGTCGATGGAGAAAAGAGCGGCGCGGGCAATGCGCGGCACGGGATCACCGGGATCGGCCAGCGCCGCATCGAGCGCCTTCGCCAGAGCCGGCACATCGCCGATGGGCACAATCGCGCCGAAGCGGCCCTGATCGAGGATCTCCAGCGGCCCCGCTGCGGCGGTGCTCACCACTGGCAGGCCATGCGCAAGGCCCTCGGCCACGACATTGCCGAAACTTTCGAGCCGCGAGGTGAGCACAAGGCAGCGCGCGCGGGCATAGGCCTCGGTGGGGTCGGCGAGATAGCCGGAGAAGGTCACACGATCGGTGAGCCCCAGCGCCTTCACCTGCGCTTCCAGAGCGGCGCGCTGCGGGCCATCGCCCACGAGTTCGAGGCGCGCGCCGGGCGTTTTCACAGCCGCAAAGGCGGAAACCAGCGTAGCGAGATCCTTGTCCGGGTGCATGCGCCCCACGAACAAGAGATGCGGAGGGCGCTTCGCCAGATCCTCCACCGTCACGGGCGTGATGTCCGCCGGCGAGAAAACCGGATTGTAGATCCGGATGGTGCGCCGGGGCGACGCATGGTGCTGCTCGATCAGTGTGTTCCGCAGGCCATCGGAGACGGCAATCGCCCGCCCGCAGAGCCGCGTGAACAGCCACGAACCGTGGTTGCCAAGCCGCGACAACAGCCGGTTCTCCGAGGCAAAAAACCCGTGATACGAGATGATCGCGCGCCGCGCGTGCCCGGCAAAGAACGCCGCGATCATATGCTTCAGGTTCGCCACACCGAGGCCGGACAGCGAGACATCCGGCCTTTCGCGCCGGAGCAGACGCAAGAGGCCGAGCGTTGCCCCAAAATGCGTGCGCGGCAGCGTTAGGCGGCGAACGCGCGGATCAAGGAAACCCTTGTTCTCCTCCGCCTCGTAATCCACCACGAAGAGCACATCATGCCCGCGCCGCGCGAATTCCGAGGCGAGCAGCGCCCAGACACGCTCCGCACCGCCCCCGATGAGGGCCGGCATGTAGAACAGGAATGTCCGCTTCGGCACGCGCGCTCCCTTCCAAAAGTCACGCTCTCGTTGGCACAGCACCCATAAGAAACCCTTAGATCGGTGCTCAGCGCCGGGGCGGAATTCCGCAGCAAAGAGAACGATTGGTTATCGCTCGGCAGCTATTGTGGCCGCTTGCTTTCACCCGGATTGCTGGGCTCCCCCGCCTTTCGGGCTTCTCGTGCTTATCCCTGCGAGGCCGGATGTCGTCGTCGTTCCCCGTTATCCCGCGCGGATGCGCCTGCGCCCTTGCGCGGTCGGATGCGAGGACGCCCTCGTGCTGATCCGCCAGACGCTGGCCTATCTGCCGGCCCAGATCCTCAGTCCGCTGACGCAATTCGCGACCGCGATCATCCTCACGCATTACCTGCCGCCCGATGGTTATGGCCTGACCATGCTGATCTTCGCGAGCCAGGAGCTGATCTATCAGGGCCTGATGTCGTGGTGGGCGAGCTATTACCTGCGCTATGCCGGCAGCCATGAAGACCCCGAGCGACAGGCCGCACTGAAGCGCACCGAATCGACCGTGCTGCTTCTGACCACCGTTTTGCAGTTACTCGCGACTCTGCTGCTCGTGCGGATTGTATCGCCCGATGCGCCCGCCCTGCTTTACGCGGCGGCGGCCTTCTACGTGATCACGCGCGGCATTCTCGGCTATCTCAGCGAGCGCGCGCGACGCGAGGGCGACATTCTCGCCTATTCGCTGATGCAGATCGGCGGGCCGCTGGGTGGCCTCGTGCTCACGCTTGCGATGATGACCGTGCTCACGGTCGAACCGGCGCGCGTGCTCCTCGATTTCGCGATCTCGCATTTCGTGGTGAGCCTCGTCATCGCCTGGCGCCTCGGCCTGTTCGTGCGCCCCGGACGTGCGGATCGCGCGATCATCGGCGCAGCCCTCGGCTTTGGCGCGCCGATCCTGATTTCGAACATTTTCGGCTGGTTTGCGGCACATGGCATCCGCTTCGTGGTGCAATATGGCGCGAGCGCCACGGCTCTCGGTCTGCTCTCCGTGGGGTGGGGCATTGCAATCCGCATCACGGCCGTCGCCGCGATGGTCGTGGCGGCTGCAGCCTACCCGCTGGCGATCCGCGCGATGGAACGCGGTGATGTCGATGGCGCACGCAACCAGATCTCCGCGAATTCCGCTTTGCTTCTGGGGCTGATCGCGCCCTCCACCGTGGGAATCATCGCGATTTCCGAGCCTTTCGTGGCGCTTCTCGTGGCGCAGGAATATCTCGCGACCACGGTGGCGATCCTGCCCTGGGCGCTGGTGGGATCCGCGATTCGTAATCTGCGGATGCATGGCTGGGACCAGATGTATTTGCTGTTCGAGGCCCCGCGCGCGATGGTCATCCTCGAATTCATCGAGGCGGTGCTGACTGCGCTTTGCGCATTCATCGGCCTGATGACGCATGGCCTTGTTGGTGCGGTGGCCGGTGCGGCGATTGCCGCTGCGATCATAGCGCTGGCGGATTATGCCTATCTCAACCGGCGCTTTGGCCTGCACGCGCCGCTATCGTTCTATCTCCGCATCATGCTCGCAACGGGCCTGATGTATCTCGCGCTCGCCTCGCTGCCGCAATTGGGCATCATGATTCGACCGGAATGGAACTCCATCGCCTGGGCTGTGCTGATCGGTGGCGCGGTTTATGGCGTGCTGATCGTCGCGCTGTTCCCGAAGATGGTTCTCGGGTTCCTGCGTCGCCCCGGACGCGCGTAAACGAACAAAGCTAGCGCTTTTGGGCGATGCTGGCTTCACGAAGTGATGAAGTGGCGCGCCCTACGGGAATCGAACCCGTCTGGCGCGCCCTACGGGAATCGAACCCGTCTTTACAACGTGAAAGGCTGTCGTCCTAACCGATAGACGAAGGGCGCGTTGGGGCTCACTTAGCGAGGTTCGGCGGGCGGGGCAAGCGGGCACGAAAAGTTTTTCGGCGGCTGAGCACAGAGCTTCGCAATCATGTGATGATTGTGCTTGCCAGCAGAAGGCGCGCGTGCTCATCAGAAAGGGTGCCGGTGATGCCCGGCCTTCCTACATGACCGTTTTTGATGTCCGAACCCAAGCTTTCCCCTGACACCTTGCCTGATCGCGCGCTCGCCGGCATTGGCCTGATGCTCGCGGCGATGTTTGCCTTCTCCCTCAACGATGTGATGGGGAAATGGCTGGTGGCCACCTATGGCGTGGCGCAGATCCTGCTGATCCGCTCTTTCGCGGCAGCGGCGATGCTCGCGCCGGCGATCAGCCGCATCGGCTGGCGAGCCGTGGTGTTTCAGGATCGGCCGTGGCTGCATGCGGCGCGCGCCATCTGCTCCACGGCGGAGGTGGCCTTCTTCTATTGGGCGGTGATTTACCTGCCGCTGGCAGATGCCGTGGCGTTCTACCTCGCGTGCCCGATTTTCGTGACTCTCTTTGCCATCGTGTTCCTGAAGGAGCAGGTGGGCTGGCGGCGCTGGCTGGCGATTGTTATCGGATTCGTGGGCGTGCTCGTGGCGGTGAACCCCACGGGCGAAACCTTCACCTGGCCGGCTTTGATCGCGCTGTCCGGCACCATCCTGTTTGCGGGGCTGAACATCCTTACGCGCATGCTCGCGAACACCAACGAGGTGGCGCTGGTGAGCTGGCAGGTGGCGAGTGCGCTGCTCTTCGGGCTTCTCGTCGCGCCCTTCCGCTGGGTTACGCCGACGCTCTTCGATTTCGCGTGCCTGTGCCTGCTCGGCATTGTCGCGAATCTCGCGCATATGGGGGTCAACCGCGCGCTGAAGTATGCGCCAGCGGCGGTGGTAGTTCCGTACCAATATACGCTGATCGTATGGGCGGTGATCCTCGGCTACATGTTCTTCGGCGACATTCCAAAGATGAACGTGTTCATCGGCTCGGTGATCATCGTTGCGGCAGGACTCTACATCTTCATGCGCGAACAGGCCCGCGCGAAGGAGAAGGCCGTAAAGGCTTAGCCTTTTGTTTTATCGCATTTTCTTCACGCGAACCGGTTCCGACTTCGCTTGAAAATGCTCTAGGGCCGCGCAAGATCCACCAGCCGGAAACTCACCTTCACGCGGCCGCCCCATTGGTCGAGGCTCACGGTGCCTGCGAGATGCACCGTCTCCCCGCGCGACGCGAGCAGCGCAT
>JALOTF010000084.1 GCA_025458025.1 Beijerinckiaceae bacterium | reverse complement strand
GAGCCCACGCGCGAATTCGCGCAATTCGGACTGACTGAGCGGCCAGGGCGAGCCGAGCTTGTAGAGGCGGATGCCCAGTTGGTTCGCCTTCACCTCGTCAATGCCGAGATCCTCGAAGGCCTGCCGCGTATCAAGATAGCTCTTGCCGGTGGTGATGATGCCGATCTTCGGCACGGCACCCCCGGTGGTGATGAAATGGTTGAGGTTGTTGGCGCGGATGAAGGACAAGGCTGCGCCGCGCGCTTGAACTCATGCAGGCGCGCTTCCTGCTCCAGGAAGCCGTCGCGCGGGCGGATATTGAGCCCCCCCGGCGGGAAGGCAAAATCATCCGGCACGATGATTGTCACGCGATCGATCGAACCATCCACCGAGGCGGTCGATTCGATGTTGTCCTTCACGCATTTCAGCGCGGTCCACGCGCCGGTGAAGCGGCTCATCGCATAGCCGTAGAGACCGTAATCGAGAATTTCCTGCACGCCCGCAGGGTTCAGAATCGGCACCATCAGATCGAGGAAGTGAAACTCCGACTGGTGCGCCGTGGTGGAGCTTTCGGCGGTGTGGTCATCGCCCATCAGGGCAAGCACGCCGCCATACTTCGAGGTGCCCGCAAGGTTCGCGTGGCGGAAAACGTCACCGCAGCGATCAACCCCCGGCCCCTTGCCATACCACATGGAGAAAACGCCGTCGTATTTCCCCTCGCCGCGCATTTCGGCCTGCTGGGTGCCCCAGACGGCGGTGGCTGCCAGATCCTCGTTGAGGCCCGGTTCGAAGCGGATATTCGCCTTGTCGAGGAGCTTCTTCATCCGGGCGAAGTTCTGGTCGAGCCCACCCAGGGGCGACCCGCGATAGCCGGAGATGAAGCCTGCCGTGTTCAGCCCCGCACGCCGGTCTCGCTCGCGCTGCATCAACAGCATGCGCGCCACGGCCTGTGCGCCATTCAGAAAGACCGGGCCTTGCGAAAGATTGTATTTGTCTTCCAGCGCGACATGACGCAGCGGAAACGGCTCACCCATCGTCACTCTCCCCTGTGAACGATTCGGACGCGACAGGCGCTTATCCTGCGCCGGTCTATGCCCTTAGTATACGTCAGCATTGCTGCCCTAACCAGCGGATTTGCGGTTCTCGCGGGCTTGCGCCATGTATTCGCCATGCTGATGCGCGAGGTTTGGAAATCGCACATGAAACGGTCTCGATTCGCCCCCCTTCAGGCAATGAAATTGCGAGCGCTGCTGGCGATTTTCGCCTGCGTCCTGCCGTCGCTCGCCTCGGCGCATCCGCATGTCTGGGTAACGGCCAGTTCGACCGTGGTGACGAAGCCGGATGGCACCATCACCGCCGTCAAGCATCGCTGGACCTTCGACGAGCCCTTCTCCGCCTATGCGGTGATGGGCATGGACACGAATGGCGACGGCAAGTTCAGCCGCGAGGAACTCGCGCCCTTCGCGAAGATCAACATGGAATCGCTCCACGAATATGGCTTCTTCACGAGCGTGAAGCAGGGCAAGAACGGTATCACCTTCTCCGATCCCGTCGATTACTGGCTCGACCATGACGGCAAGGCGCTGACCCTCAATTTCACCCTGCCGGTGAAGGAGGGCACCATCGCCGTGAAGGATGCGCGGCTGGAAGTGAGCGATCCTAGCTTCTTCGTCTCTTTCGAGTTCGCGAAAGAGAATCCTGTGCAGGTGGAAGGAGCCAGCAAGGTCTGCAAGGCCCAGCTCAAGCCGCCGCCAGCCGGGGTGTTCCAGCGTCTGTCGCAACTCGGCGAGAACGCCTTCAATTCTGCGCCGCCGGGCGGCCTCGGGGTGGATTTCACGACCCCGGTCACCTTCTCCTGCCCGTGAGCCAGAACGTATGAACCGGAGCGGCATGGCGGAAGCTTGCGGGAGCGCGGCCCTGTTCGCGCTGCTGATGCTCGTCTTCCTGCCCGATGCGCTGGCGCAGACTGCTCCGTTCGGCCTGCCCGCGCCACGCGGCGCACCACCGCCTGCCGCCGAGGGCCTCGCCGCGTGGTTCCTGCAAAAGCAGGCAGAGTTCCATCGCGCACTTACCGTTGCGTTCCGCGAGGCAGCGGGTGATCGCGGAGGCATGCTCACGCTGATGGGCCTCGCCTTCGCTTATGGCGTGGTGCACGCCATTGGGCCGGGGCACGGCAAGGCGGTGATTTCCGGTTATATTGTCGCGAATGAAAACGCGCTGAAGCGCGGCGTGGCGCTGGCTTTCGGAGCGGCTGCCGTGCAGGCGCTTATTGCGCTCGGCGTGGTGCTGATCATCGCGAGGCTCGTGGGTGGAACCGCGCGCGATATCGACCGCTCCGTGATCTGGATCGAAACCTTCGGCTTCTCGCTGATCATCGCCATGGGTCTGTGGGTGATCTGGCGGAAGGGCCGCGCGCTGCTCGGCTTTACGCCGGCCGAAGCGGCCTGCACGCATGATCATGGTCCGAACCCCGCGATCTTCGCGAAGGGCAGTCGCGCGAGCCTTGTGCTGGCAGCCATCGGGGCGGGCATCCGCCCCTGCACCGGCGCGATTATCCTGCTGGTTTTCGCGCTGTCGCAGCGGCTCTACGGACTTGGCGCGGCTTCGGTGATCGCCATGGCCGTAGGCACAGCCATCGGCACCAGCCTATTCGCCGTGCTCGCGGTGAAGGCGAAACATATTGCCCTCTGGCTCGCGAGCGGCCGCAGCCACACGGCCCTGCGCGCCCAACTCGCGCTGGAAACACTGGCGGGCCTCGTACTGGTGGTGATCGGCGCCGCCCTGCTGTCCGGCTTGATGGCTGCCGGCTCGTAACGCTTTACAAGCCTTCCGCCCCGCCATCCGAGCGCGGATCGTGATCCGCCATGATCCCGCCCTTCGCATCGCGGATCAGCATGCCCGCATGGCCGAACATGTCGGCATAGGGCTTGTTGATGATCTCGATCTCGTGGCCCATGCTCACGAGCCGGTCGAGCAGATGCCCATCCGTGCGGTTCTCAACCTTGAGCGTCGCGCTGGCGCCACCCCATGTCCGCCCGAACAGGAAGCGCGGGCGATCCAGCGCCTCCGAAACCGGCAGGCCATAGCGGATGGCGCGGAAGAACACCTGCGCCTGGAATTGCGGCTGGCCGTCGCCACCCATCGCACCATAGGAGGCGACGCGCCCATCATCGAACACCGCAAGCGGCGTGTTGAGCGTGTGGAAGGGCCGGCGACCCGGCTGAAGCGGGTTCAGCGCCTTGGGATCGAGCGAGAAGGCCATGCCCCGGTTCTGCCAGAGGATGCCGGTTTTCGGCAGCACCACGCCCGAACCATATTCCCAATAGAGCGACTGGATGAAGGACACCGCGAGGCCGGAGCCATCGATCGCGCCCATCCAGATCGTGTCGCCGTCATCCTTGGCGAAGGGCCAGCTGGCCGCGCGGTTCTCTTTCACCGCCGCCGCTTCCTTCGCGAGGCGGTCCGACGTGAGGAAGCTCTGAGGATCATGCTGGAGATGATCGAAATCGGTCACCACGCGGTCGCGGATGGCATAGGCACGCTTCGCGGCCTCGATCAGCCCGTGCCAATGCGCGGGACTTTCCGCCTCTTTCGCCTCCAGCCGATTGAAGACGCCATGGAGGATGAGCGAGGCGAGCCCCTGCGTCGGCGGCGGGTTGTTGTAGAGCGTCACGCCCGGAAGCTGGGTTTTCAGCGGCTCGCGCCAGCGTGCCTCGTAGCGAGCGAGATCCTCGCGCGTCACCGGCGCGCCGGCCGCATCAAGATCGCCTGCGATTTCCCGCGCGATATCGCCCTTATAGAAATCCGTGAGGCCCGCATGGCCCAATTGCTCGAACACGCTTGCAAGCTTCGGCTGCTTGCGGATCGACCCGGCATCCGGCTGCTTGCCGCCCTCCCCGAGGAAATGCTTGGCGAAGCCCGGCACCGCGAGAATGGCCTCGCGCTCCTTCACGATGTAGCGGCCCTCGGACTGGCTGACCGGTACGCCCTCGCGCGCCAACGCCTCGGCCTGCGCCACGAGATCCTTCACCGGCATCTTGCCGCCGAGCGCCTTCGAGAGTTCCAGTGCGAGCATCCAGCCGCCAATGGCCCCGGCCACCGTGAGCGCAGCATCGCCCCCACGCACGGGCACGGCGTCATATCCCTTGGCGCGATAGGCGGGGATCGTCGCCTTGCTGCCTGCGAAACCACAGGCCTCGATGGAGCGCACTTTTCCATCTGGTGTGCGGATGAGCCAGAAGCCGTCACCGCCGATGGAGTTCATATGCGGATAAACAACCGCAATCGCCCCGGCCATCGCCACCATCGCCTCGATTGCATTGCCGCCAGCCGCGAGGATGCGCTGTCCGGCCTCCGCCGCGAGGCGATGCGGAGCAGCCACGGCGGCATGGGCGAAAACAGGGGTGTCTTTCATGAAAGGGCCTCATTGGGCGGGTTCGACAGGCGGGATCGCAGCGCGACGGTTGCCAGCCGCGCTGCGATCCGATAGCGGAGAAGCCGGCCCGCGCGAAGGCTGATCGACGGAATGAGGATAGAATGGCTGAAAAGCGTTTCAACCGCTCCAATGCACTCGCGGTGATCTGCGCGGCGATTCTCGTCGGCACGGAAATCCTGGCTGCCGCCCTGGCGCTCGGCTGGGCTGTCGGCGGATTGATGGGCTGGGGCCAGGAAGTGACCTATGGGCTCATCGGGCTTTCGGTGATAGGGGGTGTATACCTGACCACGATTTTCGTGCGCAACGCCATGAAAGCCGAGCCCTTCTACGAATAACGGTTAGCCCTGCACGGGCAATGCCCTTGCACGGGCGCTATCGGCTTGTCGCAATTCCTCTCTTGCGGCCCACGAGATGTAACATTATAACAGTTTCATGCTCGCAGCGTCATCCTCGTCCCACCCGCCGGACCATACCCATGATCATGGGCATGAGGGGCACGAGCATCACGACCATGCGCATTTACATGGCCACTCCCATGTGCATTCACATTCTCACGCGCATGACCACGCACCGCAGCGCAAGGCGCGTTCGCTCCGCATGCGCTCACTCATCGCACTCTCGGCCGGGCAGCGCCTGGTGATCGTGCTGCCGGTGATCGGTGCACTCTGGCTCGCGACATTCTGGGCGATGAGCTAACCATGGTGCCGTCCCTCGCCTTCCACGATCTCACCCTCGGCTATGATCGTCATCCCGCCGTGCATCATCTCGATGGCGTGGTGAAGGCCGCCAGCCTGCTGGCTGTGGTGGGCCCGAATGGCGGTGGCAAATCCACCTTGCTCAAGGGCATTGCCGGCCGCATCGAGCCTTTGGGCGGCAGCATCGAGAACAGGTTCCCATCCCTCGCCTACATGCCGCAAATCGGCGATCTCTCCCGCGATTTTCCAGTGAGCGTCTACGATCTCGCGCTGACGGGCCTGTGCAGCCGGCGCGGCATTTTCGGGCGTATCTCGCGCTCGGATCGTGACCGCGCCTATGAGGCGATTGCGCGTGTGGGCCTCGATGGCTTCGAGGATCGTTCCATCCGCACGCTCTCCGGCGGACAGTTGCAGCGCCTGCTCTTCGCGCGGCTGATGTTGCAGGATGCCCCGCTGATCCTGCTCGACGAGCCCTTCGCGGCCATCGACCAGCGGACCATCGCCGACCTGCTGGTGATCATCGAGAACTGGCATGCGGAGGGTCGCACAATCCTTTGCGTGCTGCATGATTTCGAGGTGGTGCGGCAGCATTTCCCCGATAGCCTGCTCGTCGCGCGCGAACCCATCGCCTGGGGGCCAACCGCCACCGTACTCACAGAGGCGAACCTCGCCCGTGCGCGCGCGATGTCCGAGGCCTTCGACCGCGAGGCGGCCTTCTGCGAGCGGGCGGCGTGATGCTTCTCTACGATCTTCTTATCGGCCCCTTCGTGGAATTCCCCTTCATGCGCCGCGCGCTGGTGGGCGGGCTTGCCGTCTCGCTGGGTGCGGCTCCGATCGGCCTCTTCCTGATGCTCCGCCGCATGAGCCTGATCGGCGATGCCATGGCCCACGCCATCCTGCCTGGTGCGGCCCTCGGCTTCCTGATCGGCGGATTGTCGCTGGGCGCGATGACCATTGGCGGCCTCGTCGCGGGTTTCTCGGTGGCCCTGCTGGCCGGCGCGATTTCCCGCGCGACCCTCGTGAAGGAGGATATGGCGCTCGCCGCGTTCTATTTGCTGTCGCTGGCGACCGGTGTGCTCATCCTCTCCGGTGCGAAGACCAACATTGATGTGCTCAGCCTGCTCTTCGGCTCCATCCTCGCGCTGGATGACCCGACCCTTCTGCTGATCGTGAGCGTGGCGAGCCTCACCATGGCCGCCCTCGCGATGGGCTATCGCGGCCTGCTGCTCGAATGCCTCGATCCCGGCTTCGCGGCGGGCGTGAGCCGTCACGGCGCGCTGTTCCATCTCGGGTTTCTGGCACTGGTGGTACTGAACCTCGTTGCGGGCTTTCATGCGCTGGGCACGCTGCTGGTGGTGGGCATCATGATGCTGCCGGCCGGCACCGCGCGGCTCTGGAGCGATGATGTGACGGCCATGCTGGGCATTGCCGTGCTCGCCGCGATGGTCTCGAACTTCACGGGCCTGCTGATTTCCTATCATTTCGGCCTCGCCTCCGGCCCGGCCATCATTCTCGTCGCGGGGCTGGTTTACGTCGCCTCGCTCATCGTGGCCCCGCTCGGCCTGATGCGCCGGCTGATGCCCCGCCGCCATCTCGAAGCCTGATTGTCACCGAAGGACCATAGCCATGTCTCGCACAGCAGATATGAAACTGAATAACATTCATCTCTCGCGCCGCCTCGCGCTGGGCCTTCTCGCCGCGGGCGTGATGATGCCCGGCTTCGCGCTGGCGCAGGCGAAGAAGCCGGTGCAGGTTGTCGCCTCGTTCTCCATCCTCGGCGATCTCGTGAAGCAGATCGGAGGCGATCGCGTGAGCGTCGCGAGCCTCGTGGGGCCGAACAGCGATGCCCACGTCTACCGCGCGACCCCGCAGGACGCAAAGACCGTGAAGGAGGCCGACCTGCTAGTGGTGAACGGCCTCGGCTTCGATGGTTTCATGCCCCGGCTCGTAAAATCCTCCGGCTCGAAGGCGCGCATCATCACCGCGAGCAACGGACTGAAGCCGCTGGAAAAGCCGAAATCTGCCGGCCATGGGCATGATCACGGGCACGACCATGGCAAGCATGATCCCCACGCCTGGCAATCCATGGATGCCGTGAAGCTCTATGTCGCAAACATCCGCGACGGCCTGATCGCGGCGGACAAGGAGGGCGAGGCGACCTTCCGCACCAATGCCGAGAAGTATCTCGCCGAACTCGACAAGGCCAAGGCCGAGATCACCGCCCTGCTCGGCAGCATCCCCAAGGATCGCCTCATCCTCACGAACCACGATGCCTTCGGCTATTTCGCGCGCGAATTCGGCCTGAAAATGGAAGGCGCGCGTGGCCTGTCCACCGAAGCGGAGCCCTCCGCGCAGGATATTGCCCGCATCGTGCGGCTCGCCCGCGAGCGTAAGGCCAAGGCCGTGTTTCTCGAAAACGTGGCAGACCCCCGCATTGCCGAGCAGCTCGCGAAGGAAACCGGCGCGCGCCTCGGCGGCACGCTCTATTCCGATGCCCTCACGGATGAGAAGGGCCCTGCCCCGACTTATCTCGCGCTGATGCGCCACAATGCAAAGACCATCGCTGACGCGCTGAAGAACTAAACACCGGGCCAACCCCGCGCCCGCTTGCATCAGGCAGGCGCGAGACCCATATGGCTGACATTCCCGCGCAGAGCCTTGAACTCCGGCGCGCCGAGAAGGATCACTTCCGATGACCGACACCGCTTCCGACAAGATCCCCGTCACCGTGCTCACTGGCTATCTCGGCGCGGGCAAAACGACTTTGCTGAACCGCATTCTCACCGAGCCACACGGCAAGAAATTCGCGGTGATCGTCAACGAGTTCGGCGAGATCGGCATCGACAACGACCTCGTGGTCGGCGCCGATGAGGAAGTGTTCGAGATGAACAACGGGTGCATCTGCTGCACCGTGCGCGGCGACCTCATCCGCATCATCGAGGGGCTGATGAAGCGCAAGGGCCGCTTCGATGCGATCCTCGTGGAAACCACCGGCCTCGCGGACCCCGCGCCCGTGGCACAAACCTTCTTCGTCGATCAGGATGTGGGTGCCAAGACCCGCCTCGATGCGGTGGTGACGGTGGCTGATGCCAAGTGGCTGAAGGATCGCCTGAAGGACGCGCCGGAAGCCAAAAACCAGGTCGCCTTCGCCGATGTCATCCTGCTCAACAAGACCGACCTCGTGACCCCGGCCGAGCTGCGTGAGGTTGAAGCCCGCATCCGGGCCATCAACCCCTATGCGGTGCTCCACCGCACGCAGAAATGCGCCGTGCCGCTTGATGCCGTGCTGAATCGCGGTGCTTTCGACCTCGAGCGCATTCTCGAAATCGAGCCGGCCTTCCTGACGGCGGATGACCACGATCATCATCACCACGACCATCATGACCATGAATGCGGTCCCGGCTGCACGCATGACCATCACCACCATGATCACGATCACCACCATCATGGCGGGCTGAAGCACTACCACGACGAGGAGATGCAATCGGTCTCGATCGCGATCGACGGCGATGTGGACCCTGAGAAATTCATGCCGTGGATCAATGATCTCGTGCAGGTCGAGGGGCCGAACATCCTGCGCTCCAAGGGGATTCTCGCCTTCAAGAAGGAGCCGAAGCGCTTCGTCTTCCAAGGCGTGCACATGATCCTCGACGGCGATCTGCAGCGCGACTGGCGCGCCGACGAGAAGCGCGTGAGCCGCATCGTCTTCATCGGGCGCAACCTGAAAGAGGACGAACTGAAAAAGGGCTTTCTCGCCTGCGCGGCCTGAGGCAAGAACGCGGCATGATCCAGCCTGCCTCCTCCCTCACCGAACGCGTGCAATCGCTCGCCTTCGATGCCCATATCCTCGCTGCCGGCTTTGTCGGCGGCGAGCTTGCCATCGTCACCGCCGAGGGCGCGATCCAGATCGGACGCGAGACCACGGCGCTTCACCCGCATACCGATGCGATTCTCGTGGCACGCATCACGGGCGAACGCATCGTTACGGGCGGCGATGACGGGCGTGTGTTTGAGTGCCGCCCCGGCAAGGAGCCCAAGCTGCTGGGCGAGGGCAAGGGCTGGGTGGATGCGCTCGCACTTGGGCCCGATGGCGCGGTCGCCTGGAGCGTCGGACGGCAGGCGTTTACCCGCGACAATAAAGGGAACATGAAGAGCCTTGCGTTGGCATCAAGCGCGCGCGGCCTCGCCTTCTTCCCCAAGGGCTATCGGCTCGCTGTCTCGCAGAATGGCTTCGTGCAGCTCTGGTTTCCGAACATGGCGGCGGAGCCTGAAAGGCTCGAATGGAAGGGCTCGCATCTCGAATGCGAGGTCTCGCCCGATGGGCGTTTCGTCATCACCTCCATGCAAGAGAACCAGCTCCACGGCTGGCGCCTCGCCGACAAGGGGCACATGCGCATGTCCGGCTACCCGGCGAAGGTGCGCGATATGAGCTGGTCGCATGACGGCCTGTGGCTCGCGACCTCCGGCGCGGAAGCGGCCATCGTCTGGCCCTTCGCGAAGGATGGCCCGATGGGTAAGCCGCCGCGCGAGTGTGGCGCGCGCCCGGCGCGTGTCACCAAGGTGGCGTTCCACCCCAAGGCGCTGGTTTTGGCAGTCGGCTATCAGGATGGCTGGGTACTGCTGATTCGCCTGACAGATGCCACTGAACTGCTGGTGCGCGCGGGCGGCGACGGCTCGGCGATTACTGCATTGGCGTGGAGCGCCGATGGCCGACGCCTGATCTTCGGCGCGGAATCCGGTGCTGCCGGCCTGCTCGATCTGCCGGTGTGAGGGCGGCGCGAGATGGCGCCCTTCCCCAACCCTTTCCGGAAAAAGCCCGAGGCGAACCCCGCGCGCGATGCCATTCGCGGTTGGGCCGAGGCTGCATTGGGGAATGATCCGCCGCTCACGCTGACAATTTCCGAAATCGATTGCGGCGACCCCGCCTGCCCCGGCCTCGAGACGATCATGCTGGTGATGCGCGAGGGCGAAGCCACACAGGCCGTGAAGATCCGCAAGGCGATGGAGGAGATCACGGAAAGCGATGTGCGCGAAGCGATGAAGTATCTCTAACTCTGTGTCATTCCCAACCGAGCGCTGCGAGGAGCGGGAATCCATCTTTGAAACCGGATCATGGATCCCCGCTCGCCTTCGGCGTCAGGAATGACAACAGAAACGAAAGAGGCCGGGTTGCCCCGGCCTCTTCACATTCAGCGCACCAGCACGTTCCGGAAAGCCCAGGGCTCGTTGTAATCCACGTCTTCCGGGAAGAGCTTCTCGCGGTCTTTGGTGGGGTTCCAGTCGGTGTAATAGCCGCGCACCGGGCCGAGATAAGGCATCTGCACTTCAAGGCAGCGCTTGTAATCCATCTCGTCCGCCTCGACGATGCCACGATCCGGGTTCTCCAGCGCCCAGACCATGCCGGCGAAGACGGCGGAGGTCACCTGCATGCCGGTCGCGTTCTGATAGGGCGCGATGCGGCGCGTTTCCTCGACCGAAAGCTGCGAACCAAACCAGTAGGCGTTGTTCTTGTGGCCGTATAACAGCACGCCAAGTTCATCGATGCCATCAACGATCTCGCTCTCGTTGAGAATGTGATGTTTCGGCTGGATGTTGCCGCCATTGCCAAAGAGTTCGTGCAGCGAGAGCACAGCGTCATTGGCGGGGTGGTAGGCATAATGGCAGGTGGGGCGATAGAGCGCCTTTCCGTCACCGTCCTTCAGCGTAAAAAAGTCGGCGATGGAAATAGCCTCGTTATGCGTCACGAGGAAGCCGTACTGCGCGCCATTCGTGGGGCACCAGCTGCGCACGCGGGTATTCGCACCCGGCTGCAGGAGATAAATTGCAGCGCCGCAGCCCGTTTCATGCGTACGTCCATTCTCCGGCATCCAGGTTTCATGGGTGCCCCAGCCGAGTTCGGCCGGCTGCTGGCCTTCCGAGAGAAAGCCTTCAACAGACCAGGTATTGACGAAGACATTTGCCGGCTTCGGATTTTTCGCCCGCTGCGTGTCACGCTCCGCGATATGCACGCCTTTCACCCCCGCATCGCGCATGAGCTTCGCCCAGCCTTCACGCGTGGTCGGCTCTTCGAAAGGCAGGCCGAGATCGCTCGCCACATTCACGAGCGCCTGTTTCACCATCCACGAGACCATGCCCGGATTGGCGCCGCAGCAGGAAACGGCGGTTATACCACCCGGATTCCGGCGCTTCGCCGCCAGGAGGGTCTCACGCAGCATGTAATTCGAGCGTGCGGCCGGACCAGCCGACGTATCCCAGTAGAAACCGAGCCAGGGCTCCACCACCGTATCAATGTAAAGCACGCCGATCTCGCGGCAGAGCTCCATGATATCGACCGAGGAGGTATCAACCGACAGGTTCACGCAGAAACCCTGCCCCTCGCCAGCGGTAAGCAGCGGCTTCAGCAGATCGCGATAGTTTTCGCGCGTCACCGCCGCCTTAACATAGCGGATGCCGCGCTCATCCAGCAGATGGCGATGACTGTCATCGGGATCGATCACCACGAAACGGCTGCGATCAAAGGTGAAATGGCGTTCGATCAGCGGCAGCGTGCCGCGTCCGATGGAGCCGAAGCCGATCATCACGATCGGGCCAGTGATGGTGCCGTGGTTGGGCCAGTTCTCAGACATAGCGGTCTCTCTCGCGCGAAAGTGTCGTGGAGGGGCAGGGTTTGAAAAAATCCGCGCCCCTATGGAGACCGGCTGAGCCGACCGTCAAGGGACGCAAAAACGATTAAAGACGTGAGAATTAAGCTGCGAGCCGTCGATGGCCGCCTCCTGCCACATTCGCGGCAGGAACAAGCGCACCTGTGGCACGCACGAGGCCGGAAGCCGAAGCAAGGCTGCCCGGCACGATCTCATGCGCGAGGAAGCGCGCAACATCCACCGGGCCCGGCAATTCGAGCCGCTCGGCCAGCGCACGACGGAAGCCGAAGCGCGCATAATAGGGCTCGTCACCCACAAGAATGATCGCCTTGTGGCCAAGTTCCGCTGCGCGCGAGAGGCCGACCTGCATCAGCGTGCCGCCAATACCGACCGAACGCAAACGCTCGTCCACCGCGAGCGGGCCGAGCATGAGCGCTGGCACGCCCCCCGCCTCGACGTGCCAGAAGCGCAAGGTACCGACCGGCATTTCGCCAGCGCGCGCAATGAAGGACAAACCTTCAGCCGGCAAACGACCTTCGCGAAGACGCTCGCAGGTCTTCACGAAACGCGCAGGACCAAAGGCGCGATCAAGCATCGCCTCGCGCGCAGGGGCCTCATGGGAGAGTTCATCGTCAATGCGGATCATGTCCGGTCTCCTGGCCTCACGGCCATAACGCGCCCTCGCGAACGCGGTTTCAGGGAGACCCTCGCGCCTCGGAAGCCGGATTTTGTCGATCCGGCTTCCTGCCGAACGGGTGATGGCGGGAAGAGAGCTCTTCTATTCCTGGCCGTATCTTCTTCACGCGAACCGAAAACCACTTCGCTTGAAGATACTTCCAGAACAAACCGTCAGATGACGATTTGTCGGAGCCCCGGCATGCCGTTGAAGCACTCGGTGGAGTACGTCGTCGTATAAGCGCCCGTGCCTTCGATCAGGACCTTGTCCCCGATCTCCAGGCTGAACGGAAGCAGATACGGCGTCTTCTCATAGAGAACATCCACCGAATCGCAGGTCGGGCCAGCGATCACGCAAGGGCCCATCTCGCTGCCATCATGGCGCGTGCGGATGGGATAGCGGATAGCCTCGTCGATGGTCTCGGCGAGTCCGTGGAACTTGCCGATATCGAGATAGACCCAGCGCGGCTCGGACGGATCATCCGACTTCTTCGAAACGAGGATCACCTCGCTCTCGATGATGCCGGCATTGCCCACCATGCCGCGGCCCGGCTCGATGATCGTCTCGGGAATGCGGTTGCCGAAATGCTTGCAGAGCGAATCGAAGATAGCCTGGCCGTAGGCCTGCACCTTCGGAATGTCGCGCAGATAGCGGGTCGGAAAACCACCGCCGAGATTGACCATCGAGAGCTGGATGCCCCGCTCGGCCAGTTCACGGAAGATCGCGGCCGAAGACGCAAGCGCCTCGTCCCACATCTTCGGGTTGGTCTGCTGCGAGCCGACATGGAACGAGAGGCCATGCGCCACGAGACCAAGGCGATGGGCCAGTTCCAGCACGCGCGGTGCGATTTCCGGCTGGCAGCCGAACTTGCGCGAGAGCGGCCATTCGGCACCCGCGCCATCGCACAAGATGCGGCAGAACACCTTCGAACCGGGAGCTGCCCGCGCGATCTTCTCCACCTCGGATTCGCAATCGACCGCGAAAAGACGCACGCCGCGCTCATAGGCGCGAGCGATGTCACGCTCCTTCTTGATCGTGTTGCCGAACGAGATGCGGTCCGCCGTGGCACCCACCGCAAGCACCATCTCGATTTCGCCGATGGAGGCGCAATCGAAGCAGGAGCCGAGCTTCGCGAGCAGTTCGAGGATCTCGTGGGCGGGGTTCGCCTTCACGGCATAGAACACGCGCGTGTCCGGCATCGCCTTCGCAAACGCGAGGTAATTGTCGCGAACGACATCGATGTCAACGACGAGGCGCGGGCCATCCGACGGACGGGTGCGGAGGTAATCAAGAATTCGCTCAGTCATGGCAGCATCCCCTCATGCGGCACTCCGGCCGCTCTGGCGATGGTCAAACTGGGTGCATCGTTTCGTCGTGCCGCAGGGTGGAAACGCGGACACGCCTACATGATACATCCGTGCTGCCCGCCCCTCCGGAGAGGAGAGAGGACAGCGGTGACGCTGCGCCGTTGGTTCGTCGGAAAGCCCCGGATGCGCTTACCGCGCAACCAGAGTGACCTCGGAGCCATCGTTTGGAAGGGGAATACCCGACCGCACGCCCGGCAAGATGGACAAGCCTCTTCGGTTGCCGGACTTGGAACCCGGCAGAGACCAAAAAAGCCCGCTCCGTCGTTGCTTTGAGCT
>JALOTF010000083.1 GCA_025458025.1 Beijerinckiaceae bacterium | reverse complement strand
CCGTGCATTGCTACGGGCCGGATGGCACATTGGGCATCACCATCGAAATCGGCGAGATCGTGGGCAATCTCTGTTTCGGCGGGCCAAAGCTGAACCGTCTTTTTATCTGCGCGCAAACCTCGCTCTACAGCCTCTTCGTGAACGCACGCGGAGCGACCTGAGTGCCGGCTCACATTGTTCCCGACGCCCGAAAACGCCTCCTCGTCGCCAGGTCAACAGGGCCGCTCGACGGTGAGATTGCGCCATTGTCCGCAGGCAGCTCAAAAGCGCGTTCGGCACGAGCGACCGCGCCATACAGCGCTTCAAACACCGTTCGGAGGTCGAATTTTTTCGCAGAGCAACAACATGCAGGTCGGAAAATCTTGCTCCATTCTTTGATCCGGTATGGCCGCGAACCCCGCCTTGCGTCATGCTGTCCGAACTCGGTCGGGTCGCCCCACCCGGCCGAGACCTCACGGCTGAGGGGCTTCAACGCGCGCTAATCACTGAAGGAACGCTGGCACGAAGATCACCGCGCCTTTGAGCGCATGAGGCGATCCATGTTTCCATGCGTGATTTTCGCGGGCGAGGCATCGACCCGGCGGACCATGCGCATGGCTTCCGGATCCTCCGCGGGGAGAGTGCCGCGTGAGGCGATGCCTTACATCTCGAGGCCGCAGCGGCGGCGTTCCAGAGCCGAGACGACATGGAACCCGATGGTACGAAACGGCTCCGGCGCGATGCGGTTCGCGCTGCCATAGGCGGAAATGACATCCGCCTGCGGATCGCCGGTGACGATCAACTCCGCGAGCCTTTTGCCCAGTATGGTGCCCTTCACAACGCCCGAGCCGTTGCAGCCGGCCGAGCCATAGAGGTTCTCATCCAGCTTCCCCCAGCGCGGAGAGCCGTTCATCGTCAGCGCGGTGGTGCCGCCCCAGACATGTTCGAGCGCGACATGCTTCAAGGCGGGAAAACGGCGGTGGAAATTGTCTGCTAGCCGGCGGCGCACCTCGTCGCGCGGCACGGGCTTCTCATAGGAATAGAGCGAGCGGACAAGGAAGCGATCCTTCCCCACGCGCCGCAGCGTCGAGCCGAGCCGATGCGCGGGCAGCAGCCCCCAGGCCGGTTCGCCCATTTTCGCGGCATCAGCCTCCGACATCGCCTCGGTGATGGCCGCGAAGGTGTAGATCGTGACGATGCCATCGCGCCAATAGCCGAAATGCTTGATGGCCGGGTTGGTCGCGAGGATCACCGTTTGTGCCGTGATGGTGGCGTCGGCGGTTTTCAGCGTCCATGTCCGGCCACGTTCGAGGCTGGTGACGGTCGAATTCTCGAAGAGCCGTATATTTCCGGGCAGGCTGTCCGCGAGGCCCCGCACCAGCTTCGCCGGCTGCAGGAGATACCCTTCCGCCGTGCGGATTCCGCAGCGATAGTAGCGGCTACCGGTGACTGCCTCCATGCCCGCCGCATCGAGCGCGACGTGCTCGAAGCCATGCGCCTTGGCGCCTTCGATCATGCCGCGTACTTTCTCGGCGCCGAGTTCCGTGGCCGCACCAGTGATGCGCCCGACACGTTCAAGATCGCAATCGAAGCCATGCTGCTCCATGGCAGCGTTCAGCGCCGCGAAGCCCTCGGCGGTCAGTGCATTCACGCGCTCAGCCCGGTCCATCTGCGCAAGCGAAAGGCCGATCTTGCTGTCGCGCGGATTGGCGAAGCCAGAATTTCGGCCCGAGGAACCTTCGCCCACTTCCGTGCCTTCCAGCACGATGATCTCTGCCTCCGGAGCCAATTCTGCCAGCCGGCGCGCGGCGGCCAACCCCGTATAGCCCGCACCTACCACCACATAGCGCGCGGAAAGCTGGCCCCGCGCGGTAGGCTTTGATGCACGCTGCGGCAGCATCTGGTTCCAGCCGCAAGGCTCATCATGGATGGGGAGGGGAGGGCGGGACATCGGGCGAGGCATCCGTCGGTGTTTTCCTCACTCGATCACATTCCGCCATGCGAGAAAACCGGACCTCCGCAAATTAACTCATCAGAATATTTGATGTGACGTCCGCCATTCCTTTGATAGCCTCATCTTGCCTGGGGGAAACTGGCAGGAGGGGACGTGCCGATCTCGATGGAAGCCTTTGCGCCATCGCCTTCGCTGCCGGAGGCAGTGGATGTCGCGATCATTGGCGGGGGAATCATCGGTATTTCGGCGGCGCTGGAACTCGCCGAGCGCGGCATTTCTGTCGTCGTCTGCGAAAAGGGCGATGTCGGCCACGAGCAATCGGGACGCAACTGGGGTTGGGTCCGCGTGATGGGGCGCGACCCAGGCGAGATTCCCATGGCGCTCGATTCCCAGCGGCTCTGGGAAGCCATGGACAAGCGCATCGGCGCGGATGTCGGCTTCAAGCGCTCGGGCATCATCTATCTCGCGGATGACGAGGCTGCGCTGGCAAAGCACGAGGAATGGCTGGGCCATGCCGCGCCCTACCAGTTGGGCACGCGCCTGCTGCGCGGCGCGGAACTGGCCAGCGTCGTGCCCGGTGTGAAGCGCAAGGTCGCGGGCGGGCTCTTCACGCCGCTGGATGCGCGCGTCGAACCCTTCCGCGCCGTGCCGGCCATGGCGAAGCGCGTCGTGGAGCTCGGCGGCCATGTGCTGACGGGATGCGCCGTGCGCGGACTGGATGTTCAGGGCGGGCGTGTGGCGGGGGTTGTCACGGAAAAGGGCCGCATCCGCTGCCAGCGCGCCGTGCTCGCGGGCGGCGCGTGGAGCCGGCTTTTCCTCGGCAATCTCGGGATCGATTTTCCGCAACTGAAAGTGCGCGGCTCGGTGATGCGCACGAAGCCGGTGAGCGGTGCGCCGGAATTCGCTGTGGGGGCGAGTGATTTCGCCTTCCGCAAGCGCGCGGATGGGGGCTATTCCATCGCACATCGCGGCGCGAGCGTGGCCGAAATCGTGCCGGACAGTTTCCGTCTCTTCACCGATTTCGCGCCGGCGCTCATCAAGCAGCGGCATGAACTGCGCGTCCGGCTGCGCAGTTCCTTCCTTGAGGAATGGAGCACGCCGCGCCGCTGGTCGCTGGATGAAAAAACGCCGTTTGAGGCTGTTCGCGTGCTCGATCCCGCGCCGGATCAGGGTATTCTCGATGAGGCCAAACGCAATCTTATCGCGGCTTTTCCGGCTTTCGCGGGCGTGGAAATCGCCGCGAACTGGGCGGGCTATATCGATGCCACGCCGGATGCCGTGCCGGTGATCGGCGAGGTGCCGCGCCTACCCGGTTTCATCCTCGCGACGGGCTTTTCCGGCCATGGTTTCGGCATCGGGCCGGGGGCTGGCAGAGCAGTGGCCGCGCTCGCGATGGGCGCCTCACCGGGCCTCGACATGCGGCCCTTCCGGCTCGACCGCTTCGCCCGCCTCCGGCGTACGACGCATTGACCCGATGGAGATGCGCCACGCCATGAGAGGGATCGCAGCATGACGAGGATCGCGGTTATCGGCGGAGGGATCACGGGGCTCGCGACGGCCCATGCCCTCGCTGCGCGCGGTGCTTCCGTCACGCTGTTCGAGGCGCGACGGCTTGGCGCGATGGCCTCTACCTGGACCCTCGGCGGCGTGCGGCAATCCGGCCGTGATCCCGCCGAATTGCCGCTGGCGCGCGCGGCCATCGAACGCTGGTCGCGGCTGGATGAGGCTTTGGGCGCCCCCACAGGCTATCGCCGCGAAGGCAATATGCGCCTCGCGCGCACTGAAGCCGAGATCGAGGTGATCCGCGCGATGGTCGCAGCGCAGCGCGAGCGGGGCCTTTCGCTGGAATTTCTGGAGAATAGCGCGGATATCCGCGCCATCGCGCCGGCCATCGGCGATGCCGTTTTGGCCGCAAGTTTCTGCCCGGGCGACGGCCATGCCGATCCGGACATGACCATCGCCGCCTATGCCGATGGGCTGCGGCGCATGGGCGTCACGATCATGGAGGGCGCGCCGGTTCACCGGCTCACCACCGCGAAGGGCCGCGTGACCGGCCTCGAAACCCCTGCAGGGGCGTTCGTAGCCGATGCGGTGGTGCTCGCTGCGGGCATTCATGCGCCGGCTTTGCTTGCGCCTCTCGGCATAGGTCTTCCGATGGTCGCGAAGCGCGTCTGCGTGCTACGGACTGTGGCGACGGCACCCGCTTTCGAGCAGGTTTTCGGGGTGGCCAATGCCGATTGCGCGGGGCGGCAGGAGATCGGCGGCGCGTTCCGCATCACTACCGGCATCGGGGATTGGCCGGGCGACCCCACCCGCTGGAGCGAGGATGCCCTGCGCCCGCCGCTCGATACGGTGGCCGACCTCATTCAGCGCACCGCGCCGTTGCTGCCCGTGCTGGCGGGGCTCGGCCTTGAGCGGTGCTGGGGCGGGCTCATCGATCTCACGCCGGATGCTTTGCCCGTGCTCGATTCCCCGCCGGAATGGCCGGGCCTCGTGATTGGCGCGGGCTTCTCTGGCCATGGCTTCGGCATCGGGCCGGTCAGCGGCGAGATTCTGGCGTCGCTGGCTTTGCGCGAGGCGACGCCCTTCGCCCTTGAACCCTTCCGCCTCGCGCGCTTTGCCCAGCTTTCCGGGCAAGCACCGCTGACCTTGCACGGATGAAGCCCATGCTGGAGCCTGCCGGACGTGTCATTCTGGTCTCGGGCGCAAGTCGCGGCATTGGCCGGGCCATCGCCGAGGAACTCTACCGGCAGGGCTATGCCGTGAGCCTTGGCGTGCGCGACCCCGCGAAGCTCGCGGGTGAGTTCGCGGGCTGGGATCAGGCCCGGCTGCATATCGCGCCGTTCATCGCCGAGGATTGGGCCAGTCACAGAAGCTGGATCGATGCTGCGGCAGCCCGGTTCGGGCGCATCGACGGCCTCGTGAACAATGCCGGCACGCATTCGAAAATGACGCTGCGCGCGCCGGATGAAGCGGAGCTGGATCGCGTCTGGGCCATCAATTGCAAGGCGCCGCTCAACCTCATCCACTGTGCGATGCCGCATCTCGAGGCGAGCGGCGCAGGGCGGATCGTCAACATCGCGTCCCTCTCGGGCAAGCGCGTGCGCAACGACATGGTGGCCTATAACATGTCGAAATTCGCGCTTATCGCGCTGAACCACGCGGCGCGGCGCATCGGCTGGGAGAAGGGCGTGCGCGCGATCGCGATCTGCCCGTCGTTTGTTTCCACCGACATGTCGATCGGCGCGACCTTCCCCTTTGACGAGATGACCACTCCGCAGGAGATCGCGCGGCTTGCGGCGACGGCCATTGGCCTGCCGAACAACGCAGTCGTTGCGGAAATGCTTGTGAACTGCCGCCTAGAAGATACGCTGTGACCCAAGGCCGGCAAAAGACCGTCCACAACTCAGGAGAGACAGGATGAGGAAGACTTGGTTGCTGGGGGGCGCAATGGCCGCTCTCCTCTGCGCGGGGCCCGCTTTGGCCCAGAAAACCACGCTGGTTGTGGGCATGCAGACGCAGGATGCGGGCGTGCTCGATCCGCATCTCAATTCCGGCACGCCGGGCAAGGCGTTGCTGAACTGGATGTTTAACGGCCTCGTGCGCATCAAGCCTGGGCAGGCCTCGCCGGACCAGATCGAGCCGGATATCGCCGAGAGCTGGACCTCCTCGCCGGATGGCAAGGAATGGACCTTCAAACTCCGCCAGGGCGTGCAATGCCACCATGATGGTGGCGAATTCACCTCGGAAGATGCGGTCTATTCGCTGAACCGCGCCGCCAACAAGGACAGCTCGACCTTCTCCTCGGATTACGCCGCTTTCGACAAGGTGGAAGCGGTGGACAAATACACCGTCAAGATCACGCTGAAGAACGCCATTCCGAGCCTGCTGGGGCAGG
This sequence comes from Beijerinckiaceae bacterium, assembly GCA_025458025.1. GTDB lineage: Bacteria > Pseudomonadota > Alphaproteobacteria > Rhizobiales > Beijerinckiaceae > Rhabdaerophilum. Next base: position 8,269 of record JALOTF010000083.1, on the reverse strand, counting down.
TGATGAACTACCATGGCGGCAACATGGTCTGCAAAAAGGCCGCCGAGGCGCTCGGCAAGGATGGCTTCGGCAAGAAGCCAGCCGGCACCGGGCCCTTCATGTTCGCGGAATATGTGCCGCAGCAATATGTGAAGCTCGTCGCCAACCCGAAATATTTCCGGGGCGAGCCGAAGCTGAAAGAGATCATCTATCGCTTCATCCCGTCCGATGCCGCGCGTGACCTCGCGTTGCAGGCCGGCGAAATCGACCTGATGATCGGCCGGCAGGAGCAGGCTTGGGTGGATCGCACCGCGAAGACCGCCGGTCTCAAGGTCGTGGCTTTCGGCCCGGCGGAGATGTCGGTTATCCACCTCAACATGACCCAGCCGCCGCTGGATAACATCAAGGTGCGGCAGGCCATCGCCCATGCGATCAACCGCGCGGGAATCCAGCAGTTCCGTGGCCCGGCGATCTCGCGGCAGGCGGTGTCGGTGGTGCCCTCGGGCTATTTCGGCACGCATGAAACCGCGCCGCTTCTGCCGCATGACGTGAACAAAGCAAAGGCGCTTCTCACCGAAGCCGGCTTCCCCAATGGCATCACGCTGAAGGCGATCCACACCACGCTGCCGGGTATGATGGGCTTCATGGAGGCGGTGCAGGCGCAGTTGAAGCGCGCGGGCATCAATCTCGATATCACGCCCGTGGAACACCCGACCTTCCACCAGCAGATCCGGCAGGATCTGTCGCAGGTCGTACATTTCCAGGCGGCGCGCTTCCCGATCGCGGATGTCTATCTCACGCAGTTCTTCCACTCGCGCTCGATCGTGAAGACGCCGACCGCGGTGACGAACTTCTCGCATTGCAAGGTGGCGGATGCGGAAATCGATGCCGCCCGCACCGAGCAGGACAAGGCGAAGCAGGTGGCTCTCTGGAAGACCGCTCAGGAGAAGATCATCGCCGAGGTCTGCGCCGTGCCGGTGAACGAGATGCTGATGCTCTGGGCCTATCGGGACAATCTCGATCTTGGCTACGAGCTGAAGGGCTCGCTCAACCTCGGCCCGCCGGTGACCGAGAACACGCGCTTCACGCGGTAATGCAGACCTGGGCGGGCCAAGCGGCCCGCCCTTTCTCTCCCGGGGGTTCAGGGCCGGAATGGGTGCCTTTCTCGTCAAGCGTTTGATGTTCGCGGTTGTCACGCTCTTTGCGGTGTTGACGCTGGTTTTCATTGTCGTCCGCATCGTGCCGGGTGATCCGGCCCTGGTGATCCTCGGCGATCAGGCGGATGCCCAGGCGATTGCGGCGCTGCAGAAGCGCCTCGGAATCGACCGGCCGCTCTTCGAGCAATATGTGTCCTTCCTCGCGGGCGCCTTGCGCGGCGATTGGGGCACGTCGCTGGTCACTGGGCGGCCGGTGCTAGTCGAGGTGATGGCGGTTCTGCCCTGGACGCTTGAACTCACAGCGGTGTCGCTGGTGTTGGGCGCGGTGATCGGTGTGCCGCTCGGTGCCTGGGCGGCCATCAACCGCAACCGCATGCCGGATTATTTCACCCGCATCCTCTCGCTGATCGGGCTGTCCTTCCCCCCTTTCGTTTCGGCCATTCTGCTGCTGATCGGCTTCGCGCTCGCCCTGCGCTGGTTCCCGGTCATCAGTTCCAATCGCGGCACGCCGTGGGAATGGTTCCAGTCCATCGCGCTGCCGGCGGTCAATCTCGGGCTGATCATGGCGGCCTACATCACCCGCGTCACGCGCTCGGCCATGCTGGAGGTGATGCAGGAGGATTACGTGCGCACGGCGCGTGCCAAAGGTGTGCCGTGGCGGGTGATCGTGTGGCGACATGCGCTGCGCAACGCGCTGATCCCCGTCGTGACGATCGTAGGTCTCTACCTCTCGATCCTCATCGGCAACTCGGTGCTGACCGAGATCGTCTTCAACCGTCCCGGCCTCGGAAAGCTGATCATCGGGGCGCTGAGCCAGCGCGATTACATGATGCTCCAGGGCATGATGGTGATCTACACGCTGATCGTGGTGGTGGTGAACATGCTGACCGATATCGTTTATGCTGTGGTTGATCCGCGGGTGAAACTGGCATGAGCGGCTCCATTCATGAGGCTTCCGCCGCCCCGGTGCCGCGCCATCGCTGGCTGCGCACCACCATCCGGGCCTTCAATGCCAACAAGACCTCCTGGCTGGGGCTTGTGGTGTTCGTCATCGTCGTGCTGCTGGCGATCTTCGCGCCGTGGATTTCCCCGCATGATCCATTGGAGCAGGATGTCTTCTCGAAGCTGAAGCCGCCCTTCGATAATTACTATCTCGGCACGGATTATTACGGTCGCGATATCCTCTCGCGCCTGCTCTATGGCGCGCAGATTTCGCTGGTGATCGGCATCGCGTCCACGGTCGTGGCGCTGGTTATTGGCTCGGCCATCGGCATCGTCGCCGGCTGGTATGGCGGGCGGCTGGATATCATCGTGATGCAGACGATGGACATGCTGCTGGCTTTCCCCTCGCTCATCCTCGGGCTCATCCTCGTGGCGATGCTCGGCCCCTCGGTCACGAACATCATCATTGCGATTGCCGTCACCTCCATTCCCTCCTTCGCGCGCATTGCCCGCGCGCCGACCATCGCCATCAAGGAGCGCGAATTCATTGATGCGGGGCGCTCGCTGGGCTTCTCGGATACGCGGCTGATGCTGCGCCATGTGCTGCCGAATATCTTCCCGGAAATCCTCGTCATGGGCTCACTCTGGCTCGCCAGCGCCATCCGCACGGAGGCCTCGCTGGCTTTCGTCGGCCTTGGCGTGAAACCGCCGATCCCCACCTGGGGCGGGATGATCCGCGAGGGCTTCGAGAACATCCTCGACAGCTACTGGCTGGTGCTGGCGCCGAGCATCGCGATCCTCGTCGTGGTCTTCGCGCTGAACATCCTTGGGGATGGCCTGCGCGATGCCATCGACCCCAAGCTGAAGGGCGAGCGATGAGCACTCCCCTTCTCTCGGTTGAAAACCTGCGCACCTCTTTCCGCGTCGGGCGTGAATGGCGCGATGCCGTCGATGATGTGAGCTTCGCCGTAAATGCCGGCGAGACGCTCGCCATTGTGGGCGAAAGCGGATCGGGCAAGAGCGTCACCGCGCTCTCGATCATGCGGCTGATCTCGCCCGTCAACGGGCGCATCACCGGCTCCATTCGCTTCGAGGGGCGCGACCTACTCGCTCTGCCCGAGGAGGAGATGCGCACCGTGCGCGGCAACGCGATCTCCATGATCTTTCAGGAGCCGATGACGAGCCTCAACCCTGTGCTTACGGTCGGAAAGCAGATCTGCGAGGCTCTGCAATATCACCGCGCGATGGATACCAGCGCCGCGCGCGCCGAGGCCATTCGCATCCTCGATCGCGTGCGCATTCCCGCCGCCGCCCAGCGATTCGGGGAATATCCGCATCGCCTCTCCGGCGGCATGCGCCAGCGCGTGATGATCGCGATGGCTCTGGCCTGCCGTCCCAAGATTCTCATCGCGGATGAGCCTACCACCGCGCTCGATGTCACCATCCAGGCGCAGATCCTCGATCTCATCAAGGCCTTGCAGGATGAGGAGGGCATGGCCGTCGTCTTCATCACGCATGACATGGCGGTGGTGGCAGAAATCGCTGATCGCGTCGCGGTGATGTGGAAGGGCAAGAAACATGAGGATCGGCCCGCAGCCGAACTCTTTGCGACCCCGCGCCATGGCTATACCAAGGCGCTTCTCGCCGCCGTTCCGAAGCTCGGTGAGATGGATGCGCATGCCCGTCCCCTGCGCTTCGCGGTGATCGACCCGAACACGGGAGATACCCGCGTGCCGCCCGAACTTGCGGCGGATACGGTGAGCCCCGAGCCGGCTCCCCTGCTCGATGTGCAGGGCCTCACCACGCGCTTCCCCATCCGCAAGGGCCTGTTTGGCACGCTCGCGGGCCGGGTGCATGCGGTAGAGAATGTCTCGTTCCAGCTGAAAAAAGGCGAGACATTGGCTTTGGTGGGCGAATCCGGCTGCGGAAAATCCACTACGGGTCGCTCGATCCTCCGGCTCGTGGAGCCCACAGGCGGCGCGGTGCGCTTTGCCGGCGAAGACGTGAGCGGGCTTGATCGCACCGGCCTGCAGGTGATGCGGCGACGCATGCAGATGATCTTCCAGGACCCCTTCGCGAGCCTCAATCCGCGCAAGACGGTGGGATCGGCCATTGCCGAGCCCATGATCGTGCATGGCCTTGCCAGCGCCAAGGAGGCCGAGGAACGCACGGCCTCGCTGCTGAAGCGCGTGGGCCTTCTGCCGGAGATGGGCCAGCGCTATCCGCATGAATTTTCGGGTGGTCAGCGCCAGCGTGTGGCCATTGCGCGTGCACTCGCGCTTTCACCGGAAATGGTGGTGGCGGATGAGGCGGTCTCCGCGCTTGATGTCTCGGTGAAGGCGCAGGTGCTGAACCTGATGCTCGATCTGCAGGCCGAACTCGGCCTCGCCTATCTCTTCATAAGCCATGACATGGCGGTGGTGGAGCGCGTGGCCCATCGCATTGCGGTGATGTATCTCGGCGAGATCGTGGAGATCGGCCCGCGCGCCGAAGTCATGCGCAATTCCGCGCATCCCTATACGAGGAAGCTGCTCTCCGCCGTGCCGGTGCCCGATCCCGCGCGGCGTCGCAAGCGCGGCGGCGTGGCGGTGGAGGAACTGCCGAGCCCTATCCGTGCGCCGGATTGGCGTGCGCCCCGCACCCGCATGGAAGAGGTGGGGCCCGGCCATTTCGTGCAGAGGATGCTGGACTGATCGTCCAGCCAGGCTGCATCGCGGGGTTCAGTTGCGCGCGAAGCGATCAATCCGGAAATCCGCGAGCGGAATATCCGTGCGCCCGGTCGTAACTAGTTCCGCGATGGTCTCGCCCACACCCGGGCCCATCTGGAAGCCGCTGCCCGAAAAGCCGAAAGCGTGGAAAAGCCCGGCTGTTGTCGCCGAGGGGCCCATCACCGGCAACATATCCGGCAGATAGCCCTCGGTTCCTGACCATGTGCGAATGACCGAGACCTGTGCCAGCGCCGGCACCAGCCGGATGAGCGCGCGCAACTGCGCCGGCAGGCGATCCGGATCCGCCTGCGCAAATCCCGTATCGAGATCGACCGGCACACGCTCCGCCGCGCCGCCGAACACCACATTGCCCCGCTCGACCTGCCGCAGATAGGCCCCCTGGCTGTGATCGCGCGTCCAGACGCCGACAACCGGCAGGATGCGATGCGGCAGCGGCTCGGTCACGCCCATCTGTGGCCCGAAGGCCTTGAGCGGCACGGCTTCGTCAAAGGCTTCGGCCACGCGCACGCCCCAGGCGCCGGCGGCGTTCACGAGCACATCCGCCTCGAACACGCCTTTTGAACTTTCCACCCGGAAGCCGGTGGCCGAGCGGGTGAGGCGTGTCACGGCCGCCTCCTCGACGATGCGCACGCCCAGCCGGCTGGCGGCCTCCGCGAAAGCCGGGGCGATGAGGCGCGGATTGCCGCTGCCATCCTCCGGCGAAAAGGAAGCCGCGATGGCATCTGGCCCCAGGCCGGGAAAGCGCGCGCGCACCTCGTTCGGCCCGATTTCCTCGATCGCGAGGCCCCATGGCAAGGCCGCTTCGGCATAGGCCCGCATATCCGCGAGGCCATCCTCATCGAAGATCAGCCGGAGATGGCCCGTCGCGCGGAATTCCACATCACGGCCAAGAAGACTCTGCATCTCGCCCCAGAGGTGTCGCGAGCGATGCGCCAGCGGCAATTGCGTGAGATGCCGCCCGGAGCGCCGGATATTGCCGAAGGAGGCGATGGTCGCCCCGCTGCCCACGCGGTTCTTCTCGATCAGTGTCACGCGAACCCCGCGCCGGGCGAGAAAAAAGGCCGTAGCGGTGCCCATCAGCCCGCCTCCCAGCACAATCGCATCCATGCGGCATTCCTCGTGGCAGGTCAGGGGAATTCCTGCTGCATGATGTCTGGGGATAATCTTGTCGCTGCCCTCGGCGCGTGTCAAAGAACCGTGCTTGGTATTTCCATAAGCTAAGCCTATGGGGCATTCATGCGGGCGCGCCAGCTCGAAGTTTTCATCGCGGTGATGCGCGCTGGCACGGTCACCGCCGCCGCGCGCATGCTGAACATTTCGCAGCCGGCCTTGAGCCAGGTTCTGCTCCACACCGAGGATGAACTCGGCTTCAGTCTGTTCGAGCGGGTGAAGGGGCGGTTGCGCCCGACGCCGGAAGCGTTGGAGCTGTTCGCCGATGCCGAGCGCCTCGCCTCGGGCCTCGAAGGCATGCGCCGGAAGACGGCGGATCTGCGCCTCGGGCGCGCCGGGCTGGTGCGTGTCGCAGCCTCGCCACCGCCGGCCATGGCGATCCTTCCGGCGGCCTTCACGGATTTCCGCGCCCGCAATCCCGATGTGCTGCTGCGGTCGCATATGGCGCCCATCGCGGCGATTATCGAATTGCTCCGCGCGGGCGATGCCAGTCTCGGACTCGCGCTGGATGACCGCCTTCCGCCGGATATCGAGGCAGAAGTGCTGGGCGAAGTGGGTTTTCTGGCCCTGCTGCCGGAGGGGCATGCCCTCGCCGGGCACACGGACATTACCATGGCCGATCTCGCCGGTTTGAGTGTCATCTCCTATCGCAGCAATACCCGCCCGGCGGATGAACTCGCCCACGCCGCACGCGCGCAGGGCGTGACGCTGAATTGCGCGCTGGAAATCGATGTCTCGATGTCCGCCGTCGGCTTCGTGCAGGCCGGGCTCGGCGTGGCTCTGGTGGATGATTTGCTGCCCTGGCAGCAATTCGGCGGCGTGTCCGTCCGGCCGCTGGCGGCAAGCCCGCGCATGCCGCTTTCGCTTCTCACCGCCCCGAACCGCGCCTTGTCACGCGCGGACGAGGTGATGCGCGATGCGATCCGCAAGGCGGTGGCGAACCGGTTGCAGCCGACTGCGCCTCGCACATAAGTCAGACTTATGCCATTCTGCGCGATCCGTCTTGGATCGTCATGGCCACCGCGTGCCACCCTTCCGGAGCGCAAGGAAGGGACGAGCCATGGATGGTATCACCGCGAGGCAGGCCGCAGAGGCTGACTGGAAAGTCGGGGTCGATATCGGCGGCACCTTCATCGATTTCTGTGCGCTGGATGTCCGTTCCGGTCGAGTCGCCACGCTAAAGGTGCTGACCACGCCGGATGATCCCGGCGCCGAACTGATGACCGGCCTTGATCTGCTCGAGGCCCATGAGGGCGTCGATCCGGCTGCCATCAGCCGCTTCGTGCATGGCACCACAGTGGGCATCAACACGATCATCCAGCGGAAAGGCGCACCGCTGGCGCTACTCACGAATGCCGGTTTCGAGGATGTAATCGAACTCGCGCGGCTGCGCATGCCCGAGATGTATTCGCTCTTCTGTTCGCGGCCTGAGCCGCTCATCCCGCGCAACATGATCTTCGGCATTCCCGCGCGTTTGCGGGCGGATGGCCGGGAAACTCGCGCGCCGGACCTCGAATCCGTGGCCCGCGCAGTTGCGCAGGCGCAGGCGAAGGGTGCTGCGGGCATCATCATCTCGTTCCTGCATTCCTGGCGCGATGGCGCGCAGGAAGCAGCAGTGAAGGCCGAGATCGGGCGCCTCGCGCCGGGTCTTTTCTGCTTCACTTCCGCCGAGGTCTGGAGCGTGATCCGCGAATATGAGCGCACCTCCACGGCCATCCTAAACGGCTACGTTCACCCCCGCGTCTCGGGCTATCTTACGGCTTTGGAAGAGCGGCTGAAGGCGCGGGGCGTGCCCGCGCCGGCCCTGCTCACCCGCTCCAATGGCGGGCTGATGAACGCCGCCGAGGGCAAGCGCGCCTGCGTCAACATGCTGCTTTCCGGCACGGCCTCCGGCGTCATCGGCGCGGGTTGGCTCGCGCGGCAGGCGGGTGAAGCCGGCACGGGCGAGCTGATCGGCGAGTTTCCGCTGTACATCCCCTCGGTTTCGGTGAGTTCGATCGGCATTGGCGGCGGTTCCATCGCGAGCGTCGATGCGCAAGGCGTGCTGCGCGTGGGGCCGGAATCGGCTGGCTCCGTCCCCGGTCCCGCCTGCTACGGTCGCGGCGGGAACCGCGCGACCGTGACCGATGCGATGGTCGTCTGCGGCTGGCTGGGGCATACCAGCATGGCCTACGGGCAATTGAGCCTCGATGTGGCGCGGGCCCGTACAGCGGTCGGCGACCTTGCGCACCAGCTCGGTCGCAGCCTGGAGGAAACCGCGCAGGCCATCCTCGATATCGCGATCTCCGAGAT
>JALOTF010000138.1 GCA_025458025.1 Beijerinckiaceae bacterium | reverse complement strand
TCGATCTCGCGCTGGCGGACCTCACGATCCGAGGAGATGCGCGCCTCGCTGATCGCGCGCTCATTGGCGATTTTCGCCTTCTCGATCTCCTCGCGGGAGAGGATCTGCGCCTGCTCGGCCTCGGTATCGCGTGCTGCACGCTCGCGCGCCACCTCGGCGCGCTGCATGGCGCGGCGGATCTCGATCTCGCGCTGCTGCTCCAGCCGCGCAGTCTCGCTCTCGCGCTCGATATCCAGCGCCTGCCGCTCCGCCTCCAGATTGCGGGCGCGGATCTTGATCATCGATTCCTGCTCGATGTCGTTGCGCAGCTTCCGCTTCTCCTCGATCTCCTCGATGATCCGCGTAAGACCTTCCGCATCGAAGCGGTTGGAAGGATTGAAATATTGCAGGTCGGTCTGGTCAAGATCGGTGATCGCGACCGATTCGAGCACGAGGCCGTTCTGCTCCATCATGTCCACGGCGGCATCGCGCACGCGCTGCACATAGGTGCCGCGCTGCTCGTGCATTTCCTCCATCGACATTTCGGAGGCGACCGAACGCAAGGCCGAGATGAACTTGCCGGCGAGCAGCGCGTTGAGCTGATCGGGCTGCAACGTGCGACGGCCCAGCGTGGCGGCGGCGATAGAGACCGAGGGCTTGTCGGGCCGCACGCGGACATAGAATTCCGCATCGATATCCACGCGCATCCGGTCTCGGGTGATCAGCGCGTCCTGATTGGCGCGCGTTACCGCCATGCGCAGGACATTCATGTTCACCGGCGTGACATCATGGATGATCGGCAGCACGAAGGCGCCGCCATTGATCACCACCTTTTCGCCGAAAAGGCCGGTGCGGACGAAGGACACCTCCTTCGATGAGCGGCGATAGAGCCAGTTCACCAGGTAGACGACGATCGCGATCACGATCACCGCCACGATAAGCCAGAGAATGAGCGTTCCGATCAATTGTCCGGTCATGTCACGTGTCTCCCCTCAGCCTGCCTGTTTCACGCCGTTTTCGGCGTGCCGCCCGAGCGGCTGATTGTCTTGAAAGCCCTGGTCTGTTCGCGGATGGCCACTTCCACCGGCAGGCGCTCCATGGAGGATGCGCCGTAGAAGCCATGGCAATGGCGGGTGTTCTTCATGATGAAATCGGCGTCGGCCGGCTCGGCTACGGGGCCGCCATGCACGAGAATGATGGCATCGGGTTTCACCGCGAGCGCAGCCGCCGCCCAGGCATCGACGATGGCCGGGCAATCCTTCAGCTTCAGCGCCGTTTCTGCGCCAATCGAGCCACCGGTGGTGAGCCCGAGATGGCAGACGATGATATCCGCCCCGGCCTTGGCCATCGCGGTGGCATCGGCCTCGGAGAAGACGTAGGGCGTGGTGAGCAGGCCCTTCTGCGAGGCCAGCCGGATCATCTCGACCTCAAGGCCGAAGCCCATGCCGGTTTCCTCGAGATTCTGGCGGAACACACCGTCGATCAGCCCGACGGTCGGGAAGTTCTGCACGCCGGAGAAGCCGATGCGCTTCACCTCATCGAGGAACACATCCATCTCGCGGAAAGGGTCCGTGCCGCAGACACCCGCGATGACCGGCGTCTTTTTGACCACCGGCAGCACCTCGCTCGCCATGTCCATCACGATGGCATTGGCATCGCCATAGGGCATGAGGCCCGAGAGCGAGCCGCGCCCGGCCATGCGGAAACGCCCGGAATTGTAGATGACGATAAGGTCAATGCCGCCCGCTTCCTCGCATTTCGCAGAGAGGCCCGTGCCGGCGCCACCGCCAATGATCGGCTCGCCGCGCGCGATCATCGCGCGGTAGCGAGCGAGCAGTTCCGTTCGGGAAAAGCGGGGCATGTCTCAGGTCCTGCCAGTAGCGCCCCGGCCACGGCCCTGATGCACAGCACGGAAATGCTGCACGAGGGCCGCCGCGAAGGCGGGATCGTTGATGTGAAGCGGAAGACGGATCAGCTGCCGCGTGGCCGTGACGCGCACGGTCTCGGCGAGCGCATCGAAGAGTGCCGCGTCAGCCGCCGGATCCCAGAAGGGCTGGCCCGGGGCATCCAGCGCGGAAACGCCCCCCTCGGGGATGAGAAAGCGCACCGCCCCTTCCATCTGGTTCAGGCGCTCGCCGATCCAGCGGCCCATGCGGCGGTTTTCCTCCGCTGTGGTGCGCATCAGTGTGATCTGCGGGTTGTGCGGATAAAAGAGTCGCTGACGATAATGCGCGGGGACCGTTTCCGGTGCGGCGAAGTTCACCATATCGAGCGCGCCGACCGAGCCGACATAGGGGATTTTCGTGCGGATGATCGCGCCGAAGCGGTCTTCCGTCGCGGGCAGGATGCCACCCATCATCATGTCGCAGATTTCGGTGGTGGAAACGTCGATCACGCCGGGCACGAGACCGGAATCGATAAGCTTCTCCATGGACCGCCCGCCAACACCCGTGGCGTGGAAGACCAGAGGCTCCCAATCCTTGTCGATCAGGCGCGTCACCTGCTGCACGCACGGCGTGGTGACCCCGAACATCGTGAGCCCGACGAGGGGTTTATCCGGCGCAGCGCGACGCGTCGCGGGGCCGTGCTGCTGCTCATGGAAGGCGCGCGCCATCGCGGCCATGGCCTGCGCGGCATTGCCGAGCACCACGCGCGAAACGCGGTTCAGCCCCTGAACATCGGTCACCGAATGCATCATGGTGATGTCGGTCGGGCCGACATAGGCCGCGACATTGCCGGAAGCCATGGTCGAGACCATGATCTTCGGCACGCCCACCGGCAGGGTCTGCATGCCGGCAGTGGCGATGGCCGTGCCGCCCGACCCACCCGCCGAGATGATGCCGATCACGCCCTGCTGGCGGCTCATCCAGGCGCGGAAAGCGTCGGTCATCGCGGCGACCGCCTTGCCGCGATCGCCCGAGGCGATGCCCGCCGAACCGCTCGGCAGCGCGAGCGCCACCTCCTGCGCGGAGACATCTGCGCCCTGGTTGCGGCCATTGGTGGAGAGATCGACAAGGCGCGTGCGCAGGCCCGCCGCCTTGATGATGTCGCGGAGGTAGCGCAACTCGTCGCCCTTGGTGTCGAGCGTGCCCGCGATGATCACATGCGGTTCCTGCGGCGCGCGCGCGGCAAGCGGCGAGACATCGCCCACGCGCCGGCCATCCAGCGTGGCGAGGGTGGGCCGGGAAATGGTGCGCGCCTGCGCTTCGATGCGCGCGGCGGGTACATCCTGCGACCAGCGCGTGGGGAGAACCGGGTTCGCGTTATAGACGCGGATCGGGCCTTGCGGGGCAGCCGGCACCGGTCGCGCCTCGCCTGCGGGCTGCTCGCCAGCAGGTGCTTCCGCTTCCTCGTGGCTGTGGCGACCCACGCCGAGCAGGCGCTGCTGGAGATCGCGATCCGCCGCAATCACCGAAGAGGCAATGACGCGATGGATGCGCCCGTTGACCATGATGGCGATGGTGTCGGACATCTGCGTGGCGACGCCGATATTCTGCTCGATCACGAGGATCGAGACATCACCTTCCGCCGCGAGGCGCACCAGCGTCTCCTCGACATGCGCGACGATGACCGGGGCAAGGCCCTCGGTGGGTTCGTCCATGATGAGAAGGCGCGGGTTCATGAGAAGCGCGCGGCTGATCGCGAGCATCTGCTGCTCGCCGCCCGACAATTGCGCGCCGCCATTGCGCCGCCGTTCGGCGAGGCGCGGAAACACCTCATAGATGCGCTCGGGCGTCCAGGCGCCCTTCCCGCGTGACATCAGCCGGAGATGTTCATCCACGGTCAGCGAGCGCCAGAGGCGGCGTCCCTGCGGCACATAGCCGATGCCCATCCGCGCAATTTCGGCCGGTGTGCGGCCCACCAGCTCCTCGCCCATGAAGCGGATGGA
>JALOTF010000082.1 GCA_025458025.1 Beijerinckiaceae bacterium | reverse complement strand
GAGGCCATTGCCCGGCGTGCGGGCCTCGCCGCGATTGCCGCAGAGGATGGCGATCCGCAGGCTGCCGTTGCGGTCCTGCTCACGGATGATGCCGCGATGCAGCGGCTGAACTCGACCTTTCGGGGCAAGGACAAGCCCACCAACGTGCTCTCCTTTCCGGCACCGCCCATGCCCTCCGGAATGGGGGATGCGGAATCTCTCTTCCTTGGAGACCTCGCGCTGGGCTATGAAACATGCGCGGCCGAAGCTCTGGCCGAAGGAAAAAGCCTCGGCGATCATCTCGCCCATCTCGTTGTGCACGGTGTCTTGCACCTGATGGGCTATGATCACGAGACGGAGGCGGAAGCCGAGGAGATGGAGGAGCGCGAACGCGTCATCCTCGCCTCGCTCGGCATCGCTGATCCGTATGCGGGCGCGGAAGGGGGCGCCACTGGATGAGTCGTGACAATCCGGCGGAACGCGGCAGCGTGCCGGAAAACAAGGGCAAGGAGCCTTCGAAGGAACCGCTTCGCGAGCGCGATGGCAAGGATTCCGCGAAGGATTCGTCGCCACGGGATTCCTGGGTCGAGCGCTTCAAAATCGCTCTGGGGCTGAAGCCGGCCCATTCGATCCGTGACGACCTTGAGGACGCGCTCGAGGAGCAGGAAGCCGAGGGCGACAATGACAGCTTCACGCCTGAAGAGCGGCGCATTCTGCGCAACCTGCTCGATGCACGCGACACGCGCGTGGCGGACGTCATGGTTCCGCGCAGCGCCATCATCGGCATTTCCGAGGAGGCGACCTTCGGGGATCTGAAGGCGCTTTTCCAGTCCGCCGGACATTCCCGCCTGCCGGTCTATGGTGAAACCCTCGATGATCCCAAGGGCATGGTGCATATCCGCGATGTCTTCGTGCGGATGGAGAGCCTGTCCTCCGGCACGACCATCGGCAAGAGCGGCCTCGTTCGCCCGGTTCTCTTTGCGCCCGCCTCGAAGCCCGCGCTCGACCTGCTGGTCGATATGCAGCGCCAGCGCATCCACATGGCCTTGGTCATCGACGAATATGGCGAGACCGATGGCCTTGTTTCGCTGGAAGACCTGATCGAGATCATCGTCGGCAATATCGAGGACGAGCACGACCAATCGGATGATATCCGTATCGAGGCGCTGGCAAATGGCGATCTTCTGGTCGATTCGCAGGCCGATCTTGAGGAAGTCGCTCTGCGCCTTGGCCTGCGGATCGAGCCCGATGAGGGCGAACCGGGCGTCTCTACGGTCGGTGGCTATGTGGCGGCCCTGCTGGGACGCCTGCCGGCCAAGGGCGAGAGCCTGACCGCGCCGAACGGGCTGATCTTCACGGTGATCGAGGGCGATGCCCGGCGCATGCGCAAGCTGCGCATCGCCCGCCCGCCGAGCGACGACAGCGGTTGATGCTGCGGCAGGCGGTGTAGGAAAGTCTTTTGCCGGCCTGATTTTGGTGATTCCCTGCCCCGCAGGCGATTCGCGGCGGGAGAACAGGTTTGGGCTGGGCGGATTTCTGGCAGGAATGGCGCGACCATCGGTTCGCGCTGTCCAATCTCGCCGGGCATGTCGCCTTGCTCGAGGGACGTTCTCGCGCCCTTCTGGCTTTTCTCGCGGGGCTTCTCGCCTCGTTGGCTCTGCCTCCCGTCAGCGCCTTGCCTGTGTTGGCGCTTGCGATCCCGCTGCTCGTCTGGCTGATCGATGGCGCGAGCGAGGGCGGTTTCCGCCGCATGATGCGCGCGGCCTTCGTCATCGGCTGGTGCTTCGGTTTCGGCTATTTCCTCGGCGGATTGTGGTGGCTGGGTGCGGCTTTCATCATCGGCGGGGAGCAATTCGTGTGGCTTTTGCCGCTCGGGGTCATCGGCCTGCCGGCGGGGCTCGCCTTCTTCCCGGCCTTCGGCGTGATGATCGCGCGGATGATCTGGTCTGCCAGCCCGCTGCGCTTCCCGGCCCTCGCCTTTGGGCTCGGGGCCTCGGAATGGGCGCGGGCGCATTGGCTGACGGGCTTTCCCTGGAACGGATTCGGGCAGGTCTTTGCCGATCATCTCTGGCTGGCGCAGGGCGCGGCTTTGGTGGGCGCGGAAGGTCTGGGGCTCCTCGCGCTTCTGGTTTTCGCCGCACCTGCTTCTCTGGGTACCGACCGTCATTTCACCGGGCGCTGGCTGCCGCCGCTGCTTGCTGTGCTGATTTTGGCCGGCCTTGCCGCCCATGGCGCCGCGCGCCTTGCGCCCACCGGCGGGGTGCGTCCGGACCTCGCGACCTTGCCCCTCGTGCCCGAGGTGAAGATCCGCATCGTGCAGCCGAATGTCGCACAGGAGGAGAAGAACCGGGGCGGCTCCGGCGCGGAAATCCTTCAACGTTATCTCGATCTCAGCGACCGCGCGACCGGCGCGCATGCTCGCGGCCTGGCGGATGTGACGCATCTCTTCTGGCCGGAAGCAGCCTTCCCCTTCGTGCTCGACCGCGAGCCGCGTGCCATCGAGGCGATCACGCAGGCTCTGGCGCCGGGCGGGACGATCCTTGTCACGGGCTCGATCCGCGCGGAGGAAGCGCCGGAGACCGCCCGCCGCTATCGCTTCTACAATTCCATCCAGATGCTCGATCGCGAGGGCCTGCAGGCGACCTACGACAAGGTGCATCTCGTGCCCTTCGGCGAGTATCTGCCGTTCGAATCCCTGTTGCGTGGTATCGGCTTGCAGCAATTCGTGCGGGTTCTCGGGGGTTTTTCCGCGAGCGAGCGGCGACGGCCGCTGGATATTCCCGGCCTGCCCGGCAGCCTGCCGATCATCTGCTTCGAGACGATCTTCCCGCACGAACTCGCCCCCGCCGAGGGCAGTCGCCCGGTGATGGTGAATGTGACGAACGATGCTTGGTTCGGACCAACCTCCGGCCCCTACCAGCACTTGGCACAGGCGCGGCTCCGCGCGATCGAATTCGGCCTGCCGATGATCCGCGCGGCAAATAGCGGCATCTCCGCTGTCATCGATCCCTATGGGCGAATGGTGGCACAGGCGCCCTTGGGCACCATCGATGTGATCGATGCTCCGCTGCCGGCTCCAGGGCAACAAACATTGTATCTGGAAACGATTTGGTATAGTTACGCTACCGTGATGATTCTGCTGGGGGCGGCAGGATCTCTAGGTTTCGGATTGCAGCGTTGGAACCGGGGGCGCCATGAGCGTGCCGACGGTTTGCCCGCGCGTGCTAAACGCCCGAAATCCTAGGGAGAAGAGGGCAAAATTCGAGTATGCGCCGCGCTTCTTCTGACGTAGGGTGTGCAACGTTGTAGGGATCGTCCTGCCCGCGCGCACAAGGCAATCATCGCGAGGAGTTCGGAAGAGTATGCCCGCAGACGACAGCAGCATGAAGAAAGCCCCCGGTGATTTTGACCGTCACGTCGGCCGGCGTATCCGAATGCGGCGCATTCAGGTCGGGATGAGCCAGGAGCGCCTGGCGGAATCCCTCGGTGTTACTTTCCAGCAGGTCCAGAAATACGAAAAGGGTGCCAATCGCATCACCATGAGCCGCATGCGAATCGTCTCGCAGGTTCTCGGTGTGCCCATGGCGTATTTCTCGGAAGGTGCGCCGGGCGAGGAAGGTACGGGGCTGGGAGGGGGCTTCGCGGAAAGCAAGCAGGCCGATTACACCTCCGAGCTCTTCGCGTCGCCCGAAGGCGTTGCCCTGGCCCGCGCATTTTCCTCCATCGAGGACCCCAAGGTGCGCCGTCGCGTGGTGGATCTCGTGACCACGCTGGCGGATGGCCAGCGCAAGGATTGAGGTTTCGGGCCTGCCAACTGGCGCGCCTGTTCTCTCAACAAGCCAATTCGTTCGTTTGAGCGAACTTGTTCGCTTTACCACCTTGACCTTTTGGTGAAGATCGCTTTAGAGACGCGCCCATCTGCCGGGATGGGCGTGTTTTGCGCCCGTCCTTCCCGCCTCTCAGCGACAGGAGCCTTTCGTGGCGCGGTCTTCTTATCTCTTCACCTCGGAATCGGTATCTGAAGGTCATCCTGACAAGGTCTGCGACCGCATCTCCGACGAGGTGGTCGACCTCTTCTTCAAGGAAGCCGCCAAGGCCGGCATGGATGCCGCCCAGGTGCGAGTAGCTTGCGAAACACTCGCAACCACGAACCGCGTCGTGATCGCTGGCGAGGTCCGCACCTCGCTCGACGAGAAGACGATGAAGTCGAAGGTGAAGAGCGTGGCCCGCAAGGCGATCCGCGCCATTGGCTACGAGCAGGACGGCTTCCACTGGAAGAAGGCCAAGATCGATGTGCTGCTGCATCCGCAATCCGCGCACATCGCGCAGGGTGTCGATGCATCGGGCAACAAGGACGAGGGTGCCGGCGACCAGGGCATCATGTTCGGCTATGCCTGCCGCGAGACCCCGGAACTGATGCCGGCGCCGCTGTATTATTCCCACAAGATCCTCGAGGTGCTTTCGGCCCTGCGCCACAAGGGCGAGCGCGGCTGCGAGAAGCTCGGCCCGGATGCCAAGAGCCAGGTGACGGTGCGCTACGAGAACGGCAAGGCCGTGGGCGTGACGCAGATCGTGCTTTCGACCCAGCATCTCGACGAGAAGATGACCTCTGCCGACGTCCGCAAGGTGGTCGAGCCGATCATCCGTGAAGTGCTGCCGGAAGGCTGGATCACCAAGGACACCGTCTGGCACGTCAACCCGACGGGTGCCTTCGTGATCGGCGGTCCGGATGGCGATTCGGGCCTCACCGGCCGCAAGATCATCGTGGATACCTATGGTGGCGCGGCTCCGCATGGCGGCGGCGCTTTCTCGGGCAAGGACCCCACCAAGGTGGACCGTTCGGCGGCCTATGCCGCGCGCTACCTCGCGAAGAACGTGGTGGCGGCTGGCCTCGCCGATCGCTGCACCATCCAGGTCGCCTATGCCATCGGCGTCTCGAAGCCGCTCTCGGTCTATGTCGATCTGCATGGCACGGCCAAGGGCAAGGTGACGGAAGCCACCCTCGAGCAGGTTCTGCCGGAGATCATGGATCTTTCCCCGCGCGGCATCCGCACGCATCTCGGCCTCAACAAGCCGATCTATGCGCGCACCGCGGCTTATGGCCATTTCGGCCGCAAGCCCACGCGTGACGGCGGCTTCTCCTGGGAGAAGACCGATCTCGTCCCGGCGCTGAAGAAGGCGGTTGCGGCGCTCTCGTGAGCCCCGACAGCCCTTATCGCGATGAGCATGAATCCGGCGCGGCAAAACCGCGCCGGCAGCTTTACGGGCGCGCGAAAGGCAAGGCTTTGCGGCCCGCGCAGAGCCAGCGCGTCGCGGAGATGCTCCCCCGCATCCAGATCGATCTTGAACGGCTGAAAGCAGGCCCTGCGGCCCTGTTTCCGGCCGCGCCGAAACGCTGCGTGCTCGAAATCGGTTTCGGCGGCGGCGAACATCTCGCCGCGATGGCGCGCAAGGAGCCGGATTCAGGCTTCCTCGGCGTTGAGCCGTTCCTCAATGGCGTCGCGAAGCTTCTGGGACAGGTCGAGGCTGACCAGATCGAAAACCTGCGCCTGCTGCGCGGAGATGGCCGCGAGGTGCTTTCGCGCCTGCCGGATGCGAGCCTCGATGCGGTCTACCTGCTTTACCCCGATCCTTGGCCGAAGCGTCGGCAGCGGAAGCGGCGCATCGTCGATCCGGCTTTCGTGGCGGAACTCGCCCGTGTCATCCGTCCGGGCGGGGAATTCCGCTTTGCCTCGGATATCGATGATTATGTCGGCTGGACGCTGGCGCGCGTGCTTCCGAACCCGGATTTCCAGTGGCTTGCCCGCGAAGCTGCGGATTGGCGAGACCCGTGGGCGGGGTGGCACCGCACACGCTACGAGGAAAAGGCCATCCGCGAGGGCCGCGTGCCCAGTTATCTGCGCTTCCGCCGCAGCGGCGCTTGATTTTGCCCCCGTTCGGGCGTATCTCACGCAATATCAATCTCAAGACATGCGATCTGCACGTTGAGAGTGGGCCGGCGACGGACCCGCTCTTTTCAGTTTGCAGGTTCACAAAGGCCACATTGCCGGAGCCCGATGACCGAAACGATCCCGCCCCTTCCGCCCGCGATCGAGGCTGATCTCGACGAGCCCCGTCTCATTCATGAGAACGGCCCGGCGGCGCGCGTGGCGCGTGTGGTCGAGCCGATCGTGAAGAGCCTGGGTTATCGCCTCGTGCGCGTGAAGATCACGCCGCAGAACGGCTGCACGGTGCAGATCATGGCGGAACGGCCCGATGGCTCCTTCACTGTCGAGGATTGCGAGGCGACCAGCAAGGCGCTCTCGCCGCTGCTCGATGTCGAGGAGCCCGTGCAGGGCGCCTACCATCTCGAGATTTCCTCGCCGGGCATCGACCGTCCGCTGGTGCGCATCTCGGATTTCTCGCGCTGGACCGGCTTCGAGGCCAAGATCGAGATGGCGATGATGCTGAATGGCCGGAAGCGTTTTCGTGGGCCGCTGGAAGGTGTCGAGGGCGAAACCTTGCGTATCGGCCTGCCGGATGCGCCGGAAGACAGCCCGAAATTCGCGCTCATTCCCATCCGTGAGATCGGCGAGGCCCGCCTCGTGCTCACCGATGAGGTGATTGCCGAGTCGCTCTATCGCACCAAGCTCGCGCTCCGTGCGCTCGAAGGCGAGGACGCCGACGAGCTGACCGAAGCGACCGAAAAACCCAACCGCTACCGCCCGGGCCCGCGCCCGCAGAAGCAGCGGCCCAAACCCGATCTCCGCAAGCCCAAGCGGGCGCATTAAAGACCAGATCCGTCAGGAGGAATTGATGGCCATTTCCGCAAACCGGTTGGAGCTTCTCCAGATCGCCGACGCGGTCGCCCGCGAGAAGCTGATCGACCGTTCGATCGTGCTGGGCGCGCTGGAAGATGCCTATGCCCGCGCGGCACGCCAGCGCTATGGCGCGGAAACCGACATCAAGGCCGAGATCAGCCCCAAGACCGGCGAGATCCGCCTGACCCGGCTGATGCATGTGGTCGAGAATGTCGAGAATCCCTCTCGTGAACTTGACCTGGCGACCGCCAAGCGCCGTGACCCGGCTGCCGAGATTGGCTCGATCTTCGCCGATACGCTGCCGCCGGTCGATTTCGGCCGCATCTCCGCACAGAGCGCCAAGCAGGTCATCGTGCAGAAGGTGCGCGAGGCCGAGCGCGACAAGCAGTTCGACGAGTTCAAGGATCGCGTAGGCGATATCCTCAATGGTGTCGTGAAGCGCGTGGAATACGGCAACGTGATCATCGATCTCGGCAAGGGTGAGGGCATCATCCGCCGTGATGAGCTGATCCCCCGCGAGGTCTTCCGCCCCGGCGATCGCATCCGCGCCTATCTCTACGATGTGCGCCGCGAGACGCGTGGCCCGCAGATTTTCCTCTCACGCACGCATCCGATGTTCATGGCCCGCCTGTTCGGGCAGGAAGTGCCGGAAATCTACGACGGCATCATCGAGATCAAGGCCGTGGCGCGTGATCCCGGCTCCCGCGCGAAGATCGCGGTCATTTCCCGCGACAGCTCCATTGATCCGGTCGGCGCCTGCGTTGGCATGCGCGGCAGCCGTGTGCAGGCCGTGGTGCAGGAGCTTCAGGGCGAACGCGTGGATATCATTCCGTGGTCGGACAACGTGGCGACCTTCATCGTGAATGCGCTGCAGCCGGCGGAAGTGGCCAAGGTCGTGCTCGATGAGGAAAGCGAGCGCATCGAGGTGGTGGTGCCGGATGACCAGCTCAGCCTCGCCATTGGCCGTCGCGGCCAGAATGTGCGCCTTGCCTCCCAGCTCACCGGCTGGTCCATCGACATCCTCACGGAAGCCGAGGAGAGCGAGCGCCGCCAGAAGGAATTCGTGGAACGCTCGAAGCTCTTCTGCGAGGCGCTCAATGTCGACGAGATGGTCGGCCAGCTGCTCGCTTCGGAAGGTTTCGCGACCATCGAGGAAATCGCCTATGTCGACCGCTCGGATGTGCTGAGCATCGAAGGCTTCGACGAGGATACCGCCGACGAACTCCAGCGCCGCGCCCAGACCTTCCTCGCCGAGCAGGAAGCCGCCCGTCAGGCCCGCCGCAAGGAGCTTGGCGTGGCTGATGAACTCGGCACTGTGCCGGGCGTCACCTCGGCCATGCTCGTAGCCTTTGGCGAGAACGATGTGAAAACCGTCGAGGATCTTGCGGGCTGCGCCACGGATGATCTTGTCGGCTGGACCGAGAAGAAGGGCGGCGAAACGGTTCGCGTGCCGGGCTTCATCTCCGATCTCGGCGTGAGCCGCGACGATGCCGAGGCGATGATCATGGCCGCGCGCGTGGCCGCCGGCTGGGTCGAGCCCCAGGCAGAAGCCGAGGAAGAACCGGCCGGGGAGGCTGAAGAGACCGCGTGACGGAACCCGATGTCCCGCCCGCTGAAACGCTGAACGCGGATCGCGCTGCCACGACGCGGATGTGCGCGGTCTCGCGTGCGGTTCGCCCCGTGGCGGAACTCGTCCGCTTCGTGGCGGGGCCGGATGGCTTCGTCGTGGCGGATATCCGCAGCAAGCTGCCGGGCCGGGGTGTCTGGGTTTCGAACAACCGGGGGATGGTCGAGCAAGCCATTCGCCGCAAGGTCTTCGCCCGTGCGCTCAAGGCCGAGGTGTCCGCACCGGCGGATCTGGTCGATCAGGTCGAACGCCTTCTGAAGCAGGATGCCCTGCAGATGCTCGCTTTCGCCAACAAGGCGGGCGCGGTCGTCACGGGCTTCGAGAAGGTCGAGGGGATGAAGGGCGCGATTGCCGTTCTCATCCAGGCGCGGGATGGTTCGGAATCCGAGCGCCGCCGCCTTCAGGGCCATTTGCGCGGCCGCGGGCCGGGCCGGGGCGATCCGCCACTGGTTCAGACGTTCTCGGCTGATGAATTAGCGCTGTCCTTGGGGCGTGAACATGTGATACATGCCGCGCTCAGGTCGCAGGACGCGAGTTCGGCATTTCTGGCCCGCGCGCGGCGACTGGACGAATTCCGGGTTGGCGACCCGGCTGCCCCGGGCGATCCCGCCCCGGACGCCGAGCCTGCCGAGGCGTTGGATTTTTCACGATCCTGACGCGGAACGCACCCCTCCGATCGCTGATCGGATGCAGGTTCCGTGGCGAGGTCTTTTGGACGTGGTGGCAGCGGCATGGGGCCGCGCGCTCATCACGGGTCCGGTTCGCGCGGCTGTCGCGCAACGGGGCTGACGGGAACGGGTTACGAGGACGACGGAAAGCGAATGGCGGATAACAACGAGTCGGGCGACAAGAAGCTGACGGTCGGCGGGGGCAAGACCCTTTCGCTGAAGCGTCCGATCGAGACGGGCATCGTCAAGCAGAGTTTCTCGCATGGCCGCACGAATGCGGTTGTGGTCGAGACGGTGAAGCGCCGTCCCGGCCCGGTCGAAGTGCGCCCGGGCAAGCCCGTTTTCAACGAGCCCAAGGCTCAGCCGGTTCCCCCGCCGCCGCGTCCGCCCGTGCAGGAAGCACCGGCTCCGCGCTCGCCGGAACCGCAGAACAATCTCACCAATGCCGAGGCTGATCGCCGCGCGCAGGTTCTCGCCGAGGCTCGTCGCCGCGAAGAGGATGAGCGTCGTCGTCAGGAGCAGGAGCGCCGCGAGCGTGAAGAACGCGCCGCTGCCGAAGCGCGCCGTCGCGAGCAGGAAGCCGCCGCCCAGAAGGCCGCAGCCGCTGCTGCCGCCGCTGCAGCAGCTCCCCCGCCGGAAGCGCCCCGTGCCGCGCCGCAACCTGCTCCCGCAGCATCCGCTCCGGTGACGCAGCCTGCCGCCAGCACGCCGTCGACTCCGGTGGCGGCAGCGCCGCCGCAGCAGATGCAGCGCCCTGCGCCGTCACAATCGGATCGCCCGCGCTACGAACCGCCCCAGCGTGATTTCGGGCAGCGCCCGCCCCGTCTCGATGGCAACAATTTCAGCCGTTCCGCTGATGGTGGTGCGCCGCGTGGCGATGGCCCGCGTCGCGATGGCGGCGATCGGGGTGCCCCGCGTGAGGGTGGTTTCCGCCCGCGTGAAGGCGGAGCCCCGCGTGAAGGTGGCGGTTTCAACCGCGAGGGTGGTTTCCGTCCGCGTCCCGAAGGTGGAGCCCCGCGTGAAGGCGGTGGCTTCCGTCCCCGGGGTGATGGCGCCCCGCGCGAAGGTGGCGGTTTCAACCGCGAGGGTGGCGCTCCGCGTCGCTTCGATGGTCCGCGTGGTGAGGGTGCGCCCCGCCGCGATGGCGATCGTCCGCAGGGCACGGTGCGCCTCGGCTTCGCGCCCCGGCCCGGCCAGGCGCCGGCCGGCGGTGGCTTGTCCGCACGTGGTCCGGGTGGTCCGCGCCTCGGTGGCGGCATGCCGCCGGCACCCAGCCCGGAATTCGGCGATATCCGTCCGCAGCGGACGCCCGGTGCGGCTCCCCCACGCAAGCCGGCCGATTTCGATGAGGATGAAGCACCCCGCAAGGCCAATGTGAAGCTTCCGGCGCCCGGTCGTGCTGAAAAGCCGAAGCCGGGCATGGAAAAGGCGCGTGGTCGCCTCACCATCACCTCCGTAACGTCCGATCAGGACGAGCGGCAGCGTTCGGTCGCCGCCTTCAAGCGGCGCGTGCAGCGCATGAAGGGCCACCAGAGCAGTGAATCGCGGGAGAAGATCGTGCGCGATATCATCCTGCCGGAAACGATCACCATCCAGGAACTCGCGAACCGCATGTCGGAGCGCGGCGTGGATGTGATCCGCCTGCTCATGAAAATGGGCCAGATGCACAAGATCACCGACACGATCGACGCGGATACCGCGCAGCTCGTAGCGGAGGAGATGGGCCACACGGTCAAGCGCGTCTCGGATGCAGACGTGGAAGAAGGTCTCTTCGGCGACGCCGACGAGACGGGCGACCAGATCTCCCGTCCGCCGGTCGTCACCATCATGGGCCATGTCGACCATGGCAAGACCTCGCTGCTCGACGCGATCCGCAAGACCAACGTGGTGAAGGGCGAAGCCGGCGGCATCACCCAGCATATCGGTGCTTATCAGGTCACGAGCCCGCTCGGCGGCAAGATCACCTTCATCGATACGCCGGGCCACGCGGCATTCACGGCCATGCGCGCCCGCGGTGCCCGCGTCACGGATATCGTGGTGCTGGTGGTCGCAGCCGATGACGGCGTGATGCCGCAGACCATCGAGGCCATCAATCACGCCAAGGCGGCGAAGGTTCCGATGATCGTGGCGATCAACAAGATCGACAAGCCGGAAGCCAAGCCCGAGCGCGTGCGCACCGAGCTTCTCCAGCACGATGTGCAGGTGGAAAGCATGGGCGGCGAGACGCTTGAGATCGAGGTTTCGGCCAAGGCCGGCACCAATCTCGAGAAGCTGCTCGAAACCATCCAGCTCCAGGCGGAAATTCTCGATCTCAAGGCTAACCCCGATCGCGCGGCCGAAGGCACCGTCATCGAGGCGAAGCTCGATCGCGGCCGCGGTCCGGTGGCGACCGTGCTCATCGAGCGCGGCACTCTCAAGCAGGGCGATATCGTCGTCGCCGGCGCCGAATGGGGCCGCGTGCGTGCGCTGGTGAATGACCAGGGCGAGCAGGTGAATTCGGGTGGCCCGTCGGTTCCGGTGGAAGTGCTCGGCTTCAACGGCGCGCCGGAGGCGGGTGACCGCCTCGCGGTGGTCGAGAACGAAGCCCGCGCCCGCGAAATCACTGAATACCGTGAGCGCTTGAAGCGCGACAAGGCCGCCGCACGCGGTGGCGGCACGGGCCGCAGCCTGGTGGAACTGATGAAGGCTGCCAAGGATGGCGCGGGCCGGAAGGAATTCCCGCTGGTCATCAAGGGCGACGTGCAGGGCTCGGTGGAAGCGATTGCCGCTTCGGTCGAGAAGCTCGGCAACGATGAGGTGCGCGCCCGCGTGCTGCACACTGCGGTGGGCGGCGTCACGGAATCCGATATCACGCTGGCTCAGGCCACGGGTGCCGTTGTGGTGGCGTTCAACGTGCGTGCGCACAAGGAGGCCCGCGAGGCCGCCGAGCGTTCGGGCGTCGAGATCCGCTATTACTCGATCATCTATGACCTCGTGGATGACGTGAAACAGGCCATGTCGGGCCTGCTCGCACCGACCGTTCGCGAGACGATGATGGGCAATGCCGAGATCCGGCAGGTCTTCAACATCACGAAGGTTGGCAACATCGCGGGCTGTCTGGTCACCGATGGCAAGGTCGAGCGTGGCATGGGCGTGCGCCTCATCCGCGACAACGTGGTGATCCACGAGGGCACGCTGAAGACGCTGAAGCGCTTCAAGGACGAGGTGAAGGAAGTCACGGCCGGGCAGGAATGCGGCATGGCCTTCACCAACTACGAAGACATGCGCGCCGGCGACGTCATCGAGTGCTTCCGCACCGAAGAAATCAAGCGGAGCCTCTGAGCCCCGCTTGAAGACATCAGACGGGTGCGCGGGTCCAAACCCCGCCACCCGCTTTCAAGGATTTTTCCATGCGCCCCACACAGCCCCTCAAGGGCCCTTCCCAGCGCCAGCTTCGCGTGGGCGAGCAGGTGCGCCATGCGCTTTCCGACGCGTTGGCGCGCGGCGAAGCGCCGGACCCTGCGCTCGATGGCTTCATCATCTCGGTGCTCGAGGTGCGGATGTCGCCGGATCTGAAGCTCGCCACCGCGCTCATCATGCCGCTGGGTGGCAACGGTGAGAAAGAGGCCATTCAGGCGCTCAATCGCAATACCAAGGCGCTGCGCGGTGCGGTGTCCCGCCGCCTGCGCGGCATGAAATTCGCGCCCGACCTGCGGTTCCGCATCGACGACCGCTATGACGAGGCCGCGCGCATCGAGAAGATTTTCGCAGAAGAGCGCGTGAAGCGCGATCTCACGCCCAGGCGCGAGGCCGATACGGACGAGAATGATGAATAATCCCAAAGAAAACGGCCAGCCGCGCCCCAAGAAGCGCGATGTGCATGGTTGGCTGATCCTCGACAAGCCGGTCGGCATGACCTCCACCCATGCCGTTGCGATCGTGAAGCGGGTGTTCCGCGCGAAGAAGGCGGGCCATGCGGGCACGCTCGATCCGCTGGCCTCCGGCTGCCTGCCGATCGCTTTGGGCGAAGCCACGAAAACCGTGCCCTACGTGATGGATGGCGAGAAAGCCTACCGCTTCGAGGTGACCTGGGGCACCGAGACCACGACCGACGATACTGAGGGCACGGCCACGAAAACCTCGGAGAAGCGCCCCAGCCGTGCCGAGGTGGAAGCGCTTCTGCCGCGCTTCACGGGTGTCATCCAGCAGGTGCCGCCGCAGTTTTCCGCCATCAAGATCGACGGCGAGCGCGCCTATGATCTCGCCCGCGATGGCGAAACGGTCGCGCTCGAAGCGCGCGAGGTGGTGATCGAGCGGCTGACCATCGCGAGCCACACGGATTCGACCACGGTGCTCGAAGCCGAATGCGGCAAGGGCACCTATGTGCGCGCGATCGCGCGCGATCTCGGCCGTGCGCTCGGGTGCTACGGCCATGTCACCGCTTTGCGGCGCACGCGCGTCGGGCCGTTTTCCGAAGCGATTTTTGTTTCCGCGGACGATCTCACTCGCGAGATTGCCGATCCGGCTGAGCGCGAGGCGCATCTCGCCGGGCTCATCGCACCAGTGGAACGCGGCCTCGATGAACTCACCAGCATCACGGTGACCGGCGGCGATGCCGCGCGCTTGCGGCGCGGGCAGGGCATCATCCTGCGCGGGCGCGACGCGCCTGTGCTCGAAGGCCATGTGACGGTGTTTTCCGGCCCCGATCTCGTGGCCATCGGCGATGTGCAGGGCGCGGAATTGCGCCCGCATCGCGTGTTCCAGTTCGGCGGCTAAGGGCCGTCCGAGAATAGGCTGGCCTTTTTTTCCAAAGGCTTGTATAGCCCCGCACGCGTTCCGGGCCTCGCCTGCGACGTTTCCCCGGCCTTGCTGGACGACATCCCGGCCTGGCTCTGTTTCCAACCTAAGGAGGTTTCGATGTCGGTGACTGCCGAGCGTAAGGCTCAGATCATCACGGATTTCGCCACGAAGTCGGGCGATACCGGTTCGCCGGAAGTGCAGGTTGCGATCCTTTCGGAGCGCATCGTGAATCTCACGGAGCACTTCAAGGCGC